>VSNQ01000077.1 GCA_009774395.1 Lachnospiraceae bacterium
TAAATGAAAGGGAAGCAGAACGCATATTCCCTGCAACAAAATAAAAAATTTGTCCTTGACAAGGGGTACAGTTTAATAATAAAATGGTATTTGTAATCGAAAAAGAAAAAAAGCGTTCTTTTTGGAAGGTTTTGGTGAAGACATATATATCATATTCGTTTACAGGATTATTTCTAAATAGCATTTTGCTTGTATTCTGGGTAAAAATATGTCATATATCTGAATTAGCTGCACCTATTATTAATTTGCTGGTAAGTGTGCCTCTTAATTTTGTTATTAATAAATATTGGGCGTTTGGACAGAAAACATAGCCTAATGTTAGGCTTGCCTATTTTGCTGATTGCACTGCTTTCGAAATTTAAAAAGGAAAATTTAATTATTTATAAACATAATATAAAAGTGAAATTAAGATTTAGCAGGTAAAAAGGTGAAATAGAAAAATTTACTTGTGAATATAAATGCAAAACAGTATAATGATATTATAAAAGAGAACAGGAAAAGGAAACAGAAGAATCAAATATACTGGAACTGGGAGGACAGAAAAAGCATGAAACGGCAATATTTTTTGCTTCTAATAATATGCATTTCCTTGACTGGCTGCGGCAAAAAAGAAACAACGCAGATAGAAGCAGAGTCTGCAAAAAAAGAATTAAAGCAGCAAGATCAATACAGTGTATATCATTTGGCGTCAACCATTGACTTATCAAATACTCAAGAAACATACAAAGCACAGAACGAATTTTCAACCTGTATTATGGGACAGGATGGAAAATTGCAGCTTGCGTTCTATATGGATAAGGAAACAGGAAAAGGTTATGGATGGAAATATGGGGAGTCTGTGGATAATGGGAAATTTCCGTTTGTATGCGATGGCTATGCAACAACATTTTGTTGGAACTATCCCAATCCCTATTCCACAGATGTGACATATGATGGTGCTGCAGTTTTGGAAACAAATGAGATCCCAGATTGCATGAAACAAGAGTTTGATTCTTATGATTATAATTACAACTATGATTTAGAAGGAAGACTTTCTTCTTATACGCTAATAGGACATAGAAAAGATCGTGATGGCAATGCAGCAGGGGAGGAAATTTATAAGGTTTCCTTTCTTTATAGAGAACAAGGAACTTTGTGGAAAAAAGAATATTGGTACAATGAGAACCTTTTTGATAATTATAGCGCTAGAAGCCAGTATTATCTATATGATGAATTGGAGCGCCTGCAATATATCCGTTTAAATAATAAACGGGATCAGTGGGAAGATTATTATTTCTGCTATGAAGAAGAATCCATGATACCGTTTTCCTGCCTCACGTTAATGGAACATATTGTAGCTGCTTATGAAATAATTGATAATTGTGACAGATGGGCAGCGATTCCCAAGAATGGTGTAGATGCATTTCTGCGGCAGGCAGGATTACCAAAACAGGAGGTTTTTTATCGGTATCAATGGCATAATAGTGATACGAACGGGGTGATATGGCAGCATTCCGACGTCAATTTGACACTGTATTATAATAAAGAAAAAGAGATTGGCTGTGGACTCTTAGAATATCCCGCAGAGTCTATCAATATGGATGGATTCTTATTTACGGAATGCATTAAGGTGGATTGCAGTAAAACGAACCCAAACGAAGCATATGATTATTATAGTGACGGTGAGGAGGTATACTGCTATCCGATGGAAAAACTAACCGCTGCGTATTGCGATTATCGGGGGGATAAGCTGCTGCGCAGTATCCTGCTTGGAAATACGGAGATTGAAAGATTTTATATTTATAACGAAGATAATACATTGCCACTGTATTGTTTGAATTTAATATATGGCAGTCATTGCAGTGTGGCATTGATTCAATTTAACTGGCAGTAAAAAATAGAAAGGAACGTAACAGCAATGAAAATGGAAGGTTATAATATTGAAAATTTATCCATTTACATCACGAATAAGGGATATCGTCGTTTTGATGATTTAAGGGACAAAGAATCTGCGGCAAAAGCAGTAGAATTGATAACAAAGGCAGTAGAAAGTGAAACACTAGAAAGACTGGACGCATTTTACGGGGATATGGAAGCGTATTATATTAGTATCTATATGGAAAAATCTTGTTTTGTACTTGTGATTCATGATGAAATCAAAGGTATGTCATATAATTATAAAAATCTGAAATATAAAGATGATAAAACAGAAGTGGCGCTTGCCGGTTATTATTTTCCCAAAATGATTACCTGTGAAGATAAAGAAACATTGATGGATATTATAATTTATTTCTTTGAAACGGGTTCAATTAATGAGAAATATGAGTGGTATGGGAAAAGGGATTAAAATTGCTATGAATGGGAATTTTTTGCGTAACTTGTATAAAGATTTTACACTTGTTCCAAGAGAAGCATATCGAGAATGTCATTTATCGGAAACAGATAAGGAGATTTTATGCGAAATCGGTTTGCCTGAATTGGAATTTTTTCTGGAATTTTATACGCAGCCGGATAAACCGGTTTATCTTACGCAGTATCATCAGTCTTACAATGTGGCAGGCTTTGCGGACTGGGTAGTAATAGGAGAAGGCGAGTATGATTCTTTGTTGTGTATCGATCAGCAGGGGGCAGTTTGTCTTTTGGACAATTATCTTAGTGGATATCAGAATGAGAAGGAAAAGGATATATCCTTTGTGAACAGCAGTTTGCGCCAGCTATTAGAATGTCTGGCGGTTTATATGGAATACTGGAATCAGATAAATGAGGAGGAAGCACGTATTACGAAATTATATGGACTGAACCAAATGGATGATTTTTTTGACGAGTTGGACTTCGTGCATGTTAAGATTACGAATAAAATACGAGAGAAA
Organism: Lachnospiraceae bacterium; assembly: GCA_009774395.1. GTDB lineage: Bacteria > Bacillota > Clostridia > Lachnospirales > Lachnospiraceae > COE1. Next base: position 2,850 of record VSNQ01000077.1, read on the forward strand.
TTTCAGGAAATCGACGCGCTGGCATTGGCGCAGGAGGAGCACTGGTGGCATTTTGTCTTGGAAGAATTGGAACAAGGCGTTATTTAAGGAGAAAATGTGCAAAAAATAATGGTGATTGAAGATGATATTGTGATTCGGGAGGAATTAACAACGCTGTTACAATCAAATGGTTATCAGGTTACGGATCGTCTGCCTTGTGATTTGGCACTGCTGGACATTAATCTTCCCGAAGAGAATGGTTTTGCTATTTGTCAGCGGTTGCGGAAACAGTCTGATGTACCTGTGATTTTTTTAACAGCGCGCGATACGGCGGAGGATGAGATTATCGGGTTCGGCGTTGGGGCAGATGATTATATCCGCAAGCCGTATCATTCTTCTGTTCTGTTAATGCGCATCGCAAGGTTGTTAAAACATAGTGTTACGTCAGTAATTAATGTGCGCGGTTTGGTGCTGTATTTGGCGGATATGCGGATAAGCTATGCCAATCAATCAGAAGAATTAACGAAAAACGAAACACGGATTCTTGCCTGCCTAATGAAAAAGGATTTATGCACGCGGGAAGAACTTATTGAAGATTTGTGGAACAATAGCTGTTTTATTGACGAAAATACATTGTATGTCAATATCAATCGGCTGCGAGAAAAGCTGCGGCGGATCGGTGCAGTAGATTTTATCCATACTGTTCGCGGCGTGGGTTACCGCCTATGAGTTTGCGGGAGTATTTAAAATGGAAAGCAATTCCGCTTTTATTTTGCTGTATAGGAATGCTTTTTTTATTCTGGTTTCTTGCGGCTTCTGGTGTATCGGCTGGTTTTATTCAGGTATTGTTTGGAGGCTGCTTTTTGTTTGGAATTTTGTCAGTCAGTACTGCGTATCTATTACAAAAAAGAAAATTGGAACGTTTGGAAACACTGCTGCAAAGTTTACCAGAGCAATATCTTGCTGGTGAAGTGCTGCCGCCTCCATCAAGCGGTGTGGAGCGTTATTATTATGAAGTGATGAAAAGTGTTTCCCGTTCGGCGATTAATGCTGCAGAAACGGCAAAGCAGGAAAAAGAGGAATATTTGGAGTATGTGGAGCAGTGGATTCATGAGATAAAAACGCCGCTTACTGCGTGTTCGTTGATTTTATCAAATCAAGAAAATGGTGGGAAACATTCGATTGCGGCAGAGATAAAGCGTGCAGACAACCTTACGGAAACAATTTTATATTATGCAAGGCTGCGCACCATGGACAGAGATATCCGTGTAGAATCATTTTCCGCGGCGGCTTTTATTGAAGAAGCTGTGAAAAATCAAATGGAGATTTTAATTGCTGCTGGAATCAGTGTGGAACTAGATGGCGATTTTGTGATTTATTCCGACAAGAAGTCGCTTTCATTTATCATACAGCAGCTTTTGATAAATGCGGCGAAATACTGTCCTCGTTGTCATATCTGCATTATGGCGCAGAACGATCAAATTTCGGTTGAGGACAATGGAATTGGAATACCCTCCTATGAGATTACACGCATTACAGATCGTGGATTTACGGGGACAAATGGAGAGGCATTTCCAAACAGCACAGGTATGGGGCTGTATATTGTGAATCAACTATGCAGGCGGCTGGAAATTGGTTTTTCGATTCTATCAGAGCGTGGGAAGTACACGCGGTTTGTGTTAGATTTTAGAAAAGAATAAAAGTTTTTATACTACATAACGCCAGAATTTACCGCACCGTATTGTATTGGTTAAACGAATATGGTTGGCGTTATATAGTCCGGTTACTCGGAAATTTTAAATGTTATACTCACGAGCGATTAGATTTTCCTTTCTGCACAGCACGTATTGCCCACTTTTGCAATATGGACTGTGCAGAAATTGGAAAATCTTGTAACAGTTCAGTCTAGGACTTTGCATTTACTGCAAAGTCCGTGAAACAGCGTAGTGGCAGAGATGCATCAAGCCACCACGAAGTGGTTTTGCATGGCTTGATGCCTGTAACAGGAAGCCAAAAGCTGAACTGTTACAAAATCTTAACGGTTGTTAGTATAAGCAGTATAAATTGTATCGAGTGCGAGTTATACTAGTTTAAACTGTGAAACTGCTTCCAGTAAATCTTTTGAATTGTGATTGAGCGTATCTGCATTATCATTGAGGTGCTTAACTGCTTCCAACTGATCCAAAATAGTAGCAGAAACTTCCGTTGTAGCCGAAGCGGACTGGTCGGAAACATCTGAGATACTTTGAATAGCGGAGAGCGTTTGGTCTTTTGCGGCGGACATCTGATCGATGCCGCGTGAAATATTGTCAAGATTTGAAGTTAAATCTTCGACATGCTGGTTAATGCTATGGAATAGCTTAATGGTGGTTTCCAATGCCTCCTGTTGAGAGCCGACAATCTGCCCTGCCTGTTTTGCTGTTTCCGCAGTTAATTCCGTTTGGTGGTTAATCCTTGTAATAATATCCGAAATTCCGCCGACAGCGTGCATGGATTCATCCGCAAGTTTGCGGATTTCGTCTGCGACAACAGCAAATCCTTTTCCGGAATCGCCGGCACGCGCTGCTTCAATCGAAGCATTTAAACTAAGCAGACTTGTCTGGTCGGAAATGGAGCTGATAACATCAACAATTCCTTCAATTGTTTTGGATTCGTCGTTTAGCTTTGTAATGCCTTCGATAATGGCATTGGTAATTTCCTGTGTATCTTTTGAACGGCTGTTTAGTTTGTCGATAATATCAATTCCTTGTGTAACGTAGGACTTTGTATCATGCGATATCGTTTCAATTGCGCTGGTATTGCTGGATAAAATATTAAATTTTTCAGATAATCCAGCCATTTGCTGCAGACATTTTTCGGCTTCCCCTGCCTGTGCAGAAGCGCCTGTTTCAATATCGGCAATGGCTTTGCAGATTTCATCGGAGGAGGTAACGAGCAGTTTAGAGGTCTGCGCTACATCATCCGAAGAGGACTCTACAAGGCTGCTGGTCTGATTTACTTGATTGAGCAGTATCTTCATATGTGATATCATGCTGTTGATACTATGCCCAAGAACGCCAAATTCATCTTTGCGCCGCATCGAAACACGTCCTGTTAAATCACCGTTTGCTGCCTTTTCAAGTACTGCAACAATATGACGAATGGCTCTATGCATACTAAGTGCAAGGAACAGCGCAATAATAAAAGCAATGATAATCGCAGCAATGGAAATACCGATTGTGATATTTCGGATTTCGTATGCCTGATTTAACATAACGGATTCTGGTACAAGGCACGCTACGCTTGCGCCGGTTGTGCTAATCGGAGAATATACAAATAAGTAATTCTGATTTTGGTACTTTATCATGGAAGAAAAGTCACTGCCAGAAGCTGCTGCGCTTTCAAAAAAATCCTGATGATAAAAAACGTTTGTTTGCGCATCAGTATTTAAAATTTCTGTTCCATCTGGTGAAATATAGCCGATAATAATACCATCGTCGAGTTCGATATTGGTTAATACTTTGGTAATTGCTTTTGCATTAATATCAATTACTACATATCCGTCAAAATTAACAAAGGACTGCACATAAGATGCAGCATAGCGGTTTCGGTCAATCTTTAGTGCCGTATCAAGTTCAGGATGTGCACCAATCCAGTATCCATCTTCGGCGTTTCCTGAAATGGTAGCCTGAAATGTATCCAAGAAACCGTTTGCCAATGTTCCAGCGGAAGAAAGCCCTTCGCCGTAGGCACCAAATACCGTGATTGTATTAATAAAATCACTGGCACTTGCAGCAGACTGCACCATGTTGTAGAGCGAACTCCATAACATATATTCATGTGGTGCATCATTGCGGTAAGCACCGCGATAATACTTATAAAATTCATTGTTGTCGACAATTTTTTGCGCTTCTGCACTGGTTTGGGACATACCAAGCTCGAGATAGGAGGCAGTAGTAGTGACTGTGCTGGACATACTTTGCCGATAGGATTTTGACATTGCGGAAAATGAACCATTATAAGAGATAATGCCAAGTAATATAATCAAAATAATAACAACCATAAAACCTGCAATTAATTTTACGGCAATATTATTGAGTTTGTTAATTTTTTTCATATGAAATCACCTCCCTTTTAGTATTTCCGTTTGTCTATGTAGTCAGCAGCAGTATCAGCGGGGAAGATTTCTTCCTGAACGTAGACACGTTTATCAACGGGATCGCCGTTAAGCACCTTTCGAATCGCATCTACAAAGGGTTTTCCGCCTTTCCTGGGCGGATGCCGTTTCGTTCCATAACGTCAATTGCGCCTAGTGTCATATCGTCATTTTCACTGATTAAAATATCAATATCAAGATTCTGCGCAAGGATGTTTTCCATATTTTCAACGCCGCCGTCATATTTAAAATCGCCTGATGCTTTGTAGACAAATTCATAATTGCCGGCATTGTTGAGCATTTCCTCGACGCCCTGTGTACGTCCAACTTCTGCGCTGGCGCCGATTGTTCCCTGAAAAAGCGCAACCTTAATTTTTTCCGTTCCTGTGTAATTGGTTTTCATATACTCAATAATCCAGCCGGCAGCCTTATAGCCTTCCAAAAGAAAATCAGAGCCGACCCAGCAGGTGTAAAGTGTGTCATCAGCAGTATTTAATGTACGGTCTACTAAAATAACAGGAATACCGGCTGCTTTTGCTTCCTGCAAAACCTCATCCCAGCCGTCGGCAACAAGCGGGCTGAAACCGATAACATCCACATCTTGTTCGATAAAAGAACGAATGGAGGCAATCTGGTTGTCAAAGCTGTCGTTTGCATTTTCTAAAATAAGGTTAAATCCGTTTTCAGCCGAGCAGCTTTGACGGATTGAATCAATATTGGCAGCGTTCCACGTAGCACCGGAGCCGGACTGCGCAAAACCTACAGTTATAATAGAATCGCTTTCTTCTGTGGTGTCGGTTTCCTCGGGTGTCTGTTCTGTGTTGTTGTTTCCGCAAGCCGTAAGCATACTTATGGTAAGTATGACGGCAAAAAGAATTAAGTAGAAACAGCGAAATCGTATTCTAAGTGTGTTCATAGGTTCTCCTTTCCTCTCGTAAAAACAGAGTGAATTGTTAAGTTGCTGAAAAATTACAGCATAACGTATAGAAAACTATATAACGTAATGTGTAATGCTTGTGAAAGATAAAACAATGTATACATCCCATAAAACAATTGCATTATAGTCCTTTTGTTAAAAATATGCAATTTATTTGCTAAATAAAAGAAAAATATAGTGCTTTTTTATAAATAAGGGTATTGTAGATTTATGCATTTTGTATAGGAATTATGTTCTGATTCTGTTCGTATTTAAAAGAAAATCATATAAAAGAAAATCTTACAAAAACGTAAGAAAAGATCGGTGCTTATGTTAGAAAAAAACGCTGCCTGTTATGTTATACTGGATAAAAATAGAACTATACGAACAAGCACCAAGGAACAGCGCCTTAGCGCTTGTGATTATAAGTTGATGATGCGGTAGAAAAGCAGGAGGGATTGGAATGGAGAAAATAGTGCAGCTTACAAATGTTACAAAATATTATGGCAGGGGAAATATGGTGACAAAGGCACTGGATGGTATTTCCTTTGCGGTGGGTGAGGGGGAATTTACAGCGATAATGGGGGCTTCTGGGTCTGGTAAAAGTACGCTGCTCAATGTAATTGCTACGATAGACCGTGTCAGCTCTGGCGATATCTGTATTCGTGGCAAGCATTTGCCGCAGATGAAAGAAAAAGATTTGGCTGTATTCCGCAGGGAGGAACTGGGATTTATTTTTCAGGATTATAATTTGCTGGACACGCTGACGATCGAAGAAAATATTGTACTTCCGTTAAATCTGAAACGGCAGTCGTTTGTAAAGACCAAAAAAGAATTGGAGCGCGTTGCACAGGCTTTGGGAGTTGTAGACCAACTGGCAAAATTTCCGTGGGAGCTTTCGGGAGGACAGCGGCAGCGTGCAGCGTGTGCGCGGGCATTAATTACCAATCCGGCGCTCGTGCTGGCAGACGAGCCAACAGGAGCGCTCGACTCCAAAAACTCGAAACTCTTAATGCAAAGTTTTGCAATGATGAATGAAAAACTACATTCAACAATTTTAATGGTAACACATGATGCGATAGTTGGTTCGTATGCAGAGCGTGTACTGTTTTTAAAGGATGGGAAGATTTTCAGCGAGTTAAACCGTGGAGAACGAACCAGACAGGAGTATTACCGTGCGATCGTTTCCAATACAATTGCGTTAGGAGGTGAATCCGATGTTTTTTAAGCTTGCAGTGCGGAATGTGAAAAGGCAGTTTGGCAATTATCTAATCTATTTTATGACCGTTGCATTGACAGTAGCGCTGTTATTTGCGATAAATGGTGTGATTTACAGCGAAAAAATGCAGTTTTATACAAGTGCTGATGAAACAATCCGCGATATGATGGTATGGTTTGTTGCTATGATCGGTGTTGTTGTGGCGTTTGTGCTTAGTTATGCCACTTCTTTTATGCTAAAACTGCGCAAACGGGAGTTTGGAATATATTTAACATTAGGAATGTCCCGACGGGATATCCGTTCAATATTTATATATGAAACATTGTTTATCTGTCTGGCAGCTTTAGGGATTGGACTGCTTTGTGGGATATTTCTGCACCAAGGATTAATGGCACTTGCAATGAACTTAATGAAAATGGAGTTTACAATTGCGCCGTATTCTAAGAAAGGGCTGTGTGCTACCATCAGCATTGTTGCAGGTATATTTCTTATGGCATCCGTAGTATCGCTGCGCTACTTAAAACGGGTAAGTATATACGATTTGGTCTATGGGGAAAGACGAGTAGAAAAATCGGTAAAGCATCCACTTCTATGGTTTCTATGCACTTTGGTAGCACTGGCTGCACTGGTTGGGAGTCTTGTGTTTCTTAATCAGTTTATTTGTGAATCTTTGCAAAAAGAAAAAAATATGGACACAGCATTTCTGTTAGCTTTCGGTATCTTTGCCATTAGTGTTATGGTTTTTCATATGGGGCTTGCAAAGAGCATTATGTCAATTCTTCTGCAAAATAAGCGGTTGAAAGCGCGAGGAAGCAATACTTTTGTATTCCGGCAGCTTTCCGATACATTAAGCAGCAATGCTGTTATGCTGGGAATGCTGGCGTTTTTAATGACATTTGCTGTTATTGGCACCAATGTGTCTTTTTTGCAGAAAGCAAGCAGAGAAGAATCGTTAATCCAAGTCTGCCCGTATGATATTATGTACTGCAAAGACCTTATTACGCAAGAATACGCATACGAAAATTCTTTTTCTATGGAGAAAGGGGAGCGTATTATTGAAGAATACTGCCCAATTGTCAATCAATTTTCGTATGCAATGTACACCACAGGCAGAAGAGACTTTTATCAGTATACACAATGGGGAAAGGGATTTGACGGACTAACGGACAGCTTTATGGCGTTAAGTGACTTTAATGCATTTATTACCCCGCTTGGATATGAACCATTAAAATTGCAGGACACATATTTTATCGTGAGCATACAAAGTGCGCTGCGCCAAATAGACTGGGAACAGATGGTGTTCTGCGAAGGCGCAAAAGAATACCATTTTCAAGGAATTTCGGAAGCATATCCCCGATTTCATCAGTTGGGTTATTACTTTTTTGTGGTGGTGCCGGATGCGGCAGTGGATACCATGCAGCAAAGCCATGCCATGACCGCATACAGTCTTGCTGATAAAAAATTTAATGGATATGCGCTGATGGAAGCACTGTCATATATAGCAGAAAATCCGTTTGGTGGAAACAGTAGAAAGTGCTGTGATTACAGCATTCAGGAATTTGACCGTATTACGGAAAATAGCACCAGCGCTTTCTTTGTTGTGGGGGCATTGTTTATTGCCGCAGTATTTCTTCTAATGGCACTTGCAATTCTGGCGCTGAAAATATTGTCCAATCTGGCAGAGGATAAATGCCGCTACAAAGTGCTGTATCATCTGGGTGCAGGAGAACAAGAACAGAGCAGTGCGCTGTTTTGGCAGACATTTTCCTTTTTTATACTGCCATTTGTATTTGCTGCATTAATGAGTGTTCCAATTGGGCTGATTGGCGTGGAGATCGCTTTGGGAATGCATTTGGAAACAATGGCAAAGCAAGTGCCAGTTATCGCAGGCGTGATTGCAGTTGGAATGACGGCATTATATATTATGTATTATGTCGCAACGTATCTTTTAGCGAAAAGGGTAATTATTTCAGCAGAACAGTAACGAAGTCTGCCAATAACAGCAATGTAGTAATGGCGTTTAAAAAAAAATATAATTTATTAACCAAAATTTCATAAACTTCTCTTTGAATTTTTATTTGTTTGTGCTAAAATATGGAAAGAGTAAAAACGGGCAAGTGGTTTTTTGCCCGTTTTTCAGTAGAAGAAAAATGCGGGGGATTTTTATGAAAAATCCATTGGTGATTCTAACGGGCCCGACAGCGGCTGGGAAAACAAAGCTTTCCATTGCGCTTGCTAAGGCGGTTGGCGGTGAGATTATATCTGCGGATTCTGTGCAGGTGTACAAGCATATGGATATTGGATCCGCTAAGATTAAACAGGAGGAAATGTGCGGCATTACACATTATCTTGTGGATATTTTGGAGCCTGTGCAGGATTTCAGCGTTGTTTTGTTTCAGCAGTATGCAAAGCAGGCAATTGAGCAGATCCGCGCAAAGGGGAAAATTCCGATAATGGTCGGCGGTACAGGATTTTATATTCAATCGGTGCTGTATGATATTGACTTTCAAGATAGTATGGCAGATGATAGTCTTAGGAAAGAATTGGAAGAAACGGCAAGGCAGCAGGGGGCAGAGTACCTTCATCATATTTTAGAGCAGTGTGATCCACAAGCCGCAGCGCAAATTCATGCAAACAATATGAAACGCGTAATCCGTGCGATAGAGTTTTATCGGCAGACAGGAACAAAAATTTCAGAGCACAATACTATAGAACGGGAGAAACAATCCGCTTATAATTCTTTTTATTTTGTACTCACTGATACACGTTCCCGCCTATATGAGAACATTGATAAGCGTGTGGACAGTATGATAGAGAAGGGATTGACGGATGAAGTTAAGAAACTGATAGAAATGGGTTGCAAACGTAATTCCACCGCAATGCAGGGACTTGGATATAAGGAAATCTATGACTATTTATCAGGGGAATGCACGCTCGACGAAGCAGTATATCGGATAAAACGCGACACACGGCATTTTGCTAAACGCCAGCTTACATGGTTTCGGCGGGAGCGGGATGTGATTTGGATAGAAAAGGATAAATTTGCATATGATGAGGAAAAGATGCTAAACTATATGTTAGAAAAAATGAAATCAAAGGGGCATACGCATGAATGAAACATATACAAACGCTGCCGCAGAAGCAGACAAAATAAGCAAAAATACACAACCGCAGCGAATGCAGGAATTGCAGACCATGCAGCAAGCAATGTATGCAAATCTTGGCATCTCGGATAAGGTATATCAGTTTAGTAAAGAAGTTCTTGACAGTTTGGCATCGCGTTTTGCAGAGATCGATCAAGTCACGGAGTACAACCAGCTAAAAGTGATAAAAGCAATGCAGGATAACAAGGTAAGTGAAGCCTGCCTTTTAGGGACGACAGGTTACGGTTACAACGATTTGGGAAGGGAAACGCTAGAGGCAGTTTATGCGTCTATTTTTCACGCGGAGGATGCTTTGGTGCGTCCGCAAATTACCTGCGGCACTCATGCTTTGGCGCTTGCACTAATCAGTAATCTGCGTCCTAAAGACGAGCTGCTTTCCCCTGTGGGCAAACCTTATGATACATTGGAGGAGGTTATCGGCATCCGTCCCTCAAAGGGATCGCTTGCAGAATACGGAATTACGTACCGCCAAGTTGATTTGCTTGCGGATGGCGGCTTTGACTACGAAGCGATTGAGAAAGCGCTGAATCAACAAACAAAGCTTGTTACGATTCAGCGATCAAAAGGCTATCAGACACGCCCGACATTATCGGTGACACGGATTGGTGAACTAATTTCTTTTATTAAGAAAAGAAGGCCGGATATTATCTGCATGGTAGATAATTGTTATGGGGAATTTGTGGAAACTATAGAGCCTACGGATGTCGGCGCAGATATGGTGGTTGGTTCTCTTATTAAAAATCCGGGCGGCGGGCTTGCACCAATTGGCGGATATATTGTTGGAAAAAAGGAATGTGTGGAAAATGCTGCATACCGATTAACGTCCCCAGGGCTTGGGAAAGAAGTAGGTGCTTCACTTGGAATACTGCGTGATTTCTACCATGGATTATTTCTTGCACCTACAGTGACTGCAAGTGCATTAAAAGGGGCTATTTTTGCCGCCAATATCTATGAAAAACTTGGCTTTCGTGTTGTTCCTAACAGTATAGAATCGCGCCATGATATTATTCAGGCGGTTGAGTTTGGCACACCAGAAGGGGTGATTGCATTCTGCAAAGGCATACAGGCAGCAGCACCAGTGGATAGTTTTGTAACACCAGAGCCGTGGGATATGCCTGGATATGACAGCCAAGTGATTATGGCGGCAGGCGCATTCGTATCCGGATCGTCGATTGAACTAAGCGCCGATGGGCCGATAAAACCGCCGTATGCGGTGTATTTTCAAGGCGGATTAACTTTTGAACACGCGCAGTTTGGTATTATGAAAACATTGCAGAGCATTGTAGATGCAGGTATTAAAAAATTATAAAATAAAAATGTGTCGAAAAAAAACTAATCTTTTTAGTATACAGACTGTTGTGAGTGTGGTAATATAACTATTGGACTACCCTTTTTAAGAGCAGAAGGCGTAAACTACAATATATGAGTCTTTTTAAAGAAACATACCCAAAAGATGAACTGCCCTACGATAAATTTCTTCGGCTTGGAGCCGGAAGTCTTTCCGATGCCGAACTTCTGGCAGTGATGCTTAGAACCGGTACAAGGGAACTTACACCGATAGATCTTGGCAGGGAAGTTTTAAAACTTGCAGGAGAACGGTGGGGGCTTTTAGGCCTGCATCATTTTACGGTCAAGGATTTAATGCAGATATCGGGAATTGGTGAAGTCAAGGCGGTACAGCTTCTATGCGTTGCGGAGATTGCAAGACGTATTTCTCATATGCAGGCAAAGGAGGCTTTAACATTTGACCAGCCGAAGACGGTGGCAGATTATTATATGGAAAGTATGCGGCACCGCACGACGGAGCAGCTTCTTGTCGTGCTTTTGGATATTAAGAAACGTAGGATTGGTGAGCACGTGATTTCTGTAGGGACTTCAAATGCGACACTGATTTCACCAAGAGAGATTTTTATTTGCGCGATGCGTGAGGAAGCATCGTTTATTGTTATATTACACAATCATCCAAGCGGAGATCCGACACCGAGCAGGCAGGACTTGCAGGTGACGCAGAAGATAAAGGAAGTATCCGACTTAGTTGAAATCCCTTTGCTAGATCATATTATTATAGGGGACAAGCGATATACAAGTTTTAATCAAAAAGGGCTTTTATAAGAAACAGAAAGGAGTTGTTATGTTGGCTAACAACGCATTTGGTATCGACTTAGGTACCAGAACTATTAAAATTTATAATTCTCACAGCGATAATGTGGTTGTTGAGAAAAATATGATTGCAATTGAGGACAAGAGAAACCTGTTTGCATACGGGGATTCGGCATTTGAAATGTTCGAGAAGGCGCCGTCAAATATTGAAATATCCTATCCGCTGTGCAACGGTGTGATTGCAGATATCAAAAATATGCAGATGCTTTTGCGCAATTTTGTCCTGGATTGCAATAAAGGCGCCGTGAAGCCCGCAGAGTTTTATATTGCGGTTCCATCGGATATTACAGCGGTTGAAAAGCGTGCGTTTTCTGATTTGGTAAAAGATGCAAATGTTAAGGCAAAAAAAATTATGCGCGTCGAAAAAGCAGTTGCTGATGGACTAGGACTTGATATTGATGTGAAAAATGCACAGGGTATTCTTGTTGTAAATGTTGGTTTCCATACAACAGAGATTTCCATATTGTCACTGGGCGGCATTGTATTAAGTAGATTGATTAAAGTTGGTGGTCAGAAATTTGATGAAGCGATTAAGAATGCAATCCGCAAAGAATTTAGTTTAATTGTAGGAAGCAAGACAGCAGAGGGCGTAAAGATTTCATTGCGCGAACTGCAAGAAGAAGGACAGGGAGCTATTGTATATGGAAGAGATATTGTTACTGGACTTCCAATGGAAAAAGAAATCCCGACTGACTTAGTCAGTCAGAGTATGCTGGAATATTTTAATATGATTATAGACAATATCCGTGTAATTTTGGAGCGTACACCGCCGGAACTTTCCGCAGATATTTTCCGACGTGGCATTTATTTGACAGGCGGCGCGTCGCAGGTGGCGCATCTGGCAGAATTGATTGCGAAGGGAACTGGCTTAAAAGTGAATGTCAGCGACAATCCTGTTACGGGTGTGGCGTTGGGACTGGCGAAAATTATTAAAGATGACAACTATAAATCAGTTGCATATCTGGAAGGAATGGGGCGCTAACTGCATGAGTCCAGTGATAAAGAGGAAAAGGAAAAAAATTTCTATTCCAAGTGAATATTTACTGCTTCTGTTGACTGGTTTATGTGTTGTGTTAATGGCTGTTACCTTTCTAACCGATTATAAGGCGACACCGCTTAATAAACTTGTTGGTTATGTTGTAATCCCGTTTCAGAATGGCATCAGCCGTATTGGTTCATGGATTTCGGTTAGGGTGGATGAATTGGGAGAACTAAGAATTGTGCTGCAGGAAAACCAAGAATTGAAAAAGCAGATTGATGAATTGACCGTGCAGAATACACAGCTTCAGCAGGATAAGTATGAACTCAATAATTTGCGCGAACTATATAAGCTGGACGAGCAGTACAGCGGCTATGAGAAAGTAGGAGCAAGGATTATTGCTCGTGACAGCGGCAACTGGTTTCATGCGTTTACTATTGATAAAGGGCTGGACGACGGCTTGCGCATTGATATGAATGTAATTGCAGGCGGGGGGCTTGTGGGAAGAATTGTGGATATTGGTTCAAACTGGGCGAAAGTCAATGCGATTATCAATGATGATTCTAACGTAAGCGGCATGGTTTTAGCAAGTTCCGATTTGCTGACAGTCAGAGGCTCTCTTCAATTGATGAAGGAGGGCTGTATCGGTTTTGAACAGTTGACGGATTCCCTAGAGCAAGTGGAAGTCGGCGTGAAGGTGGTTACTTCAAATATTAGTGACAAATATCTGCCGAGTATATTAATCGGATATATTAGCGAGATTAATCTGGATTCTAATAATATTACGAAGTCGGGAAAGATTACGCCAGCAGTTGATTTTGAACATTTGGAGGAGGTTTTGGTTATTTTAAAGACCAAGCAGCAGATTGCGGATTAATTAAAAGGAAGCAGGTGTTCATGAAGAAAAATATAATATTATTTTTGGTGATATTGGCAAGTTTTATCCTTCAGACGACACTTTTTCAGGTATTGGATTTCGGCGGTATTTCTCCGAATCTTTTAATGATTGTAACAGCCTCCTACGGCTTTATGTTCGATAAAAAATACGGTATGGTGACAGGATTTTTCTGTGGACTGTTGATGGATATATTTTATGGCAGCGTACTTGGATTTTATGCGTTAATTTATCTTTACATAGGCGCAGCAAATGGTTCATTTCATACTATATTTTATCAAAATGATATTAAGCTGCCGCTGGCACTCATTACGGCAAGTGATTTTGCGTATTTATTTGTATGCTATGTATTGTTGTTCCTGCTGCGTAGCAGGTTTGATTTTATTTTTTATTTAAGAAATGTTATGATACCTGAGATTGTATATACCATTTTTATAACTGTGTTCTTATATCCATGTATTTTGTTATTAAATCGGAATGAGGAGGAGTCGGAAAGAGAGGAGCACAAAGGTGTTTAGGAGAATAAAAGAAAATCTGTTTGGCATCGTGACATCAAGGTTGCTGCTGTTGTTTTTTGTATTTATTGGTATGGCAGTAATCTTGATTTACAGGCTTTTTGATTTGCAGATTGTCAATGGGGAAACATATCTGAACAACTTTCAGTTAATGATAGAGAAGAAAAAGGTGATCGAAGGAACACGCGGAAATATTTATGATAGAAACGGCAATATACTAGCGTATAATGAGTTGGCATATTCTGTGACCATAGAAGATGTTTATGAATCCGATTCTAATCAGAACAGGAACGAGAAGATTAACGCGACATTGTACAAGCTGATTCATATGATTGAAGATAATGGCGATAGTATTACCAGCGATTTTAATATAATTATTGATGATAATGGGAATTATGTGTTTACGGTTGAAGGTACGCGTTTAAAGCGGTTTAAAGCAGATGTTTATGGTCATCCAACAATTGATAAGTTAAGTTATCAGCAGGAGATTGCCACAGCGTATGAAGTGATGGAGGACTTATGCGAGCGCTATGAAATCGGTACGTTTGATATAAAGGAAAACGGAAAAAAAGGAGATTTTCATCCGTTTGAGGGCTATACGCAGAAAGAAATACTTCAGATTGTGACAATCCGTTATCACATGGGATTGTACAGTTATCAAAAATATATTGCGACGACCGTTGCAACAGATGTTTCGATGGAAACCGTTGCAACAGTTATGGAAAATGCTGCTGAATTGGACGGTGTAGCGATTGAGGAGGATATGATCCGCAAGTACAATTATCCATTTTATTTTTCTCATATTCTTGGATATACAGGGAAGATTGATCAGGAAGAGTATGCCGAACTTTCGCAGCAGGATGATACGTATACAATGAACGATACAATTGGCAAGGGCGGCGTTGAGCAGGTAATGGAACTGCAGCTGCAGGGGAAAAAGGGTTCAGAAACAATATATGTTGACAGCCTTGGTAAAGTGATAGAAACAAAGGATCTTGTGGAATCACAGGCAGGAAACGACGTTTATTTAACGATTGACAAAAATCTTCAAGTTGCAATATATAATATTTTGGAGCAGAAAATCGCAGGAATTATTGTATCAAAGACACAGAATATCTTTAATTACGATCCTTCAACGGCTCCCTCACGCAGCAAGATTATTATACCGATTGACAATGTATACTTTGCGCTTTTTGACAATAATGTGCTGAATATGGAACATTTTAAGGCGCAGGACGCGGAGGCAACAGAGCAGGCGGTTTATCAGATTTATTTGGATAAGCAGGCGCAGGTGCTGCATACGCTGCAGGAGGAACTGTTAAATAAAAAGACGCCATATGATCAATTATCAAAAGAGTATAAGAATTATCAAAGTTATATCGTATCTATGCTGACAAAGCAGGGTGTTTTAAACAGTGCGGCGATTGATACAGAGGATACGACATACCTTGCGTGGACGCGGGATGAAACCATTAGTTTAAATGCATATCTCAATTATGCGATTGCAATGAATTGGATTGATATTACAAAACTATCTGTGGATTCCCAGTATTCGGATTCTACAGAAGTTTTAAACAGCATGATTGATTTTATCCTTGAAAAATTACAGAATAATCAGGAATTTTCTAAGTGGATCTATAAATTTATGATTAGCAGCCAGACCATTACAGGAAGACAGATTTGTATGCTGCTGTGGGAGCAGGGTTTGATTACTGTGGAGGAAAGCAAAATTGATGCCCTGCGCAATGGGAATACCAGTGCATATAATTTTATGCTGGAAATGATACAGACCCTGCAGATTACGCCGGCACAGCTTGCGCTTGACCCATGCAGTGGTTCGTGTGTGGTGACAGATGTCAATACGGGTGAGGTGCTTGCGTTGGTTTCTTATCCGGGATATGATATTAATAAGCTTGCCAATGGTGTTGACGCGGAGTATTTTGCAAAGATTCAAGCAGATAAATCACTGCCGCAGTGGAATGTGGCAACACAGCAGCGGACGGCACCAGGCTCGACATTTAAGGTAGTATCCGCGGCGGCTGCAATGGGAGAGGGCGTTGTGTCCTCGTTAGGTGAAACAATATTGTGTACAGGAAGCTTCGATAAATTGGCACCGACCATTCATAGATGCTGGATTTCGCCGGGAGCGCATGGGGCGATGAACTTACAGAGCGCAATTGCTAATTCCTGCAATATGTATTTTTATGAAGTTGGCTATCGTTTAGGAAATGATGGAAACGGATATAATAGTAATTATGGACTTTCAAGATTGGAAAAATATGCGGACTTATTTGGGCTGACAGAGAAATCGGGTATAGAGATTACAGAGTCCGAACCCCAATTTTCTGATGAACACGCAGTGCCCTCCGCAATAGGTCAAGGAAGCCATAACTATACGACAGTAGGAATAGCGCGGTATGTGACAGCAGTTGCAAATAGTGGAACGGTGTATAATCTTAGTATTTTGGACAAGCTTACCGATGCACAAGGAAATGTAATTGAGGATTATCATCCAAAAGTGCGCAATCAGATAGAGCTTGACAGCAGTCTGTGGAATGCCATTCACACAGGTATGCGGCAGGTAGTGCAGAAAAAGTCTTATTATAATGAATTAACAATTAATGTAGCGGGTAAAACTGGTACGGCGCAGGAAGGTTTAACGCGCACAAATCATGCCCTTTTTATTAGCTATGCACCCTATGAAAACCCTGAAATATCTGTGACAGTGCGTATTGCATTTGGATACGATTCGGGGTATGCAGCTCAGACTGCAAGGGATGTATATAAATATTACTATGGTTTAGAAGCAGAGGATCAACTGCTTACTGGTACGGCAGAAATTCCGGAATTTACGGATGGAGCAGGAGATTAGAGGTGTGATGCACAAAAAGGAGCAAATGTGAAAAATTCAGTGATTTTAAAAAGTTTTTCCAACGGAATATCCGTAATTATGGATGACACCATTCCATTTGAAGAATTGCTGAGAGATGTCGCGACTAAGTTTGAGGAAGCGGATGGTTTCTTCCAGGATGCGGCAGTGGCGCTTTCATTGGAGGGAAGAAATCTGACTGAGCAGCAGGAAAGGGAAATCCTCGATGCGATAACATTACATTCGCGTTTGAAGATACTATGCCTTATGGAAAAAGACGAGGACAAAAACATCAAATTCCTCGAAATACAGGAGCGTTTGATGTTCCAGAGAGATGAGAACTGCGGGCAGTTTTACAGGGGTACTCTCAAAGACGGGCAGAGCATCGAAACCGAGCACAGCATTGTGATACTCGGGGATGTGACAAAAGGCTGTAGTGTATATTCCGCAAAGGATATCGTTGTTTTAGGAAATCTTGCAGGTGAGGTATACGCAGGGGCAGGCGGCAGCAGCAATCACTTTATTGTGGCGCTGGAGATGAATCCAACCGCGCTGAAAATAGGGGATTACAGCTATGATGTGCCGCCGCAGCGCCTTTCTATTTTGGGGCTGAAGCCAAAAGCTGTACCAAAGATTGCATATACGTATAATGGCGAGATACTGGTAGATTCTATTACCAAAGAATTGCTGGACAGCTTTACATTATAAAATTAAATAAAAATAATGTCCGGAGAACCATTCTGAATAATGGAGGATTCCTATGAGCGAAGTAATTGTTGTTACATCAGGAAAAGGCGGTGTGGGTAAGACCACTACATCAGCAAACGTAGGAACAGGTCTGGCAGAAATGGGGAAAAGTGTTGTTTTAATTGATGCAGATATCGGGCTGCGCAACCTAGATGTGGTTATGGGACTAGAGAACCGGATTGTCTATAACCTTGTGGATGTGATTGAAGGTTCCTGTCGATTAAAACAAGCACTGATTAAGGACAAACGTCATGCAGGCTTATTTCTTATGCCAGCCGCGCAGACGAGAGATAAAAATTGTATTACTCCAGGACAGATGATTAAATTAATTGATAATCTTAAGACGCAGTTTGATTACATAATACTGGATTGTCCGGCAGGCATCGAGCAGGGATTCCAAAATGCGATTGCAGGTGCTGATCATGCGGTGGTAGTAACGACGCCAGAGGTGTCAGCAATCCGTGATGCAGACCGAATTATTGGTTTGTTAGAGGCAAATGAAATTAAGAAGATTGACCTAATTATTAACCGTCTGCGCAGCGATTTGGTGCGCCGCGGGGAGATGATGACGGTGGAGGATGTGCTCGATATCTTAGGGCTTCCCCTTCTTGGGATTGTGCCAGATGATGAAAATGTCGTGATTGCCACCAACCAAGGAGAACCGTTAGTCGGCAAAAATTCCCTGGCAGGTCAGGCATTCTACAACGTTTGTATGCGTATAGAGGGCAAGGAAGTGCCTTTTATGGATTTTGGCAAAAATATTACAATCTGGACGAAAGTCACCAATTTATTTAAAAGAAATCTGCAGGAGGAGCGTGTATGAGTTTATTTTCTATATTTAAAAGAAAAAACTCCCGGCAGATTGCCAAAGACAGATTGAAGATATTGCTGATATCCGATAGGGTTAATTGCTCGCCGGAAATGATGGAGTTAATTAAAAATGATATTGCACTTGTGATTTCTAAGTACATGAAGATTGACACCGCAAGTATGGAGATACAAATTTCTAAAACAGGAAACTCAGGCAGGAACGGCAAAATTATGCCAGTGTTGTACGCAAATATTCCAATTTTAGACCTGAAAAACTAGTGACCGCAGATTGGATGCAAAAAGGCAGGAAAAAGGGAGTATGTTTAAGAACTACAGAATACGGGATTATGACTTTAAATTAATATTGATGATGATAGCTGTGACGGTAATCGGCATTCTTTCAGTGGGAAGCGCAAGACCGGATATGCAGAATAAGCAGATACTGGGATTTTTGACAGGGCTGTTTATTATGATTGTTATTTCGTTCTTTGATTATTCGTTTTTTCTGCGCTTTTACTGGCTGATATATGGATTTAACTTAGCCCTTTTGTTTTGGGTTTGGCGGTTTGGCAAGGTAGTCAACCGTGCGCGGCGGTGGATTGTAATTGCCGGTATTCAGTTTCAGCCGTCAGAAACGGCAAAAATTATGCTGATACTATTTTATGCGCAGTTTATTATGAAGCATAAAGACAAGATTAACTCTCCCCAAAATATTCTGTTGATACTGTTGCTGCTTGCGCCGCCGGCATACCTGATATATGACGAGCCGGATTTATCCACGACCATTGTATTGCTTTCAATATTTTGTGTTGTTTGGTATGTCGGCGGATTAAGCTATAAGCTAATATTTGGTGTGCTGGTGGTGGCAGTGCCTGTGGTGGTGATATTGTTTATCCTGGTGTTGCAGCCAGATCAAACAATTATCAGCAGCGGACAGCAACTTCGAATCCTTGCATGGCTGTATCCTAATGAGTATTCCAAAACGACCGCCTACCAGCAAACAAACGCGATTATGGCGATAGGTTCCGGTCAGCTTTGGGGCAAGGGTCTAAATAATAATGAGATAAGTTCTGTAAAAAATGGAAATTTTGTTTCGGAGCCGCAGACAGATTTTATTTTTTCTGTTGTGGGTGAAGAACTTGGTTTTGTCGGCGGATGTACCGTAATTGTATTGTTGTTTTTAATTACTTTGGAATGTCTAAGTGTGGCAAGAAAGGCGAAAGATTTAGCAGGCTCATGTATTGCGGCTGGTGTAGCAGGATGGGTGGGCTTCCAGAGTTTTGTCAATATCGCAGTTGCGACAGGGGTATTCCCGAATACGGGCGTGCCGCTTCCCTTTGTAAGTTATGGATTGACCTCACTCGTCAGCATCTATATTGGTATGGGATTTGTACTAAATGTGCGGCTGCAATGCGTGCGCAAATACAATAATTGAAATTTGTGAAAAAAATATATCAATTGAATATTATGTATGAAAATATAATGATTCAAATTCAGGTATCATGTCAATAACAATAATAAGTCAATAGCAATTATAAAT
>VSNQ01000078.1 GCA_009774395.1 Lachnospiraceae bacterium
GAACGGAATCATTAGAAATAAATTTGGACATATTTTTAATATTTTGGGAAGTTTCCTTTTTGACTTGGATTATTTTGCGAAATTTGGATTATTTTGTGATTCATAGATAAATATACACATGATTTTTATTATTTTTACGTTTAATTTCTTATGTTATGCTGTTTATATTTCCTTATATTCCTATCATTTATATTACTATAGGAACTGTTAAGAAATAAATCTTTACATTTGACTTGTCTGAGTCCGCAAATGCTGCGTTGTCATCAGTCGTCGATGCCCGCATCGACTCCATCTTCCGCCTTGCCTTTGTGAACTCATCCTGCGTCAAAGTGTAAAGTTATTTCTTAACAGTTCCTTAGGCGGTTATAAATAAATTCTTTAACAGTTCCTTAGTATAATAGGGAGGCAATCATGCTTGTCAATTTTCATGGAATGCTATGCCAATATGGAACATATCGGTTAATGGATGAAAATAAACCAATATTGACACTTATTGATCCTAATGACTGGCTCCAATCGCTGCAATATGAATTTACAGAACCTCAATATGGTCTTTGGTGTCACTTTTTAACAGATAAGGAATTAGAACAGATAAACCCATATTTGTCTGATTCGGCAAACAGCAGTTTAAATCATAATTATCGGCGCGACAACGAGTAAGAAATTTTTATCTTTCCCTGAACCACCTGTACACTTACAGCACCTGTTTCTTTGGTGTTGATTACGTTGCTTCCCACCTGCCCCAGCCGCTCTAGGGTTTCTTTGTGCGGATGACCGTATCGGTTGCGCGCGCCGCATGATATTACAGTAATAGGAGGGTTCAAGTATGTGAGCAGTTCCGCCGTATTAGAATATTTAGAACCGTGGTGTGCGGCTTTGTAAATCTGGCATTTCCAGTTCTGCTTCGCCAGGTAAGAAACAATGGCTTCCTCTGCGTCCTCCTCCGCATCACCAGTAAACAGCACGCCAAACTCCCCATTTTTATCTTTGTACATTAACCGCATTACTAGGGAATAGGCATTCCTTGATGATGGCTGATAATCCGCAGTTGGGTGGAGCACTTCTAATTGTAAATCTTTTTCCAACGTAAAAACATCCCCTGCGGCTGCAAACTCCAATGAGATTCCTTTCTTTTCGCACAGTGCTGCTACTTTCCAATACGCTTCATCTTGTATTGCTGCCTTTGCAATTACAATTTTCCCAATATCAATCCCACTTCCTATACCATTGCTGCTTTCAAGTAGTTCCACCACACCCGATATATGATCTTGGTCAAGATGCGTTAAATAAACAGCCTCCAACTTTGTTGTTCCTGAATATTTTAAAAACGGCTCTAATATATACTGACCGACCTCCTTTTCTGAAGTACTTCCGCCATCTATTAGGTAGTGATGCCCCTGCGGCGTTTCAATCCAAAATCCGTCGCCCTGCCCTACATCCAGAAACGTTATGCCAAGCCCACATATTGCCCGACCACTTATCATACTTACTGCAACAATGATTAAAATTACTTTATAAGCAAATGGCAACGTAATTCGCATACATTTTTTAACACATATGTCTTTCTTCGATTGTCTTTTCCCCCACTCATGCATCAAGTACAAAAACAGTACACATCCGTAAAAGCACCAAATTCTCCAACTATCCGGTTTTCCCACAATCCAATTTGCAGCAGGCAGCGACAACGATAAAGTACTTATCCTTTCAAAAAACCAAAACAACATATGATTTCCAAGTGCCGCGAGTTTCGCCATAGCCATACCCAAAACAGGAATCGGCAGACTGCCACAGGCAAGTACAAAAAGCCCCAGCCCCATTACAATGGTCATTAAAGGAATTATTAATAGATTTAGAAAAAATGAATACAACGGAAATTCATAATATGTACAAAGCATAATCGGGAAATGAATAAGAAAAATACTCAGACTTCCGCAAAGTGACTGTTTCATTTTATCTCCCAAAACACTGCATATCGTGCTAAGCGTTCTGCGCTCTCTGCCCCTTCTTCTGTTATCATTACTAGCTGCGTTTTCCGGTTGAATACTCTCCAACACACAGCCAACGCCAAGAATTGCCCCAAACGACAATAAAAATCCTGAATAGTAAAGATACAATGGCTGCTCTATCAATAAAAGCACTGCTGCTACCGCTAACGCATTTAGCATATCATATGTTCGATGCAGCATACCTGCAAGCATTTTCATAGAAAACATAACAATTGCCCGAAATGCAGAGCTGCTCATGCCGACCATATCTCCGTAGGCAATCATAAGCAATATGGAACATAGCGATGCTGCTACAGCAGGCAGTCTAATTTTACGCAAAAGATAATACAGCCCCATACCAATTAAACTAATATGCAAGCCGGAAATCGCAAATATATGTGATATTCCGCTTTTTTGATAAAGCAGTTTGCTTTCCGCATCAAGCTGTGTTTTATTCCCAAGCAGCATTGCCTTTAAAATTGCTGCATCTTTTTCGCTCATCACTGCATCTAATATACCCTCAAAATATCGCCGCAATTGATACAAATTTTCCTTATAATAAGAATAGGAATCACTCTGCGCAATACATTTCGTTTCCCATAGCTGGAAATCCAATTTTAATATTCTATAATATTGTTCCATATCAAAACCGCCCGGATTTCTAGCTTTGCGAAATGCCCCCGCTTTTCCTGTAACAGCTACAACACTTCCAAGTTTTGGCTCCGGATATGCCTGTGCAGGTTCCTCGTCGGCTTCTATATAACACAAAATCCGAAGTTCTTTTTTATCCATTTCAATATTCCATTGATTTTTTTCTTGATTGGATTGTAATGGCTTGATATGCCTAAGATAGAGTACCAGCTTTCCGCCTTTATACTCTTTATGATATACTTCCCCCAGAACTGTCACTTTGCTGCCCTCCGGCACAATGGGACTAGACGCTGTCTGCTGCATTTGCTGTAAATAAAGAAACACCGTTACCACAAATGCTACACATACATAGCACAGCGGTCTTTTCATTCACAAACCCCCTTTTTTCATATTTGTTATCATTCTTATCGCTTCGTGCAAGGCACAAACAAGAAATGAAATGTACTTTATACTTCACAGTGTCAATCTTCTTTCACACTTTTCGATCCTTATACAATCCGTTTTGATAACATCTATCGTAAACGCAAATTTTATTTGCGTTTACCTGCGCCGACCGCATGCCGCAAAGCGGCTAAATTCCTTATGCGGTCGTGTGCATCCATTTATAGAAAACGGCAAATACTTTTGTCGTTTTCTATAAGCTTTTACGTTATTGTACCAGCGACAGATTTCGTTCAAAAAAAGTAGTCAAATCGTATTTATCCCGAAATTTTCCCTCTGTACTGCCATCAATTGAAATTTGTACTTTATTGATATTGCTTAACTCCGCAAGCGAATTGACAATAGAGTAAATCGTCACATCACTTGTAACATTGTTTACCGCTGTTATAAAAGTACTATCAAAGCTAATATAACATATGCCATCCCGAACAGTTACACTGGAAATCTTCGTAGACGGATTAATTGTAGGATAAGCTTCCCCCTCTGACGGCCCTGCAATTAACTGTTCAATTACAACGCGCTCCATTGGCACGTTGGATACATCTGCATTATGCTCCACATCTTTGCTAATCGCCACAAGCCCATCGCCTGTTTCGTTGGCAAAGTAAAGCTGCAAGGTAACCGTTCCAACCGCATCAAGTTGCTGCGTCCCCGCATTGTCAACAAACATATCTGCTGTCATAATGCCAATCGTATTGCCGTTGACATCGACCGCAGGCTCACCGTTAATCGTGAGCATTACATATTTTACATCTGGTATCGCCGTAAGACTTCTTACCAAAGCAGCTCTTGTCAACACTTCCGTTGTAGTGGAAAGTTCTTTATATCTTTCTCCTAAAGAAACTGTAATCTGCTCTCCGTCAAAAGAATAATTAATAATATTAATCCCACTTGTCAGAGTTGCCTTTAATTCCCTGTTTTCTGGTACAGTACACAACAACGTCAATACTTCTACAATTTTTTCGCGCGTATCAGTACTTTTGAGGTAATGTGTTTCTTTAACCAGTTTTGTTTCGTTTTTATTCAAATAGGATATATCTATCGGCGTGCCCTCGTCCCTGTTCTCTTTACCACAGCCGAAAACTCCGATCATCAGACAAACGACCGCTACAAATAATGCGGTTTTATGTCGTTTTATCCGTTTCATATTGCTATTAACGCCCTCCCTCCTGTTTTTTAACAATGCTTTCTATATACAATATTTCCATTATGCCTGCGTTGCGATAAATGTAAGTGGTATCTTTACTTTAAACGTAGTTCCAAGCCCTTCCTCACTGTCTACATTAATCGATCCTCTATGCATTAATATTGCGCTCCTTGTAATTGCAAGCCCAAGCCCTGTGCCGCCAATTTCATTGGAATGCGACTTGTCTACACGATAAAACCGCTCATAGATATGTTCAATCTCCGCCTGCGGAATTCCAATTCCAGAGTCAGCCACCTCCACCGTAAAATATTTGTGATCAGCGTCCAATACTACTTTAACCCAACCACCCTCGACATTATATTTAATTGCATTTTCTACCAAATTTGTCAAAGCAAGTGTCAGCTTTACTTCATCTACTTCCGCGCTTACTGGTCTCCGACTCTCAAAAATCAGCTTAATATCCGCCCTGATTGCCAACGGCCCCAAACGTTTCAGCATCAATTCCAAAACAGCATTAATATCCGTTGGCTCCACATTTAAGTCTGCCGATGTCCGCGTCATTTTCACGAGTGACAATAAATCTGTAATTATCTTATTCTCTCGATCAATTTCCTCCGTAATATCTGTCATAAATTCCTGATAAAGTTCTGCTGGCGCATCTTCCAGTGCCAAAAGTGAATCCGCAAGCACCTTCATAGACGCAAGCGGTGTTTTCAGTTCATGTGACACATTGGAAACAAACTCTTGTCTTGAATCATCCAAAACCTTCATTCTGCCAAGCATCTGATTAAAAGCATCCCCAATCTGCTCTGTTTCCAAGTATTCTTTAACGCAGATTTGTTCGTCAGTAAACCCGTTTTTCACCTCGTTAATTGCGTCTGTAATCTTTTCAAATGGTTTGAGCAAATAACGGCTTAAGAAAAATGCCATTCCAAATATCACTACAAGAGCCAATATTTCAAACAGCAGTGCCCTTCCTTGAATATATTCGTAGCTTGTATTAATACTATCCATTGATACACTTGTCAGCATAACACCAACAATACGCGTACTATCTTTTAATTTTTCCTCAATCGGCACTACAATTTCAATATAATTGTTGTCACGCAGACGGTTTGATGCACCGCCGCCTTTTAAACAGGCAATAATCTCCTCAGAAATAATCGTCTTTCCTTCGCTGACACCGTAAGTGTCTTTAATCATCTTTAAACCACCATCAATAATCAGTACACGGCCGTCATAAAGATTCGATAGCTGCGACAGTTCTGCATTAATCACGTCACTGCTGTTATCCAACAAATAATTATACATCGTTAAATGGTCTGCAATAATTTTAACCTGCGTCTGCACCTCATTTGTCCTAACTGCAATCGCATTGCTCATATAACGTTCCAAAATACCATAGTGCAGTATAATACAGGGAATCAGCCCCGCCAACATAATAATTAGAAAAATCCGCATCCGAAGGCTTCGGAACCCTTTAATTTTTTTCAGCTTTTCAATCAGTTTCGACACCTTATCACTCCATTTTATTGTATCTATACTGTACGGCAAAAAGACTTGCTGCCCAGTTGCCTATTTGTAATAGTATCCGACACCCCACTTTGTAAATACATATTTCGGTTCGCTGGGATTTGGCTCGACCTTCTCGCGCAGTCTTCGGATATGCACATCAACAGTGCGCACATCTCCTGGATAATCAGCTCCCCAGACCAGTTTCAGCAGATTTTCACGGCTGTATACTTTATTGGGATTTAATACCAGAAGTTCCAATACATCAAACTCCTTCGCCGTTAAATTCACTTCTTTATCATGGATATAAAGCCTTCTGCCATCGCAGTCCAGCCGCAGATCGCCAGCTTCCACCACTTGCGGTCTGTGCTCTGTTTCTGCTCTGCCTGCAGTTCTGCGCATTATCGCCTTTATCCGCGCCTTCACTTCCAATATATTAAACGGTTTCGTTATATAGTCATCTGCGCCATATTCCAGTCCCAGTATTTTATCCATATCATCGCCCTTAGCAGTTAGCATAACGATCGGCACATCAGAAAATTCTCGAATCTGCTGGCATACCTCAAGTCCTGTAAGCTTAGGAAGCATAATATCAAGCAGCACCAGATCGTATCTGCTGCCCTTTACTTTTTCCAGTGCTTCCTCGCCATCGTATGCACAATCGACCTCCATATCGTCCTTTTCCAGACTAAAACGCACGCCTTTTACAATAAGCTTCTCATCATCTACCACTAAAACACGTTTTCCCATCACTACTAATCCCTTTCGCCCGCTTTTTTACACTGTTATTTTATCCTTAATTTTTGCAAAAAGTCCGTCTTTAATGCCATCTACCTTTTTAATATCCTCAATAGTCTGAAAGCCGCCGTTTGCTTCACGGTAAGCGATAATTGCCTGCGCTCTGCTCTCACCAATCCCCGTTACCGTGGTAAGTTCCGATACAGACGCTGTATTAATATTTACCAATCCGCCCCCCTGTACGGCTGATTTCTCTACATTTGTATTCTTTGTGCTGCCTTGTTCTACAGAACCTGCATTATACATACCTTTCTCTGCTAAAGCTGCCGTTTCTTCTTTTGTAAGAATCACAATCTGTTCTCCGTCCTGCGCTTCCCGTGCTAAATTTAAGCAAGTTTCATCCGCATCTGACGAGAAACCTCCCGCCAGCTCCACCACTTCAAAAAGCCGGCTGCCTGCCCCTGTCCGGTAAACGCCTGCATTGTTTACAGCGCCGCAGATATAAACATAAATCTCCTGCTGCGACTGTATTGCCTGACTTTCTTTTGTCAAAACTGTTGTTTCTGTTATATTTATATTTTCTGCCTGTTGTAATGCCACTTCATTTCTTTTACTTTGTTCCTGCTGCAACACTGCTTCTTTTCCTGTATTTCCTGTCTGCTGCAATGCAGTTTCTTCTTTATCTTGAAGCTGCAAAATCAGTTCGCCCTCCTTTGCCTCCTGTTGTGCACTGCATCCGCAGAGTATTACTCCCATAAACAGACAAAAATTTGCTAAATAAACTATTTTTTTCACTTGTTTAGAAATTTGCATAAGCTTTTTCATAATGATAGCCTCCTTATCATATGAACGATAAGGCCCCTCTATGCATATCTGTATTTATTCTAGTCTATATCCGTATTGAATACAAGGATTAATTTTTACATTTCGCATAAAAATAAAAATTGTGCATTTTATTTATATAAAATCAATTGCTTCCCCAATTCCTCCAATGCCAATAATACGAATCCCCTCTATTTGCTCATCTGGCATATTTACTTTTGGCATAATAACCGTGTCAAATCCCAGCTTCTTCGCCTCTAGTACCCGTTGCTGTGCCATCGTAACTGCACGTACTTCACCGCTTAACCCGACTTCCCCAAATACTAGTGTTTTCTCATCAATTACGCGGTTTTTAAAGCTAGATACAATCGCCATAATAATTCCTAAATCTATTGCAGGTTCGCTGATCCGCATTCCGCCTGCAATATTTACATATGCATCGCAGTCCCCAATCTGCAGCCCAAGACGCTTCTCCAAAACTGCCATCAGCAGATTCACCCTGTTAAAATCCGTTCCTGTCGCCTGACGCCTTGGAATACCAAAGTTCGTTCTGCACACTAATGCCTGAATCTCTACTAAAATCGGGCGTGTTCCCTCCAATGAGCATACTACTACAGAACCGCTTGCCCCTATCGGTTTGCCGCTTAGCATATATTCGGAGGGGTTCGTTACTTCAACAAGCCCCTCCCGCCGCATTTCAAAAACACCAATTTCATTGGTTGAGCCAAAGCGGTTTTTTACGCCGCGCAAAATACGGTATGACGCATATCTATCCCCTTCAAAATACAGCACCGTATCAACCATATGCTCTAATACCCTTGGTCCTGCAACCGTTCCTTCTTTGGTCACATGCCCGACAATAAAAATTGCAACGCCCATGCCCTTTGCTAGCTGCAAAAAAACATTGGTCGCTTCCCGCACCTGCGACACGCTCCCCGGCGCTGCCGAAATATCCTCCTGATACATCGTTTGAATAGAATCGATTACAACCGCTTCAGGTTTCGTACTGCGAATGGCATCTTCTACCAGTGTAATATTCGTTTCGCACAATAACAGCATATTTTCCTGAAATTCACCTATGCGCATTGCACGAAGCTTTATCTGTTTCAGTGATTCCTCTCCTGAAATATACAAAACACGTCTGCCTAAATTAGATAACTGCCTGCATACCTGCAATAACAATGTCGATTTCCCAATTCCTGGATCGCCGCCTACAAGCGTTAACGACCCCTGCATAATTCCGCCGCCAAGCACTCTGTCAAGTTCCGCAATCCCTGTTAGAATCCGATCTTCCTCATTCATTGTTATGGTACCAATTTCTACAGGTTTTGATGCTTCTCTTGTATCTTTTGCAGCAGAAGTTTTTGCACTGCCGCCCATGCCGCTGCTTTTTATGGTAACTTTTTCTTCTACAAACGTATTCCACTGTCTACATGCCGGACACTGCCCCAGCCATTTGGAAGATTCATGCCCGCATTCCTGACAGAAAAACACCGTTGCAACTTTTCCTTTTGCCATTGCTCCATACACCTTTCACATAAGACACAAGGGCTTTCATAAAGCCATAATTGTTTTATCTGCTTTCTGAAAGCCCTTTCTGCTCAAACACCCGCTATTCTATTTTTTGATTAACTGAACCTCCGCCTCACCATTTTCTTCCAGCTCAACACTGATATTGAGCTTTCCGGAAAGGTTAGTCTTCATGACACCAGCGCTTTCTCCTGCAACAATTACTTCATATTCGGAATCATCATCTCCGCCAATTGTAATCTGCACGTCCTTATTTCCCTTTACAATAAAGGAAATCCCTTGTCCACTTTCACAGAAATCATACACGGACGTACCGGGAACAGACTCATATAAAAATAACCCGTTTTTTTCCAGCTTGGTAATATCTTGATAGGTTTTTACTTTATAAATATCACCCCTATGTTCAAAATCCTCAAGCTTCGCCTTCTGCGCAAGCTCATAGTTACCAAAGCTGATGTTCCCATTACTCTCCGAACGTAGTAATTCCTCAACCACTGCCATTTCTTTAGTCCTCCTAAGCAACAATAATATTTGGTGTTTTGCAGCAGTCCTATGAATAGAACTAATAGAACTGCTGCAGTGATTTATTTGGTAATTACAGTATATACTAAAATATTTTAATTTTCCACAAGAAAATTTAGTTATTTAAAACAATTTTTATTGCGTTTCCTTATCCTTCACAGTAAATGTTACTTTATCATTTCTAACGCCTACAGATACCGTATCACCGCGCTTTACCCGCCCCTCCAAGATAGCAGTGGCAAGTTCATTCTCAACTACATTTTGGATCGCGCGCTTTAGTGGTCTTGCACCCATCTTTAAGTCCGCATGCTTTTTAATCAAATATTCCTTTAATGTATTCGTAAAGGAAAGTTCAATTTCCATCTGTTCCTTACATCTATCACAAAGATTTTTGGAAAGCAATGTAATAATCTGCTTCATATCCTGTTCTGTCAGCGGATGGAACACCATAATCTCATCAATACGGTTAATAAATTCTGGCTTAAATAAACGCTTTACCTCATCCATTACATTGGATTTCATTTTCTCATAATCCGCTTTTGCGTCTTTTTGTACTGCAAATCCTAGATTTTTAGGGTCTACAATCCGCTGTGCACCCGCATTTGAAGTCATAATCAGTACAGTATTTTTAAAGCTAACCTTTCTGCCCTTAGAATCCGTAATATGCCCGTCATCGAGCACTTGCAGAAGGATATTAAATACATCTGGATGCGCTTTCTCAATTTCATCAAAAAGAACTACAGAGTATGGATTTCTGCGCACCTTTTCACTAAGCTGTCCACCTTCCTCAAAACCAACGTATCCTGGCGGTGAACCAACCATTTTTGATACAGAGTGCGATTCCATATATTCCGACATATCAACACGAATCAGCGCATTTTCCGAACCAAACATGGCTTCTGCCAATGCTTTGGAAAGTTCTGTTTTTCCAACACCTGTTGGGCCAAGGAACAGGAAAGAACCAATTGGACGGTTGGGGTCTTGCAATCCCACACGGCCGCGCTTCATTGTCTGTGCAACTGCCTTAACAGATTCCTCCTGACCAATTACACGTTTATGCAGAATGCTTTCCAGCTTTAATAGACGGTCACTCTCCTTCTGTGTCAGCTTTTTCACTGGAATTTTCGTCCAATTCGCCACTACTTCCGCGATATCATTATCAGTTACAACTAGATTTTTCTCTGCCTGTGTCTTTTCATATTTTGACAATGTTTTGTCATATTTCTTCATTAATGCTTCCTGATTTTGCCGCAATTCCGCTGCCTGCGTATAGGCCTCCATACGAATGGAACGTTCAATCTGCAAATCAAACTTCTTAATCTGTTCGGTCATTTCCTTTAAATTATCTGGAATATGCATATTTTTCAAGCGAATAGACGCCGATGCCTCATCAATTAAGTCAATCGCCTTATCTGGTAAATTTCTGTCATTAATATAACGATTGGAAAGTTTTACAGCCGCCTCTAATGCCTCCGGCGTAATTGTCACCTTATGATGTTCCTCATATTTATAAGCTACGCCTGCAAGAATTTCAATTGCCTCCTGCTCTGTAGGCTCCTCCACCATAACCGGTTGGAATCTGCGTTCCAGTGCTGCATCCTTTTCAATATATTTGCGGTATTCCGATATCGTCGTTGCGCCAATAAGCTGTATCTCACCCCTTGATAGGGAGGGTTTTAAGATATTTGACGCATCAATAGCCCCCTCCGCACCGCCTGCGCCGATTAATGTATGAATCTCATCCAAAAACAGATAAATATTTCCAGCATCAATTACTTCTTTAATCACACGCTTAATCCGCTCCTCAAACTCGCCGCGGTATTTTGATCCTGCCACCATTCCCGCCAAGTCCAGCGTAACAACACGTTTGTTTTTTACGGTATCTGGTACTTCACCGTTAACTATCCGAAGTGCAAGCCCTTCTGCAATTGCTGTTTTGCCCACGCCCGGCTCACCAATTAAACACGGGTTGTTTTTGGTGCGCCTTGAAAGAATTTGTACCACACGCATAATTTCCATATCTCTGCCAATCACTGGATCAAGTTTTCCTTCGCGTGCAAGATACGTTAAATCCCTGCTATACTGATTTAAGGTAATGGTCACACCATCTTTTTTCTTTTTATTGCGGCTCTTTGCCAAATCATCTTTGTGCTGGTTTATATCCTCTCCCATCGCAATCAAAGTGTCCATATACACCTTCTGCACATTAATGCCAATCGTATTTAAAAGCCGAAGCCCTACATTTTCTCCCTCTCTTAGCAATGCCAGCAGAATATGCTCTGTTCCTGTCATTTTGCTTTTATATTTCGCTGCAAGCCTATGACTGTCCTCCAACACTTTTGTTGCTCTTGGCGAATAACCATCACGCTCCATTATCGCAAGATTTCCCTCTGGTGCAATCAAATCTTTAATCATGCTGATTAACTGCGATTCCTGAACGCCGTTCTCGGCAAGCACCTTTGCTGCAACGCCTGTCTTTTCCCTTACAAGCCCGACAAGTATATGTTCGCTGCCAATATAACTTTGGTGCAAATCCTTTGCCGCTTTTGCTGCCTTCTGCAAAGCCACTTTTGCTTTATCTGTAAATTGCTGCATCTCCCCAGCCCTCCATTAATATATTTCACTCCTATTCATTATGAATATCTCCATAATCCTGATAAATCTCGTCTATCAGCGCATGAACCTCTTGGCAGGATATCCTTTTGCAACTGCTTTTTGCCAGCAATACCTGCATATCACGTTTTAGTTCCTTTAATGCCTGTATTTTGTCTGCATCCAGTGCAATTACGGCACCTTTGCGCCTGTCCACTTTGACAAAGCCCTCCTGCTTGAGCACAGAATATGCCTTGTTCACGGTATGCATATTGATGCCAATCGTATCCGCCAACTGCCGAACTGACGGCAGCGTATCTCCCTCTTGGAATTGTGAGGTCGCTATCCCGATAATAATTTGGTTGCGCAGTTGAAGATACAACGCTTCATCACTGTTAAAATCTATTTCAATGTACATCTTACTTACGCCCCCTTGCCTATATCGGTTAACTGTTATATAAATTCTAGCACACTAGCCCTATGTAGACAAGGAAATTATATTTTTTTTATATTTCAAATACCTTTATATACCCACTAATTCTAACTTAGTATATCATAAAACAGCCGCTTTGCACAGGTTAGGACACAAAAACTCGCAAATCCCCATCCACACAGGTATTGCGAGTTTTTTTTATTTAATATTCTATTCTATATCAATATATTCTAAATTTCCTGCATCCTCTTCTGACATCGGATTCTCTCTGTATCCTCTCTGCTGTTGGGCTGCCTGCGGCGGGCGTTGCTGTGGATTGGGATTCATTCGTCTTTGCGGCTGTCCTCCTGCAGGTCTGCTGCCTTGCGGTCTAACCGGCTCACGCATAGGACGTCCCTCTCCGTCGAGTCGTCTGCGGACGGTTACTTCTCCGTCAGACTGCGGACGGCGCACTGGCTGTCCGTTTGCGCCTTGCGGCATTCCTCCCTGCGGCTGCGGACGACGCACTGGCTGTCCGTTTGCGCCTTGTGGCATTCCTCCCTGCGGCTGTGGGCGGCGTACTGGCGGCTGCTCACCTTGCGGCATTCCTCCCTGCGGCTGCGAACGGCGCATTGGTTGTCCTCCCCTGCCATCATAAGGCGAAGCAGGACGGCTGACCGGACGGCGCGGCTGCTTCTCCTCAAGGTCATCTTCCATATTTTCTAAATCTTCGATATCATCATCTTCCGACTCTTCTTCGTCATCATCTCCGGAGTAACCGCTGCCATATTCCCGCAGTTTTAAGAACATTAAGCCAATAATCGCAATTAAAATCACAATTACAATTGCCAAAGCAATAACGGGCAGATACTGCAAAATAAGGCTTGGAGCAGACACGCCCTCCACTGTATAGGCATATCTTATATAATTTTGTTTCTCAATATCAACTAAATACCAACCTTGTTCACCCGTTGTTTCCTGACCATAGTATATGTAGAAATTTCCATCTTGATAATAACTTCCTTCTCTGTCATTCCATTGTTTAAGCTTGAATCCAGGCATTACATATGGCTTTTCTTCCGTAGGTATTGGTACAGGAATCGCAGTTTGCACTGGCTGTTCAGGCTGTTCCTCCTCTGGCGGCTGCACGTCTTCGGGCTGTTCCTCCGTCGGTTGATCGCCCTCGCCTTCTGGTACTTGTGTTTCACCGTTTCCTTCTCCAGATATCTGCGAAACTGCCGGATCGCCGCCGACATTATCAAAACTTACCAAATCGGAACGGATATAGCCCGTTACACCGTTATTCTCTATCTGATACCAAACTTTTCCGTCTGCTCCTGTGGTTTCACCGGTAACATTTAATACTGCGCCTTTATTTACTGTACCCACAGAGTCATCCGATGTGGAAGCGCTTTTGCGGATACGCGCCGTTGCTGTTGTCACCTTGCATTTATTGCCGCTTGTTGACGGCGCTGTCGCATTATTATCTGTAGTAGTGCTGCTAGTACCTGCATTACTGGTACTAATATTCCCCTCTGTTACCTTGACCAAATCACTTCTTATATAGCCTTTTTTATCTGCCTCAACATAGACTTCATACCAGATTTTTCCATCCGCTCCAGTTGTCTGGCTAACAATATCAACGCTCTTTCCTTTTTTGGCACTCCCAACCGGTTCACTGTCTGTTCCGGGTGATTGCCTGATTTTGGAATCAAAAAGCACGGTGCCTTTCCCTTCCGCGTAGCAGTCAATACTAATGCTTAATACTAAACAAAAGAGAATTGCTGCCAATATGTGTTTTAAGTTACTTCGTTTCTCCATCTTCATTTTATAATCATGCTCCTTTTTCTGCCTGCGGATTTTTTACTCCGGCAATGAAATATCACAACATCTTACTTGTCCAAATCTAATCTATTGCAATATTTATATGGTACGTACCGCTGGAAAACAGTAGATAAAACAGTACTGCCGTCAGTATATAGTTTAAATGGCTGCGTATTTTTTTATTTTAATTTGCAAAATCTGCTCCTTATACCTCGTCAATCGCTTTTCCAATATCATGGCGCATATACTTGTTATCAAACGTAACCCACTCTGCTGCCTGATATGCGTTTGCTCTGGCTTCTTTTAAAGTCGCACCCTTTGCTGTAATTCCCAGTACGCGGCCGCCGTTTGTAACAAACCTGCCGGTTTCATCCAATTTCGTGCCTGCATGGAAGCAATAATACCCTTCCTTGCCTTCGAACTGCTCTAATCCCTTAATTTCCATCCCTTTCTCATATTTTACCGGATAGCCGTCACTTGCAAGCACAACGCAGACTGCCGCATTGTCCTCAAACTGCAAATCCACCTGATCCAACGTGCCTTCGACACAAGCCTCCATAACCTCGATAATATCATTTTTCATGCGCGGAAGCACCACCTGCGCCTCCGGATCACCAAACCGTGCATTGTACTCTAGCACCTTTGGTCCATTGGACGTCAACATTAATCCAAAGAAAATAATTCCTTGAAATGGTCTGCCCTCTGCCGCCATAGCATCGACCGTTGCCTGATAAATATATTTCTTACAGAAATCATCCACTTCTTGTGTATAAAAAGGACTTGGCGAAAATGTACCCATACCGCCTGTGTTTAATCCCTGATCACCATCCATTGCACGCTTGTGATCCTGTGCGGAAGTCATTGTCTTAATGGTCTTTCCATCGACGAAGGATAATACAGATACCTCCCTGCCTGTCATAAATTCCTCTATTACCATGCGATTTCCTGCTGTACCAAACTGCTTGTCCAGCATTATCGACTGCACACCTTTCTTAGCTTCCTCCAATGTATGACAAATTAACACACCTTTTCCCAGTGCCAAGCCATCCGCTTTTAGCACAATCGGAAAGTTTGCCTGCTCTAAATATGCAAGCGCCTGTTTGGCATCGTCAAAGTTTTCATATGCTGCGGTGGGAATCTGATACTTCTTCATTAAATCCTTGGAAAAGGCTTTAGAGCCTTCCAAAATTGCAGCATTTTTGCGTGGTCCAAACACCTTTAGCCCTTCCGCTTCAAATGCATCCACAATACCGCCCACCAGTGGATCATCCATACCAATAATTGTAAAATCAACTGCCTGTTCTTTCGCAAACGCAGTCAGCTTGTCAAATTCCATTGCGCCAATCGGCACACACTCCGCAATCTGTCCAATTCCAGCGTTCCCTGGCGCACAAAATATTTTATCCACTTTAGGGCTTTTTGCCACACTTGCAGCAATAGCGTGCTCTCTGCCGCCGCTACCTACAATTAAAACTTTCATTATACACCTCTCTTTCCCATACTCCTGTTAACATTCGTAATATATACCTGCAAACACTAATGACTGTTTGCTATCATCTGAATCGCCTGCGGCAGTATTATCCACTCCGCCTGTTCCATTACACGCTGCTGCAACGTTTTTGGTGTATCATCTGGCAGCACTTCCACTGCTTTCTGTAAAAGAATCGGGCCGGTATCTGTCCCCTCATCTACAATATGTACCGTAGCGCCTGTCACCTTTACACCGCGTTCCAATACCGCTTCATGGACACGCAGCCCATAAAATCCTTTTCCGCAAAAAGAAGGAATCAGCGAGGGATGTATATTAATAATATGCCCCCCATACCTTTGTACCATTGCCGGCGGGAGTACTACCAAAAAACCCGCCAATACAATTAAATCTGGTGCTGCCTCCTCCACACAGGCAAGCAGCGCATCGTTAAACGCTTCTCTGCTTTCATAGTCCTTTGGCGATATGGCAACAGCATCAATTCCCTTGTTTTTTGCCCGTTCAAGAGCATATGCGCCCTTATTGTTGCTAATAACGCGCACAATACGCGTATTTGTAATTTTCCCTGATTCTATGGCATCCATGATTGCCTGCAAATTGGTACCACCACCAGATACACATACACAAATATTTAACATAGGGTTACTCCTTTTTCGCCTGCTTTTGTTTCTCCGATTACAAAGCAGGTTTCCCCGGCTGCTTGAATTGCTTCCATTGTCTTTTCGACATCACTGGGGTCAACAGCTATCACCATTCCAATTCCCATATTAAATGTATTGTACATCATATGTTCTTCAAGTGCACCTTTTTTCTGCATAAGAGAAAAAATCGGCGGCATCGGATAGCTGTCTTTATGAATTACTGCATGGATTCCCTCCGGAAGCATTCTTGGAACGTTTTCGTAAAAACCACCGCCAGTAATATGGCTGCATGCCTTAATACGTACACCTGCCTCCTTAATACTCCTTAATGCCTTAACATAAATTTTTGTTGGTGCCAAAAGCGTTTCGCCAAGTGTTTTCCCCAGTTCATCATAATATGTTTCCAAACTTTCGCGTGTCATATCAAAGAGCTTACGCACAAGAGAAAATCCATTGCTGTGTACTCCGCTTGACGCAATTCCAATTAAGGATTCTCCTGCTTTTAAATCCGCCCCTGTGATTAAGTCTTTCTCATCCACAACGCCAACAGCAAAGCCTGCAAGATCGTATTCTTCAACAGGATAAAAACCAGGCATCTCAGCAGTTTCACCGCCGATTAACGCGGCACCTGACTGAATACAACCATCTGCAACACCCTTTACAATCGTAGCGATCTTTTCTGGCTCATTCTTACCACAGGCAATATAATCAAGGAAAAACAACGGTTCCCCGCCTGCACAAGCAATATCGTTTACGCACATCGCAACACAATCAATCCCTATGGTATCATGCTTGTCCATTAAAAATGCTAGTTTTAGCTTTGTTCCTACACCATCCGTTCCGGAAACCAGTGTAGGCTTCTCCATATCCTTAAATTTTTCCATAGAAAATGCACCCGAAAAGCCACCAATGCCACCAAGCACCTCTGACCGCATGGTTTTCTTAACATGCTCTTTCATTAATTCGACTGCCTGATATCCTGCCTCTATATCTACACCTGCATTCTTATAATCCATAATCGACCTCCGTTTATCCTATTCCAGACCTTACACGCCTTGTGCCAGCCAACATCACAGTATAACCTTGTTAAACTCTAATCAATCTATTTCCTATATCTTGTGAATTTACTATATAGTAAACACAAATAATATTTACGTTTACTATAAATATTTCTTATAACCAATCTCTTGAAGCTTTGCATCCTTTGCTTCCACTTGCTCCTTTAACGTAGCAGAATATGCTTTTAACTTATCAAGCAACTCACTGTCGGAAGTTGCAAGGATTTTTGCCGCAAGTAAACCCGCGTTTGCCCCGCCGTTTATTGCCACAGTTGCCACAGGTATTCCAGAAGGCATCTGTACAATGGAATACAAAGAATCTCTCCCCCCTAGAGAAGTGGTATGCATTGGAATGCCAATTACAGGCATTGGAAAAATCGCTGCACACATTCCTGGCAAATGTGCCGCCATGCCAGCCCCTGCAATAATCACCTTAAATCCTTTTTCCTCAGCAGTCTTTGCATATTCAAAAAATACATCTGGTTCTCTGTGCGCAGAAATAATATTCATCTCAAAAGAAATCCCCAATTCCTCCAAAATATCTGCTGCCTTTGCCATCACTGGCATATCTGAATCGGACCCCATAACAATTCCAACCTGTGCCATAATTTCTCCTTTCCTAGAAAACTGCTGCAACATCATCATGCCACAACCTATAGTTTAACGACTATCCGCCTATCCGTCAATAAAATTTATTGTAAACATTTTGTAAACAAATGTTCTTATTTATCAAATGCCTTATTTAATTCTTGTGTTCCCTCCAGCACAAATCGCCCATTTTCAATAATTGGAAAGGCATTTCCTTCCTGATTATAGGCAATAATTGAGCCAAGTTCATCATAGGGAATTGTAATGTCCGTATGACAGCCAAAATATGCTTTTGTAGGATCTGTCTTACGCAGAAGCGAAACCGAATTATCCCTAGCTATAATTTCTCTGCCATCCTCATTATACACCTTTACATCCTCGCTTCTGGAATAGCAGGTATCACCAACAGCAAAATGGGGGCCTGTTTTTTCTGCAATTAAAATCGGAAAACGACTTGCAATATTATATTTTTTCGCAGTCATATATGCTGTTGTATTCGTGCCAATTGCAAATTCTCCCATTGGAAGCGATTCATAATGGTATAATACATTATCTTTGATATACTTTTTATTTTCATCCTCTGTTGCAAAGTTTGTGCAAGTGTACTCCACAATCTTGCCATCCGCAAACACCATTTCCAGATTGTGATATTCTAATTCGTTTAAAAAGACACGGCTTACATGCAGCCTGCCGTTTGTTCCCTCTAAAACAGGCGTTGTAAACACCTCTCCCACTGGAATATTCACATCGGCAACACAATTTTCAAATATTGCTTCTTTCTCTGGATTTTTCACTGGATAAAGCTGTACACGCAAGTCTGTTTTATTGCCGTTCATTCCTTTAATTTCCACATAATTGGACTGATTGAGTATGTCAATCATTTTCGCCTGAATCCGCTCGTAGGTTGTATAATCCAGCGTGTTTAATTTCACTGTTTCATCAAAAATCTCTTCAAACTGCTCGCCAATCGCCGGAACGGGAAAAGCGATAATCGTAAAGCTCCGCTCTTCCTCCTTAATATACTGACTGCGCAAATCTGCTGCCAACCCTCTATACTCAGCGGAAAGTTTCTGCTGTTCACTGTCCAATGTACAAGCTTCTTTTTTATATATTGGTGAAAACGGTATATCGCCAAACACCTCTATTACAGCAGGGCCTGCGTATTTTGCCGCCTTCTCCTTATTTTCCTCAAAGGCAAGTTTTAAAACTTCCAGTTTACGATTTGTCAATTTTTTATCCAAAAACAGTGCCATATCATCCTTATGATCATAATCAAATTGCTTATTTGCAATTGCGCCATAATATCCTGCCTTGCCTGCACCCCTACGATAAAAAATACTGTCATGTGCCCGATACGCTGTAGGCTTTAACCCCAATTTTTCAAAATTGCGAATTGCTGCCCGTACAACACGCTCAAAACCGAGTACATAATGAATATCAACGGTTTCCTTCTTACTTAAATCCTTGTTCCCTTTTACAAATCCAATGCGATATCCCTCTGTATACGTATCCGCGATCAATTGAATACGCTCCTTGGGCAATGTATTGAGATACTGTGCCATACGCTCTATATCTGCTGTAATATACTCTCCATATTGATACAGATAGCGAAGATCATTTAAGTCACTGTCCATAATAATCTTTACTGCGAAATCACATGCGGGATCTACCTGTGACTGAACACGCCATGCAGCCGCTGTTTCCGAATAGTCGCTTACAAACCAATATAAAATTTCCCGAATATCGCTCTCTAAAGGCACACCCGCTTTTTCCGGCAAATCTTCTAAATCTGCCTCGGACTTTGCATATGCAAATGTATTATAAACTTCCACAAACAGTTCCATGCGGATAATTAATTCCTCAATTCGGTTCTCGAATGCATCTGCTATTATACTGCGCAGTTCTGTGTAAAGAAAACAAAGCAGTTTGCCAAAACCATCACCAAGCTGTGCACAGGCATATGTTGGATTTGCATAGCTATTATGATAATTCTCCTCCAAAATATCTGTATACAGTGCTTTGTTTGCAGTGCGCAGTTCCTCCAAACCAGCCATATTTCCTGACTGGCAGAATGCCCCCTGCTGCACACGTTCATAAGTTTCCATCACCTGTACAATAAATGCTGCTGTTCTCTGAAAATAATCTTTGTAAACTGTCGAAACTTCCTGTACCTTTGCAATCTCACGAATTCTCTCACAGGAAAGCCCATATCTCTCTTGTAAAACTACTGTTTCTGCCATATTAAACCACTCCCATATAAAGAATAAAACTACAAGCCGCCATAGCCGCAACATTAAACAAAATTCCCGTTACCGGAAAAAAGCGAAAAATATCCTGTTCCATACTAGAACGTATGCCGAGTATCAGCCCTATTCCTGCATAGATAATCGAAAGCACAATCACAGCGCCGTACTGCATCGGAGCATCGCCGCGATTGCGGTAGGTTAGATATACGGCGATGCACACGGAAACGACCGATATTATTCCCAAAACCGTAGACATAATACCACGTTTTGGATTTTTCTTATTTGTAAAAATATAGCCGGATTTATTTAAAAACCGAAACATTACCGCCTATCCTTTCCCTGATAAAAGGCATTCTTATGAAATTTTCTTTCATAGGAATGCCCATGCCAGTCCCTATTAAAATAAAATCTTAGATTTCCCAATTAAAAGCCGTCCTCCACTGATCAAAAGCAAAATACCACTTGTCAGCCCAACAACAATCAAAACCACTCCAAGAATAATTGAAAGTGCTCCAGCACGTCCCATTGCTTTATATATTTTCTCGTCCATTAAATCCTCCCTTCTATACCACATAACCATTGCCATTTTGCCTTGCCTAGCCACATAACCATTGCCATTTTGCCTTGCCTAGCCACAAAACTTTTGCCATTTTGCCTTGCCAAACTATACTGCAAACTTTAAAAATTCTTATTTTGCACCATACTGCACATAATATGCGTCAATCGCTTCCTTAATCGTATCGTCAATCAGCACTCTGCCATTATAGTTCCTATTGTAGAGATGCGCAATCACTTCCTCCATTGTTACAATTGCTCCGGTTTCGATACCATATACTTCCCGAATTTCTGCCAGTGCATTAATTTGGGTTTTGCCGCGCTCCTGGCGGTTTAGGCTAACCATAAGCCCTACAACATCCACATTCGCCTGCTCCTTTAAAATAGGGAACGTTTCATCAATGGATTTACCAGAAGTAGTAACATCCTCAATAATAACGACTTTATCCCCATCATGCAGTTCGCTTCCCAACAGAATCCCCACATCACCGTGATCTTTTATCTCCTTGCGATTAGAACAATAGCGAATATCCTTATTGTACAATTCACTAAACGCCATAGCTGTTGCTACCGCAAGCGGAATCCCCTTATACGCCGGTCCAAAAAGCACGTCAAAATCTGAACCGTAGTTTTCATAAATTGCCTGCGCATAAAAGCGTCCCAGCCGCCGAAGCTGCGTGCCCGTTACATATGCGCCTGCATTCATAAAAAAGGGAGATTTTCTTCCGCTTTTCAAGGTAAACTCACCAAACT
The DNA here is from genome assembly GCA_009774395.1 of Lachnospiraceae bacterium. Classification (GTDB taxonomy): domain Bacteria; phylum Bacillota; class Clostridia; order Lachnospirales; family Lachnospiraceae; genus COE1. The sequence goes on from VSNQ01000078.1 coordinate 21,507, forward strand.
TTAATACATTGCTGTCAACCATAAATTCAATAAACTCTTTTTTATAATTTTCCATTGTATTGCCCTTCTTTTTAGTTTAATTATTTTAATGATCTTGTTTTTCGTTTATTACTCATAATGATCTTGTTTCTCGTTTATTGGTCATAATGATCTTGTTTTTCGTTTATTAGTCATAATGATCTTGTTTTTCGTTTATTGGTCATAATGATCTTGTTTTTCGTTTATTAGTCATAATGATCTTGTTTTCCGTTTACTTGTCATAATGATCTTGTTTTTCGTTTATTAGTCATAATGATCTTGTTTTCCGTTTACTTGTCATAATAATCTTGTTTTCGGTTTACTTGTTTTGTGTTGATTATGTACTCTCTGGAAATCGTTCCTATTTTTTCAATATTTTCCCTATTTTACCACATTCACTATTGAATTTCAATCCGTTGTTGTGAAAGAATTGCCGGATTCTATATTATATCTTTGTATCTTGTATTTTTACATTTCATATAAAATGATGTTCTTGTTCGATTTTTGAGATACAATTGATGCAAAATTTAATTAGAATTAGGAAATTTTCACAAAACTTCTGTTCCTATTGGTTGTATTGTTATCCACACAAAATCCTATTAATTTATGTGGATAATGTGGATAAGTCGGTGTATAAGTCGATTTTATTCATTTTTTTGTCTTTTCTGTTGTGGATAACTTGTGAATTGTAAAAAAAATGACTGTTGTGTCAGAACTTATGTTTGTTCGATTTTTGTGCATTTTTCCTAATACTATTTTTTAGTTGATTTTTAGTTGAATCGGGATAATTTTAATTAAGTTTTTGTTCGATAATTTCTTATTATAAATCAAGTGAAGAAAATATCTGTGCAATCGAGTAGGGGCTGTCGCATTAAGGGAAACATATACAAGATATTATAATAC
>VSNQ01000079.1:0-1407 GCA_009774395.1 Lachnospiraceae bacterium
AAATCACTGTTTTGCGAAGCAATTAGGTGTGCTAATGTGCCCTCTATTGTTGCATTTTTTTCTATTGCGTCTAGTGCAAATTCTCCCTGTTTTGTTATTGCTGCACTGTTTGATAATTTAACGTGTCCTAAAATAGACGCTGTTGCTTTTTCTGCATAATGTCCAAACAATAAAGCTAACGCCTTTCGCAGCTTGCCAAATGCAACTTTTACCGTTTCACCGCTTTCAATGTTTTCCATTGATTCAGATTCATTTTCACTAAATCGTACAATTGACGTTGACACATCTGCGTCAATAATGCCTTTGGCTACCATTTGCCAGTTATCATCTGATAGTGCATCTGTTGGCGGTGGATTGCCGATTGTGGTCTTTTTTGCAACATATGAACTATTGTTGAATAATACTATGTCGGGATTCTCATAGATTACATTGTCCAAATAATCCCCACGGAAAAGCGGAAGCACCCTGCCTGACGGTTCCATTTCTATCATTTCATTTTCCATTAAACTGCTAACCCCCATTCTAATTGTCCTGTTGTGCGGTTGATTCTCCATATAATTCGTGATGGTGTATGATATAACTTACCATCATTTGGATTAATCCAAAATTTAGGTATGCCTTGATTTATGTTGTTTATTGCATTGTTTATCGCATTTATTGCATTGTCCCCCGTTTGTTTTGTCTTTTGGTAATAATCTTTGGACAATTCTGCGCTGTTATGTGACTGTCGGCTGTAAAATTCGCTGTTGTCTGTTTCGTCCCCCTCTCTGACTTCTCCGCCGCTTCCTCTTGCCCACGATCGTGCTGCATCCGCCATATTTACTGCTTGGTATGCTGCTGTTGATGCGGTTGACGCAGACTTTCCCGCCGCTTCTGCTGCTTTCTGCGATTCGTCATGAAATTTCTGCTGTGCTTTAGCCCATTCCTCCTCTGTTCCTTCATATCCGTATTTCACTGCCAGCGCATAGGCGCTCACTTCCCCTAAAATAATTTCTTCTGTTATTTTGGTTTCATTTGTCATCCTAAAATCACCCCCAAAACGCCATTCTTCATTACAAAATTTACATCACTGATGCTTCTTTTACGCATTACCAGCAGACCTTTATTATTTATTTCAAATGATATCCAGCCGCCTCTTGCTGCTGCCTGCTCTGCCATTTTTGCATAAAACATCCCGCAGTCTGTATCCTCACCTTCCCGCAAACCCGTTCCACCTCTTGCCCAGCTCTCTGCCATTTTTGCGTTTTCCTGTGATTCCCTTTGCGCTGTTTCGGCTGCTGTCTTTGACCTTTCTGCTGCTGCCGCAGAACCTTCTGATCCTGCTTTCGCGGTTTCAGCGGCTGTCTTTGACCTTTCTGCCGCCGCCGCAGAACCTTCTGCTCCTGCTTTCGCAGTTTCAGCGGCTGT
>VSNQ01000079.1:1507-22413 GCA_009774395.1 Lachnospiraceae bacterium
TCTGCCGCCGCCGCAGAACCTTCTGCTCCTGCTTTCGCAGTTTCAGCGGCTGTCTTTGACCTTTCTGCCGCCGCCGCGAAACTTTCCGCTCCTGCTTTCGCGGTTTCGGCGGCTGTCTTTGACCTTTCCGCTGCCGCTGCAGAACCTTCTGCGCCAGAGTTTACCGCTTCTATTGCTTCATATATAGATTTTCTTACATCCCTGCCATACTGCGCAGTTTTTATAAATTCTAATTGATTTGTTATATTAGCCATTCGGTATCCCTCATTACGAAATTCCCGGTTTTCCTAGTTCTTGGATTTGAGCACTAAGCTGTAAAATCCATTTATTAATATCATTAACCATTGTATCATTTAGATTTTTTACAGTTACTTTTAGCGCATCTATTGCTGTTTGTGCCTTTTCTGCCGCCGACTTTGCGGCTTCTGCTGCGTTCTTCGCTTCTGTGGCGGCACTGTTTGCCGTACTGGCTGCTGCATTTGCTGTCTTAGCCGCTTCGTTTGCAGTATCAGCAGTTTCTTGTGCTTTATCTGCTGCACTCTGTGCTTTTTCTGCCGCCGTCTTCGCAATTTCCGCTGCCTCTTTTGCCTTTTTGATTGCCTCCTTTGCAGTCTTCATAGCTTCTGAATTATCAATAATATCGTTTATCTGATTGATTGCATCTCCCGATATACTAATGGCTTCCATGTTGCCATCCATGCCGACCTTGTATTTATCATTAACGTTTATCCCATTTACATCAATTGTAATTCTTACCGTTCCGGATGCATCTTTTATTGTGATTCTCCCGTCCGTATTTTCACTGCCGCCTGCAATTATTTCAGTGCCTTTTATGCTGCCTTTCCTTATGTCAATTCCGTTGATATCTATTACAGCAATTATATTATTTTTGCTGTCCAAGACTTCTATTTTTCCGTCTTTAGCCGTATCACTGCCGCCTATCAGCAGTGTCCCGCCTCTTATACGATCTGCAAACATACTTCCTGTTGTAATAAAATCAGCTACTAAATTTCCGTCAATTGTCCACGCATTCCGATATGTCCCATCATAGCCTGTCGTACTAAATCCGATACCATTTTTATTTATCCGTATTACATTTGTCGCATTTTTCTTTTCCGGCGCATCCATAATCAATATCTGTTCTGGATGTTTGTCTGCATTTTCTCCACAATCTAATATTACATAACCGCCCTTTGCGCCCGTAATAAGCTGTGTAGCATTGTCAACAGCAGCATTTATTTTTTCGGATGTACTGTTTGCTATAGCCTTTACTTTGCTGTCCAGTTCAACAGCGGATTTTGTAACAGTTGACGACAAACTTTTTCTTTCAGTACCTAATACAAATTTATTTCGATCCGGCTGCAAAAGGTAAATGTCCATTTTGCTCACAAGCATTCTTACGTGATTGAGATTATTGTACACGGATTCTATGTAGGCATATCCTAATTGGATTTCTTGGATTTCTGGATCGGTCATATTAAGGTCAACTGCTCTAACTTCAATTGTGTTTAATTCTGCTAATATACTGTCAAGATATGCCGTTGTTTTTCTTGTAAGCTGCTCAATTGTTGATACATTTTCAAATTCAATTGTGCCTACAATTCGTCCATACTTTTCTATGGCTTTTGCATTGGATACTGTTACAGTGGGTCTGTTTCCCTCATCATCTTCGGCACCAATTCCTATTATTACCGTTTGGATTGATGCGGCGTTCCATGTCTGTTTCAAATCCAGTATATTTTCTCCAAGCCGGATAGGCTGTGTGTTGTAATGATTGATTGTCTGTGTACAGTCAAAATATATTTTCCCGTCTGTTCCTTCATATGCGCATATATATGCATTCAGCAGTTTTATTACTTTGTCGTTTAACTCGTGGTATGTATCAGGATAGTTTTTATTAGCCCTGACAATATTGTTGTTGCTGTCCACATCCGCAAGGTCAAGCGTGTTTATAATAAAATGCTTGCTGGTATCTACTTGTACATTATGGCATTGTATAAGCTGTGTGACATAATCTGCAGGAGTGCCCTTATATTCGTATGGATGCACTATGCTGTCCAGTAAATATGTAAGTATTCCCTCACATTTAATCTTTCTTCTGTTGTAAAGGTCTTTTTCATCTTTTGTTACCCTGCCAGTAAATAACCATTTACGCCCTGTTTTATTTATCTTGTATACTTTTATTAAAGTTGTCAGTCTTTCAATGCTTCTATACTCTGGATGCGGAGGATATATATAAAATTCAAAGGAACCTGCCCCGTTTATCTGTAAGGAAAGTTTCGGCGTCCCAATCTGATATTCTTCATCCCTCATGTCCAGAAGCATATACTCCATGCCATTTTTTACACAAACAACTTGATACATTACAGACTTCCCCCTTTGTTTTCAATAGTCACTACTCCGTTTCCGCGGAATGTCAAAATATTCGCGCCTTCACAAAATTCTATTTCAAATATTTTGTTTTTTCCGGTGGAAAGATTGTATGTCTTTCCCTTGAAAACTACTGTCATTGCTGCGCTTACCGTTATACTGGGGATATATTTTTTACGCTGCCCTATATAGGTTACTTCCAAAATATCATTAACTTTTAAGTTACTTACTTCGTTAATGATTCCTGTTTCAAAACTAAACGGATTCCATAACCAATCCTCCCCTCTGTCGTATTTATACGGTTCTACAGCGCATTGTACTTCAATGATTCCTTTCAGTGGTTCGGAACTAAGGGCAGTTGCTTTTACTCTACCGATATAGTAATAATTTCCATCATTATCAAATGATATCTCCGAAAACCGTTTCCCATGCAGGGCATTCATTACTTCGCTATATTTTCTATGGATGTCCCGTTCATCACCAAGCATTTCAAAATTCAAAGTGATTGTACGTTCTTTGTATTTTACATCACCTGTCAGTGCTTCTGTTAAATCCAGCGATCCATCTGCACCAGCTATCTCAATTATGTATGTTTTCGGTTCTGGAGGCGTAATTTCTACTATACTAAGGGATAATCCTAAATCATTCGCACTATGAATATTGTCAAATTTTACGCCTGTCATTTTAGCCAACCCCCCTGTATTTTTCCTCTGTCAATTCTCCGAATATTACATCCAGCCCCGGTGCCAATTCCCCTATTAATACGCCTGTATCTGTAACGACCTTCATATTTGCTATATCTGGCAAATACCGCGACATAACATTTAACATATCTGTACACACCGCAGCCACTCTATCATTTTGTAATGAAATTGCAGATGTGACTGCTTCGGCAATTCCTCTATTCCCACTTTGCTTCATATCTATTGACACCTTTGGCATACAGTCGGCAATAATAGCATCTATATTTTTCATTGTTTCCTGCCAGCCTGTTATATAACCCTCACCGGACATTTCACCTAGATATGCAAATTTTTTAGACGGGGAATGTATATCAAGGGTAGATTTTGCTGCCTGAATCGTAGCATTACATAGTTCTTGTATCGTTGCGATTACTCCGCTTTTTCCGGATTCTATTCCTTCCTGCAGCCCTTCTGCTACCCGTCTGCCTATCTCCTTAAATTCTTCTGGTGGAAGCCCGACTTTTGTTTTTGTTATTGCATTCGTGGCAAGTTGGGTAATTACAGCCAATACCCTCTCCTTCTTGTTTTCAATTCCCAGCCGCAGACCTTCGTCAAAATTTTCGCCTATCTCCTGTGTTTTTTTAGACGGGGAATGTTCTTCCAATGTCTGCATTGCCGCAATTAGTGACGTTTCTGCCAATGTATTTGATGCATTTCTTACATCTCCTTCTTTTGATGCAAGCCCTTTAATATAGCCAATACCTGCATTTTGTGCCGCTTTATCGTATGAATCCATAATATCCGCCGCTGTTGAAGTCGGAATTTCCATTGATTCGCTAAACATTTCATTTGCTTTTTGTAGTTCTTCGTCTGTCATTTCCACAAATGCAGCCACATATCCCGCTCCTTGTGGCCCCATGTCCGCAAGATATTGTAAAAGCCCTTGATTGATTCCTCTATCAGCTAGGGATTCAATATTATCAGCCCATTCTGTAATGCCTGTAATCTGCGACTGCATATTTTCCAGAATTTCTTCTTTAGACAGTTTGATTTCGCTTGAAAATTTCTCAAACAATTGCATCTGTCCCTGTATGTTTTCTGACAGGTCACTATACATCTTATTGTAGGCTTCTATTGCTTCCTCCGACATCTCACTAATATCTGCTCCTGTGTTCAATGCCGCTTCCCCAAGTTCTTGCATATTGCCAGTGGCTATCAAAAATGCTTCCTTATCTGCAATATATTCCTCTGCTTCTGCATATTCAGCTTCTAATTCATCCATAGTGTTTTTTGTTTCATCTATTTGTTCATTAAGTGCTTTTATATCTTCTATGAGTTCAAGATATTCTTTCTGTGTTATAAGGCTTTCTTCACCAGCTCTCTCCCGTTCTTGATTCAGCCTTTCTTCTGCTTCTGCCAGATTTTTTGTTGCTTCCTCCTGCGCTATCGTTAATTCCTTCAATTGTTTTTCAGCTTCATAATGCTTTTCAGAGATTTCATCTTGATCTTTTCTTGCTGCTTCTGCTTCCATAAGTGCCATCTGTGCATCTATATTCTCAAGGATTGCATCTGTTGACATATTAGTAAGCCCTGTCTGTTCATCTATATTTAGGTTCAAATTGGGCATCGCTGTATTTAGTTCATCCACAATTGCCGCCTGCCTTGCCTGTTCTGATGCTGTAAGTACTGTCTTTTGCTGTAATTCGTCTAGTTCTTCTGCTAGTTCGATACAGGTTTGACGTTCTATTTCAAAATTTTCTCTGTTTTCGGCACTTTTTTGTATTAATTCGTCTGATTGATTATTTAATTGTTGAGAAGAATCAACTAATACTCTTGTTGCTGCTGAAAGCTTGTCTGCCTGCGCGGATGCGGTCTTTGTGTATAATGTTACTGCACCAACCACGCCTGCAATCGCTGTCGCTAACAATATATATGGATTTGCGTCGGCTGTTATATTAAATAATTGCTGTGCTACCGTAGCGGCTTTTGTCGCCACAGTATAAGCCACCTTTGCGGATGTAACACCGCCGATCAATCCCGCTATCACTTCGCTGTTTTCTAAAATCCAAGTAAAGCCATCTATTAATCTTGGCAAAGCATTTTCTGCCGCACCTATGGCATTTGTCACAAATTCCCCTAATGCTCTGGACATTTTATCTAATGATACACCAAGATTCCCGTTATCAATTTCATCTTGCAGCCTTCCCACGGCGGCGGTTGCAGAATCAACAGCCCCTTTCATTTCGTCATCAAAAAGCCCATAGGCAGTAATTCCAAGCCCTTCTAATGCACTTTGCAGAATGGTTATTCTGCCCTTTAGGTTATCGTTAAGCGTATCTGCCATATCCTGCGCTGCACCGGAACAATTGTTTATCTGTTCAATTAAATCGTCGTATTCTTTTCCAGTACCTTTTAGTAACGCATTAACAGCAGCTATATCTGTTTTGTTAAATATTGTATTTATCATTCGGATTTTCTGCGCACGGGTCATATCTGACATAATAGTGTTCATATCAGTTAAAATATCGTTTAAATCACGCATATTTCCGTTAGAATCATTAATGCGCAACCCCATTCCTGAAATTGCATCTGCTGCCTTGTCTGTAGGTGCTGACAGAGATAATATTACATTCCGCAGATGTGTTCCGCCTTCTGCGCCTTTTATGCCATTATTTGCCAATACACCTAATTCAGCGTTCATGGTTTCCAATGACTGCCCTGCAATAGATACGGTTCCTGCACATACAAGTGTTGCTTCACCCAATTGTGCCACACTTGTATTTGATTTTTGTGAGGTTTTTGCCATCTCATCTATGTAATTATCCAATTCGCTTGTTTCGAGTCCTAATGCTGCCATGGAATCCGTAACAAGATCGCTCGCATATCCTAATTCAAGTCCGCCTGCCGCTGCAAGGTTTAGCACTCTCGGAAGCGTGGAAGCTGATTTTTCTGCGTCATATCCTGCAAGTGCAAGATAATTTAACGCTTCACCCGCTTGGGATGCGGAATATTTTGTTGCTTTGCCGCAATCCTGCGCTGCCTCGGAAAGTAATTGATACTCTTTACTGCCGTTTGCTATCTCATTTGTGGTTATGCCCATCGTAGCGGAAACCTGTGACATAGATGTTTCAAAGCTGCTTCCTGTTTCTACTGCTTCCGTTGCTATTTTTTTAATGCCGTCTGTAATTGTTTTGATGCCAGATTTTATTGCGCTTGAAAGCAGTTCAGCCTTCAATACATCTCCAAATACTGATGTTTTTCCTGTAGCGTCCTGAACTTCTCTGCTGTATTCATCTACAGAATCCGCACATTGATTAGCAGATTCTTCTGCATCCTGCATCTTTTTTTGGTTCTGCTCTATTTCCCTGTTCAATCCTTCTAATTCAGTATTTGCGTTATTAATACTTGTTTGATACGAATTAACTTTATCGCCTGTCTTCTGTACTATTTTTTCTTGTGCCTCATACTGCTCATTGACATCACCCAGTTTTTCCGTTAATTCCTTAACTTCGTTACTGTTTTCTCCATATGTTTCTTTCGCTTCCTCTAATGCATTATTCAGATTTGCCCTTTTTTGTTCTAAATCCGCCAAAAGTTTCGTTTCATCTTCATGCTTTTTTATAACTCTATCCTGCATTTCTGTAAGAAGATGAACTTTATTTTTTTGTTGTTCTTGTAGCTTAATATATACTTCCTGTTTCGCTTTCAACGCTTCAAGCGAATCTGCATTATCTTTAAATTTCGCCGTAACAAGTTTTAATTCACTTTGAAACTTATTTAATTCAGATTTTGCACTTGCCAGATTCGCCCTAAACTCTGATTCTCCGTCAATTACAATCCTAGCCCCGATCTTCTTTTCTGCCATTTTGTACCTCATTTTCCTACAAATCACGCATACTTACAGGCTTATCCAGTCTATCAGGAATTACATACAACATTTTCTTCATTTCCATGTTATGTATTTCTTTGTATGCGTCATACACATCCATATACTCACCGATCCGCATTTGTCCTGTATCTGCCTTCGATAGTCCCATATGTAGGCTTTGTGCAATAATCCGCCAAAAGTCGATACGCTCATCCTCATTATTTTTTACCTCTTGGCGGATTACACGTTTTTTCGTTCAAAACACTTAGAATATTCTGTGTGGATTTTACACGCTGTTTCATATAGTTCAAATTGGGCATTTTGAATAGCTGCCAGTGCTTCTTTTAAATCTATATTTTCTCCTGCATCTGCTGCTTCTTTTAGCATACATGGAAGTATCTTGCTAATTGCTTTTATTGACGGTTCCACTCGCTTAAACAGCATCTTCCCTTCGTTGTTCATTACTGCCGACCCATTTTTATCTTTTACAATCTCAACACCTGTAATCTGCATTTCAAAATTATTCAGTGTTTGAAATTGTTCTTGTATTTCAATCAGTACATTAATATCGCATTTAATTGGATATTCTTTTCCGGCAAGCCTTACACTTTCCATATGCTCAAACATTCCTATCCCTCCGCCTGCTTATTTAATGTTGTCGGTGTGGTTAATCCAAGTGTTTCTCGCAACCATGCATCCGCTTCCATACTTGAAGAAAATGTCTTTGTTGTTTTCCATTCACCCGATTCCAAGCCAGCAATCGTGCCTTCAATACTTGGCGTCTTAAACTCTATATTTTCGCCTTTAGTTGTGTAGTCGTTTGCCGTTTCGCTGAATTTTACTTTGTAGACGACCGTTGCAACATATTCTTTTACGTTATTAATCATTTCATCTACATAAAATCCTACACCAACATAATTAGCTGCATCATTCGTTTTATATACTACTTCTTTTTCGTCGTCGCTGACTGTATGCCCAAAACATACTGTCATTGCCTTAACTGGAAGTCTGTCTGTTCCAAGTGTGATATTTCCGTCCTTAAATTCTTTTACATTTTCTGCTAACTGGTTGTTTGCATATAGTTTCGCTTCGTTGTAATTCGGCGTAATATTTACTGTCATTGCCTTTCCGCACGCAAAACAGTCTGTGTATGTTTTCTTTGCTTCGTCTACCAGTTTCGCTATATAAGGGTTCGATAATCCTACATATGCCATATTTCATGTCCTCCTATTATTTATCTAAATCCCGCAACTGTGCAGTCAAATGTTGTCCTGCGTATTCTTTTCACGGTTTTATAATCTTCTACTCTTGACGCTATCGAAGTTATCACAAATTCATTTTCTTCCAGATAATCCCTTATTTTGTTCTTTATTGCAAAATAGTCAAACTCCGGCGGCGTATACAAGTTTACATATATATCACATTTATCTGCCAATACTCTATTATTGCCGCAAAGTACAGGACGCTCATCTTGATAAATGTATGTGATATACTTATCTGCATTTTCGTCTGTACAAAAATCCTGATACACTGGAATACCTATAACAGTTTCTAATTTCAACAGTTTCTCTGATAAATCCATTTATCCGCCTGCCTTTCTGTCAAATGTCCGCTGGATAATATCCAGCGTTTCCTTTTCCGCATCATTTACTGCTTTCGCAAGAAATGGGCTTGGCGGCTGGTGCCCAGCTATTCCATATTCTTTCCAGATTGCTTTTAATGCATTGCTGACAGGATAAACACGTTCTTTTTCCCCCCCTGCATGATATAGCTTAACCTTTGAATAACCTTTTGGCCCTACGTTTACTATCCATGCTCCATTTTTTGATTTTTTTACTTTGCTTGCCTTAATTGATTTTACAAGTTCAGAATCACCTGTATGCGCAACTGCTGCCTGTGCTGCCGATTTCATGGAAGTTTCCAGAGCAGGTGCCGAATCCTCCAAAGCTTCCTTTGCAAAACTATCAAAATCCATTTCAAACAATGAATCAAAATCTGTTTTGTCATGATATACCTCAAAACCTGCCATATTATTTCACCTTACGCATACAATTTCTAAATTTTTGTATACCCCTTTCCTGCGCACGTCATAAATCTTATATTGTTCGTTATTGTATTCCACCATATCCGGATGCTTGTTATCAAACAGGGCAGCTTTATATGAATCTGTATCAACCATAAATATAACCGAAACATTTATCCCTGCCCGTTCTGCCTCATACTTTTCTATTACTCCCGCCGATCGTATCCCTGCAAAAATTTCCTTTTTGACAACCTCTGCCGTTTCTTCAAAGCCACGTTTATTACGCTTTTTAATCGTAGTCACTAAATTAATCATTTCGTTATACATTGTACCCTCCACTTAACGACATGGAATCCCTTAGTTTCTCAAAAGATGTCATATATGTACTGCCCTTTTCCTCAAAATCTTCCATGCCTTTGGCATACAATTCAATTGCTTTTCTAATTAACGGTTTGTTATTAATTATCCTGTATCCGTCCTCATCTGTCAGATACTGTCCTGTGTCATCCGTTTCATATGGTTCTACGCCTGCCCTTGACAACTCATCTGCTCCGGCATATATGTCAGACAAAAGGATATCATCAAGGGCATTGTGTGAAATTCTCTGCGATAATTTTATTTGTTTCAGCAATTCCATCACGCCGCCCTCCTTATCCTGTCACTATTTTGTCTGTGCTACTTCTTTTAACAATGCGTGCGCTTTGTTTGTAATGATATTGCCATCCATAATTGCATATCCGCAGTAATCCGTTTCCCGATCCTTAACATGATCTTCTGACATCATAGTCATTTCCTTGTTGATATTGGCATGGTATCCGGCAAATGCATTAGATATCAATATTTCGCCATCCAGCATGGAATCATCTTCCTTTACTTCCATGCCGAGTACTCTGTATCCTCCCGTCGTTGGGTCAGACATAAAGATAGGTCGTTTGTTAGCATCTACAATATTCGCTATCTTGTTCCAGATTGTTGCTGAATTTGCATAAATCCTAAGTCCTGCGCTGTATCCGCTCTTAATCAACGCTCTTGCTGCGGTCATATTTGCAAATTCAGGCACGCCTTCATATGTAATAATCTGCGGCGTATTGCTTTCTTTTTCAAGTGCAGTCACTACCCCAACAGGTTCTGGTTTGCCCGCTACAGCCGTTCCTTTTCCGTGTGTTGCGCCATATCCAGCCGCTGCTCCCATTTTTTTCGCCATTTTCCGCTGAATATATGGAATAAAGTCGTCCATTGCCATTTCTTTTAATTTCCAAGATACTGTTATTGTCCTCGCAAGTTCGCATCCAGATAATAAAAACTCCTTAAATTTTTCCTTTCCATCTTCTGTTTTGGTTGCCTCCTCATACCATGCTGCATCCGAACTTGTATCTTCCATTGGCACTGACAAAATGCCGTTTACATACGTTTTCTGCACATCCTCAAAATATGGATACATCTCTCCTGCCAATTCCCAAATCTTACCTGCTACAGACTTTGGGATAACAATTCCTGTATTTTTAGTCGTATGTGTATATGCTTCATTTACGAGTCTGTATGTTTCTGCTTCTGCATTATCTAAAGGCTTGCCTTGTAACTGCTTGCCCCATGCGTTCAAATATTCTTTGGATTCCCACATTTCCAAAATATTCTTATTTTTTAGTGTTTCTCCGGTATCCAGTTCGCCTTCCAAATCTATAATTGGATTTTTTGTCTGCGGCTCTGTGTTTAACGCATTAAAATTCGCCGCCGCCTGTGCAATCGCATCCCATTTTTGATCAAGAGCTGTTACTTCATCAATTTTTGCCTGTGCCTGTTCTGCGTCACCAGCATCAATAAATGCCTGTGCTTCTGCCATCAGCTTTCTTCTCATTGCTTCATATTGTTTTTTGTTCATGTGTGTTTCCCTCCAATTTTAATAAATTTAGCTTTGCCTGCATTAACGCAGCATTTTCTTTTTTTTGATGTATGTTGCCTTCTGCCATATTTTTTACTTTTTCTATTTGTTCCTGTGTTGGAAGGCTGAATAATGGCCCCGCTGTAATCACTACTTCCTGCTTCGGCTCGTCTTGGAACATTATTTTATCAATCAGCCCTCGTTCCTGTGCCTGCTGTGCTGTCAGCCATGTTTCATGTTCCATCATCTCAAGCGCATCCGCCTCTGTCATGCCTGCTTTTGCCATATATGCAGTGCACAACGCTTTATCGGCTGTTCTTAGCACTTCGCCCATATGTTCCATATCACGGTGATTCCCGTTTACGCCAGAAGATACACAGTGTACCATCATAAGAGCCGTTGGCGACATTTCCGAATAGCCAGCCATAGCAGCTATGGAAGCTGCGCTACACGCTTCACCGACAATAAATATTTTCACATTATCTTTACGCCCGCGCAGCAATGTGTAAATTTCGCTCCCTACATCAATTACGCCTCCCGGCGAATTAATATATACTTCGATTTCATCTCCGTCGCAGAACTGATCCAGCACCCCTTGGATATCCTGCGGACAGGTGCAGTCCATACCGAAATAGTCATAATACCATTTATAATCATTCGGCACCATAACGCCCCTGATATTTATTTTATGTGTCAATATATCCGCCTCCTTCTTTGCCGTATTTCAATAGACTCGTGATAATTCCTGCCATTACTATATAGTTATCTGCATTCATTTTATTAATAACAGCTTCTGCCATATCAACAACCTGTGTATCCAGCCGCCGTATTGGTTTGTCACCGCCCTCAATTGGTGCTAAATTCATTGTTTCGCGCCATTCATTCGGTGTCATAGATCCTCGGTCAACCATCTGCACAAGATTTAATTTTGTTGACAGGCTTGCACATTGCAGATTGCTTGCTTCAAAAATGATTTTATTGTTGCATCCGCGTTCCCGTCTGCTGAACAAACGAACCGAATACGTTTGTCCAAGCTGAATAGCTAACGGCTCAATTTCCGCTTCAAAGTATGCGTTCCATTCATCTTCTGTCCATTTCGACTGTACAATATTTTCATTTGTGTTAAAAAACGAATATATGCGGTTTATGGTTTCCTTCGTCTGCAGGGCATTGGGAACATAATCTTTAGGCTCTATCCGCACCGCTTCGGTTTTTGCGTCTGTTCCGGCTGCTCCAAATGTTTCACTTTCAACGCTTAAATAATTATCAACAAATTCCTTTACATTTTTTTTGATATCTTCCGGTCTTAGGGACTGTGTAAATTTCAATAGCCATCTCACAATCCCGCTGTTTTTGATAGCCTTTATCATGCCTTGATCTATTGTGCCGATAACCTCCATCATCTGTGCTAATGCTTTCGCTGGGCTTTCCCCGAAAATATCATTTTCATTAAAATCTTGCCGCAGGTGGATAATTTCAGAGTACGGAAATTTCTGCCCTTTTCCGTTTCTGTATGTAAATTTTAGGAACAATTCCCCAGCATTATTATATTCTGTTTCACAGAATACACATGGAATAGGATACAACTGCATGGGTTTCCCATTTTCATCACGAACAATCAATATAAACGCATTATTGTTCAGGCATAACTGCGTTGCAACTTTTTCCTGAAACTGCTGCGCTGTCATAAATGGATTGGGTTCTGCTAACAAAAATTTAATATTGGCGTCCAGATTTACTTTCAGCCCCCCTATATCATCCCTTATATGTTTTCCTACCAATTTTCCAGCCGCTTTTACTTTCGGACGAAGGCATGATCTTACAATGTCGCTTTCATACAATTTCCCATTCCATGAATAATATGACTCTCCATATGTCGTTACCATCTGCAATATATCGCGTCCTGCTTTCTCACTTTCTTTCATAGGCTCTCTTTTTCTAAACAGTTTCATATCCACTCCTAAATCATTGATAAATATTCTTCCAGATTATTTTCTAATACAACATAGGCATCCAGCAGCCCCGCAAGCCCGTCAATCCTTCTTGTGCCGATATTTCCTTTACACGGCTGAATATTATCATTTTTATCAATGTCAACAGATGTATTACCTAAACACCATTTCAATATTGGATTGTTATTGTAGATCACTTTTTTCTTCTCAATGTCAGCCCCCAGCGACTTCATAGGGCTTGACAGCGTTTTCTTGCCTTGGATAACAGGCTCCATAACAATCGATCCAAACGTATTTTTCATATCCTCCACAAAATATGTTGCTGACCATGAATCATATCCACATTTATACAGGTAAATATCTTTTTCCTGCTGTATTTCCTCAAACCACTCACGGATATATTTATAATGCACTCTGTTTCCGGGACAAGTCCGCAAAAGTCCTTGCTCTTTCCATAAGTCGTATGGTATTCTGTCTTCTCTTACTCTGCGTTCCAGCAAATCTTCTGGGAGCCAGTACATCTGCAATACATAAATCCGCTCGTCCCCTTGAACCATAAATATTACTGTCGCATTCGTTAAATCCGTAGTGCTCGACAAGTCACATCCTCCTATGCCATAACGTGGTTTCAATAAAGCTATATCAAATAGTTCGGTATTGTTAAGCTGCTCAAAGGTCAGCCACGCTTCGGAGGAGGTTTCTCGAATATTAAATTCCTTACAAACAAGATTTTTTACAAGTGCAGGATTGATAAGTGCTTTGTTTACTTTGTTTTCTAAATACTCCCATTTTTTGGATACGCCGAGATTCGGGTTCGCTTTCAGCCATTTGTTTTTATCCGTCCATTCCTTTCGTTCATCTAGTTCGTAGATAAACGGGAAAAAATGAATATCTTTATATCCATTATCATCAAACAATCCATTGACAATATGTGCTGCTTCCTCATATTTTGCGTCATAAATATCCTCTCTAATGGTTCCGGCTGTTGATGTGATATAAATAAGCGGCTGATTGCGTGCGGATACACCATCCGCTAAGATATCGTAAAGTGCCTTGCCGTTTTTCCACTGGTGAATCTCATCCATCAGCGCACAATGAATATTCATTCCATCCAAACTGTCAGAATCACTTGCCAGCGGCTTAAATACACCATTGTTAAATTCTTCACTTGAAATATCTCCTATTCTGCATTTCAAACGCTTTGACAGAACCCCTGACTTTTTTATCATGCGTTTACTTTCCTGCCATATTATTTTCGCCTGATCTCTTTTGGTTGCTGCACTGTATACTTCTGGTCTTTTTTCTCCATCCCCTATCAGCATATAAAGACCAACTACAGAAGCAAGGAGGGATTTTCCATTCTTCTTCCCTACGATAAACAGAGATTCGTGGCAGGTTCTGTATCCATGCTCATCTACAAAACCAAATACTGCCGCCAAATGCGCCTTTTCCCATAATTCCAGCACTACTGGTTTACCATCTCCTGCAGACGGACAGCAGAAGTTTTCAGCAAATTCTATAATGTGGTTTGCCCTTGCCGCATTGTACGCCATCTGTTTCGTGGGATTATGCACCTTGTCTGCTAAATATTGATACCATCTGCGAATTTTACTTGATACGGGTATTTCACCCTGTTCTATTTTCTTCCAATACTCCAAAATAGGGTTATAACTGACGGCGTATTTTCTCCTAGCCATTCCGTTCTCCTAAAAATTCATCAAAGCCATCACTCTTTAGCATAATCTGTGATTTTGGCATACAGTCAAGTAATATCTTCATTGCCTGTGTCTGCTTTTGTGACATTGCAAGGTATAGCTGCGCATCCGGACTTTGCTTTGTTCCGTACTGGTTCTCACCGTTCTTATATTCTACTGTTGTTCCATCCCTGATAATGTTCTCCCGCAAATCCTGCATTGCAACTGTCAAAAAAGCAACATCATCAATTGTTGTCAGTACTAGTTTCTTTTTATTTTCATCAATTTCCTTAAACAATTTTCTTAGTCTGCTGACCTCTTTCTTAATCCGCTTTTGTTTTTCCAAATACTTGGAAACGCTGTCATATTCTGCCTCTCTGCGAATTTCTTCTTTAATCAGTTCCTCATCCGAAATCATAAATACCACACCCCCCTTATGACAGCCTGTATATTAAATGAACCTGTGCCGTCGGTCTGCCGACCCGCGTTTTCAATCTGAATTTAGGGGGGAGTCTATCTCCCTCAATGAAATTGGCTGACCGTCTGCGCCAAAAGAAAATAATGGTTTTGTTTTATTGTTTCCTACTCCGTGTCCGTCAAATTTATCGTGACATGGTTTGCATACATACTTTAGATTCTCATGATTCAAAGTGATGTCAGGATTATGGATATTGCTTTCTGTTAATGTTGTTTTATGATGCACTATGTATCCAAGATTCGTGTGACATTCTTCACACATTCCTCCATCAATCGCTATCCGCTGTTGGATATAACTGTTCTTGCACTGCTGCCACGCCTTTGAATTATAAAATGTTTTTGCATACTCTTTCGCCATGATTTACTCCTTTAACGCAAAAAGAACACTGTCAAGCAGTGTCCTTTTTGTAATGTAATTCTTAATTTGTTAACACAAAAGTATCTGCTTATTTCCACATTAACATATTAAATGTAGAAAAAAGCGACACTTATATTCTTGCTGTAAAAAATTTAATTCATTTATATTTATTTAAGTATCGTGTTACCATTTTTTCTGGGGAAGATCTATCATAATGCATTATCCTAGCTATCTTGCTCCATGTATATCCATCCACATATTTATATTGCATTATCCTCCTAACCCGACTATCAACAACAGAATTTATGTATTTTGTAATTTCTTTTTCCAGTTCTGCTGCCATTTGTTTTCTTTTTTCCAACAGTTCTACATTGCCCGAAGGACTTATACCTTCATGCCTTATCTTTTGTTCAATTTCTTTTATTTCTTTTTTTAGGTCAATTAATTGTTCAAGATTTGCCTTCGTCAATGTTCTTTCTCCCTTTAGCTATTTTTCAGTTCTGCTGCCACATATGAATATTGGCACTCAACCGTCCTCACGAATCTTCCATCATCAAGCCTTATAATTTCCTCGAATGGTTCTTCTATATCACTTCTTATAATTGTTCCCATACAGTATTTAGATGTGTCATAATGGAAGCAAACTTTTACTCTTGCCCCTACTGCCATTTCTGGATATTTATAATTCTTATCTCTTTGTTTTGGAAATTTGTCATAAGCAATTGTTTCTACACAGCCCATAATTAAACCGCCTTTCCCCTTAATTAAATATCATTCTCCTAAATAAATGCTTGTATTCGCCATTTGCTCAATCCATTCTTTGTATTGGTTTGCTTCATAAATCAAAGTATCTAACAATGGAATTATAGATTTTAATATTCTGCTGTCTTTATTATCAAACATTTTTGTTCTGTATTCAACGATTGTGTCTGCTGTGGTTTGAATATCTGTATCATATTCTAGTGCTGTATCATATAATTTTGATAATTCTCTTATTTGTTCGTTAATCATGGTTATTTCAAAATCCTCCTGTAAATTTCAGTTTAGATTATAAACTCATCCAATCGCATCTGCCCCTGAATCGTATCATCTTCCATCCACCACTCAAAAACTTCTTTTCCATTTTTCCACTTATGCTTATTAGGTAACTTTTTTTGATTTCTTACCTTGATCATTCTGTCAAAAGCGTAAATATACGCCTGCTTATACACTGGAAAATCTGCAAATTCTTTCCACCTACTTTTTCCTGCCATTGGACAGCCTATACAACCAACTCGATAATATCCCATCCAGTACAACGGATTATGCTCTTTACATTCATTCCAATAATAATCCCATATATCATTGTCTTTCCAATCAATAATGGGGTTTACTACTGTCTTTGCCTTTAGCTGACACTGCTCAATCAGCCTTCTTGTATCATCATTATCTGTGAGGAGCATCCTTTCATCATCTACCAAAACCCTGTTATCTTTTTTGGAACTAATACTCTCAAATACTTCCCTTTCTTTTCGTTTTATACTCTCTGCCCATCTTATTCCGGTTGCTATCATACTATTTTTACATCCATTCTCCTTTAATTCAGAGCAACAGTACCGTGCAATCCTAGACGGTGGAATCAACTTCCTTGGTATCAGATTCCACATAGTTGTTCTGCTACCATCCAGTTGTTTGTGATAATCAATATTACATTTAATCCCCTGTAATTCTAAATCGCGAAATATCTTACGAATGTGGTAAACCGTTTGTGGTGCATCTGCTGTTGTATGGCTATTATGTACTTCAAATACAACGCCAGAACGCTTAAACAATTCCAGCATTACGTCCGAATCCTTTCCACCAGAATACGTACAAATTAACGGCTTTTCGTAATGATATAGGCTCATTTCTGCTGCCATTTTTATTCGTTCTATAGACTTCTGTTCTAAATCCATCATTTTAACCTTTCACTAGTTAAATTCTTAGTTGTGTAAGCAGACTTTTTTAATAAGTAAACAATAATATTCTTTATTGGGTTCTGCTCCCCATTCTGGTTTCCCTTGTCTTATATCAATGATAACATCAACAAGTGCCTGTTTCGAATCGGAGGAATATCCATTTTTTAATACTACTTTTTCTATTGAAATTGTTGGTAATCCATATCTATCTAAAAGTCCAATCGTTTGAAATCTTTTGGTATAATATGGCTTAATTTCCCGATACTCCTCTTTCTTTTCACCGGACACTATCATGTCAAACCATTTTCGTTTTATTTGCAACGTCAACATAGTTATACCTCTCCATTAATCAGCTAAATTCTTATTCTTCTGATTAACTGAAATAAATTTCCCTTATCGTTTTTCCGTCACTTCTCGGTATGTAATTCATAAATTCACAAGAATGGTACAAAAATCTATTGTTGCACCACCTCTGTAAATCCCTTAATATATGCCGCTCTGGAAGTGCCTCTTTTCTATAAATCCTCACATCTGGCTGAAATCCAACCGCTTTTATCTTGTCAATCCTATATAAATCCTGTTCTATCGTAGTATCATAATTTGTCAGCATATATACGATTGCGTTTCTCTCGCTTATTTCCAATGCCTCTTTTGCAATTTTCAATCCGTCGACAATCCATTTTTCATTTCTCATAAAATCAAACGCAAAATGCAACATAGATATATTTATCTGTTTTAATATCTCAACATTTCTATTATTGATAAATCTCGCATCCAAACCTTGCGTAAAATTTACTTTCGCCCCACTGTCTGCTAGCTGCTGTAACAATTCCATATGATCTTTACAGGCTAACAAATTTGGATCTAAAAGTTTGATGTTTATCTGTCCTCTCCAAAATTCTGATAAATCAGCAACTTTATGTGAACATCTTCCCTCTTTGGGGCAAACAACACAAAAAGCACAATTATTAGGGCAACCTCTTGTTAAAAAACCATATGCTGTATTTTTTGTGTACTGCGGATATAATTCATAGTCTGGATATATATGTTCAATTTCATAAGGCAATTCAAAATGTTTCTTTTTATCAAATACTTCTTTTCCGTCAACTACACTTATACAATATCCCGTGCCACCCTTAATTACTTCCTTTGCGTTGACATAATATTGATAATCTGGCGTATATTCTTCTGAAAACACTTTTGACATATATACTTTGTCAAGCGGCTCATTTGGAAATCCATGTGATAAAGGCTCATACCATTCCACATTATCCCCTTGTTGTTTATGCCATGCAGATAATTTCATTAGTGGCAAATTGGGAAATTTATGTCCATCAACATCTATTAATCCAATTTTAATTTTTTACATCTCCTAAAATTCTTATTTTACTCGATTATTCGAGTTTATAAACTGTCAATCAGCTTACGAAACTCTTTTGACTTCTTATCTCCATGTTTCCAATCCAATTCTGCCGCACAATGAGGACAACAAACATAATTATCTGCCACACCGTGACCGCAAATAGGACAACGATAATCCGGCAGCATTTCACCATCATATGTCAAGTATGCCACCAGCTCCGGCGAAACTACTTTAACCAACCTCAATCTTCTCATTTCTACCTCCAGATTCTTATTTTATGATTTTTTCCAAAAAATAGCCTGCCCACAATTATCACATTTTCTTTGTCCTACACTTATTCTCCTTGCACACGTTGGGCATCCCGGAAGCTGTTCACCAGATGTATATGTGACTATAGCTATAGGACGTTTTTGTATGTTCTTGTTTATCACTTCATTGTTTTGCATCCTTATCTCTCCCCGTTTTTTTATTTAGTCTAATAAACATTCATTATCATCTACTGTTTTACATAATGCGCATTTTGGGAAACACAAGTTTTCCCACCTATGTGGACAGTCTTCACGATTCTTCTTTTTTGGTATTTGTAAAATATCAGAAGTATCATTTATTCCTTTGTAAATTTTATCTATATAATAACTTCCATACCGTGATGTATGTTCATACGTTGCTAACTCTGTTTGTAGTGTCTGCATTATTAACATCTGGTTTTTTAATATGCACGATAACATTTTTTCTTGTTTTCGTGCTCTTGATTTATTCCAACACATTTCTTTAACTCCTTACCAATGACAATACTTATCTTTTGGAAATACTTCCTCAATATCAACATACCCGTCTAATACGTCATTCAAATCAATACAAACACTATCCGGCTTAACAGTTGCGTTAAAATTTCCTTCGTCAAAAATACCATATCCAAAAATCTTATATAATTTTTCCATAAATTCCTTAAACCAGATATGATCAACCCAGACAAAAAATTTATTATCAGTTACCCACCCAAATTCAGATACATAGGAAATATCTTCATCTGGTTTCATGATTAATTGATATAATTCCAATTCACAATTTTTACTTGACATCTTTTATAGCCCCCAATTGCTGCCAGTCGGCACAGCAGAAAAATAATTCCGCTTTCTGCTGCACCGCTAAACTTTTTTGTATACTTTAAAATGCTTCAACAAAATCCCTAAATATACGCTCTGTGTATTTTTCATCTTTGTAGGTATAGTGCTTTGCAGTTACGTTCCTTGGCGCGTGTCCTAAATATTCCCCTGCAATTTCATCCGATCCGCCACGTTTTACAATATTCGTTGCGGTTGTTTTCCGGAATATATGCGGATACACGTTTTTGTCTATATTGGCGCGGCGTGCAATTGTTTTTATTGTAACATAGATGCCGTCTACATCTAACGCTTGTGTCGTGTCACCACGCACGTGCGTGAATAGCGGCTCTTTGCTATTTTCTGTAACCTTTCTTTCGTCTAAATATTCATGGATATAATATAGAGCAACATTGTCCAAATATACTGTTCTGTATTTATGACTCTTTTTGCCGTAAATTAACAATTTTCCGGTTCTAAAATCTATATCCTGTATTTTAACTGATGGTATTTCTCCGCGCCGCATTGCAGTGCACCTCATAAACTCTATTAGTGCTCTATCTCTTTTGTATTTGCAGCCTTTTTTCAGCAGTTCTACTTGCTGCGCTTCCAGATGGTCTATTGGTTTTTCTGGTTCTGTAAATCGTTCTATCCCATCACATGGATTATCACTGATCAGCTTCACTTTACG
Source organism: Lachnospiraceae bacterium (assembly GCA_009774395.1). GTDB lineage: Bacteria > Bacillota > Clostridia > Lachnospirales > Lachnospiraceae > COE1. Next base: position 21,906 of record VSNQ01000079.1, read on the forward strand.
CATCCATGTAAAAAATGCAGACAAATTTCTTAGTAGATTGTTCAAACTTGCGCCGCTGTTGTTCTTTTGTTTTACCATCAAATAATATTCCACATCACTTTCTGTTACATTTATCAACTGTTTGTTGATTATTGATATTAATTCATCTATTGTACTTAGGTAATATTTTGCTGTTTCGGAGGATAGTTTCGGCGCTTTCCGTGCCATAAACAATTCTTTGATGTATTGATTTGTGTTATCAATTGTAGCTAGGCTTGTTTCAGATTTTGTTATTTCAATTCCCTGTAGGTTCTGTACAATAACTGTTTCCAGTATCAACAGCGTATTTGCATCAATGTGCACTCTCATAGCTGTAAGAATATCATTTCTTAATCTTTCCTTCGCTTCCATACATTTTTCCTCCTATCCGCTTGCATGAAAGAAAGATATATCCTGAGTTTTGCAGGCAATCGAGTAAAAAAATGCTCTGAACACCGCATATATAATGGCGTTCGGAGCATTTCAAAAA
>VSNQ01000008.1 GCA_009774395.1 Lachnospiraceae bacterium
GTATTATATAGTACTTATAAAAAATGTCAAGACATTTTTTTATTCTTTACTCTGTTCCAAAAACAAAAAATTGTCAGAAATGTAATGACATCCTACTACTTTGGCGTGGAAATAAACAATAACACCTCCCATTTTCCATTAAGGAACTGTTAACAGAATAAACGCATGATCAAAAAATAGGTATATTGTCACAGATTTTTTGGCAATTATCACAGGAATATTTGTTTGAATTTGCTGTAATATGACAGGAAAATATTGTAGTTTGAGTTATAATTTTAATTTTGATTCAATTTACAGTAAAAAAATGCACAAAAAATGTTCTAATTGAGTTGCTATTTCCGTTCATGCGTTTATTCTGGAACTGTTAAAAAATCCAATTGTAATTTGTATAAAAAAATGATATAATGGTAACACTATCTAGGTACATGCAACATATAATTTAAGTAGACAGTATAAGAAATAAAACGGTTTTCAGTAAATCGTTTTATTCTATGCAGACTGTCTGCAAATATATGTGATTGATATTTGAAATGTATAGGTTCTTCAAGCACTTTTTTCATAAATGAATGAAGTGTTGGTTTTATTTTACTTATTGTAGATAAAGGCTGAATTTATGCGGTTACGGCTTAAATGCCAAATATAAACAAGAAGGAGTGGCGCAGATGTGCTTTTACATTGGAATTGAAGACTTAGCAGCAAATGCAATGATTGAGATGTTGAAAAAAGGTGGACAACGTTTTCTTACTTACAACGAAATTGAAATGTATGGAGCAGAGGTAGTCCAGATTTTAAGGGAGAACAAAGAAAAAGCTGTTCTTATTTTATCAAGAGAGAATACAGATGCACTTTTCAGAAGTTACTCTGAGTTTTTTGAAGAAAGTGAACAAAACGGGAAAAAAGGTATTAAATTAAAGGAAAATAAAGAAGTAGAGGATTTAATTCAACAGTTTAGAGGATATTTAGCCTTAGATGTATTATTGGCATTTATGAATCAACGTTCAGTACAAGTATTAGGAGCATAGCCATGAAAGACTACAAAAGAATTAAAGACCCTATTTATGGCTATATTAAGATTCCTGTTACCTATATGACAAACATTGTTGATACATCTGTTTTTCAAAGGCTGCGCCGGGTTATACAGACCAGCTATTCTCCACTTTATTCCTCCGCAGTACATAATCGTTTTGTCCACTCAATGGGCGTCTTCTATCTGGGAGAATTAACAGTTAATCAACTGATAAAAGAAGTGCAGAAAAAAGTCAATCCGCCTATGGATTTCTTAGAAAGGATTGGCGAATTATTTAAACTTGCATGTTTATTACACGATGTAGGTCATGCTCCATTTTCCCATACAGGTGAAGAGTTTTACCTTGGAGAAGATCATGATTATACACAATTACATAACAAACTGATAGAAACTATTGGAAATGAGAGTTTTTCAAAAGACATTCCAGAAGATTCAAGTTTTGCCGCAGCGCCTCATGAGATTATGAGTGCAATAATTGGTATATCAGAATTTGAGATGTTTTTTGATAACGTAGGGCAGAAAGAATTTTTTGCCCGTTGTATTACAGGATACAAATATTCAGAAAGAACGATAAATAATAACATAAAGAATTGCTTTATATCAATGCTCAATTCAAAAGTAATAGACGTAGATAAATTGGATTATCTTATTCGGGATGCATATATCACAGGTTTTGACACGGTCAACATTGATTTTGAGCGTCTTCTTTCTTCACTTACAATATCAAAAGAAAACGGGAAGTATAAAATAGCATATTACAAAAATGCTATAAGCGTTATTGAGAATGTCGTATATGCCCATGATGCGGAACGGAAATGGATTCAGACACATCCTGTTGTACTATACGAAGCATATATACTCCAACATATTATTAGCTATCTTAGTGAAAAAATTGATTCCAACGAAAAAAAGTTATTTTCATTGGAATCATTAAGTAAAAGGGGACAACAGTTTAAAAATGGTTTATCTATTTCCCTATTGTGTGATGACGATATTATCTATTTAATGAAAAATCTTTTTCATAGCCAATTATGTGAAGAATTTTTTGAACGCAGAATGAGAAGGCATCCTGTTTGGAAATCAGAAGCTGAATATAAAGCATTTGTATTAGATCTGGCTTCTGGAGGGAGTTTATTGGAAAAATTTGAGCAGGCCATGAGTGTTACAGCAAAGTACTTAATCAAAAGTACTGATTCGTGGGTAATAGATGATTCTTTGATTGCCAAACTGGAAAAAGAAAAAGACACTCTAATTGCCACTGACATGGATTCAGAAACGAAAAGGGTTCAATTAGAGAATAAAGAAATGATTTTAAAAGTAATGCATTCTTTGGAAAGTTATGCAAACGAAAAGGATATTAGCTGTAATTTTGTTATATTAATGGCATCACAGTTTAACAGCGGCTTTGGAAAACCTGATTTTTCGGCAACAAATATTGCTTTTCAAACGAATGATGGGGAAAAAATTGCTGCTGTAGGAGATATAGTATCTGCTATACAAGCCAAGGAAAGAGATAGGGACAACTTCTTTTATCTTTTTTATAAGCGTAAAGACCATCTTAATATAGATACTGATGACATAGACAATCAAGAGATCTGTAAGAAGCTCTTTAAGGATGTTGTTTTTTAAAAAGTATTGTGGCTATAGCTGTAACTAATTAACCGATCTAACCGTCTATCAACAGCCCCTATTGGACATCTGTTAACGCAGATGTCCTTTCTTATGTTCAAAATACCACGATTATACTTCTATTTCCTTGTATATAGGCTTTCTATGCATCACCACTGCCAGCTTATATCTCTATCTCCATCTGCCCCTGTACATAGGCGTCAAGTGCCTTTGCATATGTATACCATTCCGGCAAAACAATATTACGTGTTAAAATATCCTCTCCGACCGTCTTACTCCAAGCAGAACTAGAATTTTCAGGCGAAGAAGCTGCCTGTGGATTTTTTTGCACGCTTTTATGCAGTTTTGCTGCCCTGCGTGCAATTTTATCGGTTTCGGCAGGCGTAAAATACGCAAATGCCATACGAAGCTGCGGCAATAATTCCATAAATTCCGTGCTGTCCACCTGCCCGAAAAACGTATCCAGCAATTCCAATATCTGACCGCCAATAAATATTAAATCTCTCGCAGTATAGAACAAGCCACGGAAAAAGACTGCCGTCTGCATCAACTGTTCTTTTGTTCCGGTTAAATATCCACGGCATGCAAATTCCACGTTCGCCGCTCCTTCTCTACCACTCCCATAAAGAATGCCATGAATACAACCGCAAAGCCCCGCGTGGAGATCGGCACGCATATCTGTATGCAAATCTGTCTGTTTATCGAGTGGTACATTCCCGTTTAACGCTGTGTTATCCATTGGATGCCCATACACCATGGTTTCTAACGTTTCATAATATAATTCACTTTCTGCTGCTAATTTCATGTTAGCTCTATTCGTAATGCGGTACAATAATTTGAGCGCATCCATACAGGCCGTAAGATTCTCTTCTTTTATTCCGATAATCGAGGGCAAAAGAGTGATTAGCTTCTGCACACATCTTCGCAGCAAATCCTCAAACCTCAGTTCTGTCTGATACAAAGTTCCCAGCTCATCCATCATAATTAAATATTTAAGTGCATCTGCCACAGAATAGAAATCCGTATCGTGCAGTATTCGTTCGTTTACGCAATCATACACGGCTTCAAGCTGCCCTGTCAGATTCATCTCAAATACTTGTGTCAGCAGTTTCGCCGCCTCTCCTGCACTAATGTCCTTTTTCAACTGCTTCTGCACTAGGCTCGTCACCGCTTCCTCAATTGTCGCACCGTAAACAGATACATCAATTAATGCCGCCGGAACTGCTGTCGTCCATTTGTATTTCCAAATTTCACGAATTAAGTTTCTATCCCGTTTTAACTGTAAGTTCGGGCCTTTTACACGCCAGGCAAACGTAGTATTTAAAAAGACCATACGATGCAGAAAACTGCTAATGGTTCTATGCTTTTTTTCTGAAAAAATAGAGAGCGTTACCTCACTTTCCAACGTAGACTGTATTTTGAAGCGAAATGTTTTGCACTGTGCCTCAAAGTCCTGCAAAATTGGCGGCACATCTGCCTGCGCGCAAAGCGTTCCCATTCCCTCGCCCGTCATCAACTGCCGCAAAATCCGAATCGGCGTATCAGACGCAATATTATACTCACCTTTTACATAGGAAGACAAGGCAGCATCCAATAACTCATATGCTCCCGGCTGCGGCTTGCTGCGCAGTTCCATTAAGCCTTGTGCCATCTGCCACGCACAGATTTCATCATAAGTTGACAAGTTGCCCTCTTTTCGGCGAACCTCCTTGCCGGATTCAACCAATAAGTCCAGCACAGCTTTTTGATATGCCCCATTATCTAAATATGGCTGCTGTGTTTCCTGGCAGTAATCCCAAACTCTCTGATAAAATCCAGCAAATGGCATTCCGCTTGCATAACCGTTCAGTGCATCTGCGGCTTCCATTGAATAGGGCATCAGATAGACACTTTGATTTTTTGCTGGTACTTTGCTGGATTGCTTCGTTTTAGAAGTAACTGTTTTTTTGCCTGTTTTAACACGAAGGTGTTGTGCAAGCGCAGGTGTATGAAACCCACCTGTCACCACAAGGATTTTTTGAAGCTCTCCAAAATCTTTTATCCCTTTTTCGCTGCTTTGGGCGGCTGCATACTGCAAAATATGTTCTGCCATATGTGCTTCCCGCGCAAGGCTGCCTTCTTCCTGCAAAATCTCCAGCGGCGTGTGTTCCCGCGCAAGTTTGCAATACGTTAACAAATGCGAAAACCAAACATCCGTTTCTTCATAAAGACCCTTTATTTCAAAAAATTTTTCCCAAAATTCATCAAAACTGCGCAGACTGGTTTTTTCCAGAAGCTTTTCAATATATGTATTTTGCGAAAGCAGATAGTCGTCATTGTAAGTGTTTTTTTCCTCCTCTTTGCGCAGACCTTTTCCCGCTGTGGACGCTGCCAGAATATCTCCATAGGATAAGTCAATAAAGGCAGCATCAATCCCTCCTTTTGCCGCTTCACGTAACGCAGTCAATTCCGGCGAATATTCCAAAAAAGGATAATAGCATTTAAAATGTTCCTGCTCCTCAGAGAGCACTTTGGTTTTGTCATGATATGCATAGTAAATTGCAAACGGTGCTTTTGTTTCCGCATGTACCATTACCGGAAGCAGATGATTTGCATTCTCCGGCCCCTCCACCAAAATCGCAGAAGGCTGCCACTGGTTTATCACTTTTCTAAGCTGAAGGGCGCACGCCGGACTGTGATGCCGCACAGGCACCAGCATTATTTCAGCCATTTCCGCGCTTCGTAGTATTGTTTCCATAATCCACCTTCTTTATCGCTTTTATCCTTTACCACCGTATGAAAATATCCTTTTACTTTCTCTAAATCGTCTTTGTTTTCCTTGGAAACAGCACCGACTAGATTCTGTACCAGACAGCCTACATTCATACGCCTTTCTCCATAATAATATCCCGTCAGCATTGTTTGATAATATACAGAAACTGCTTCTGCTGTGCTCATAACCGCCGCTGGTTTGTCAATCCGGTGTCCGTAGGAAGAAATACCCTCGCGCAATTCATGGTAAGTTGCTGCCAATAGCTCTGCGACATCCTCATCCGCTTCCATATTAATATGACTCTCTGCGGCAAGCTTCCCAACTTCGTTTAATATAATCTGCTTTTCCAGCGCAACCTCACGCACCGGCATTACTGTTTCAAAATTAAAACGCCGCTTTAGCGCGCTGCTCATTTCGTTCACGCCCTTATCCCGCGTGTTCGCTGTTCCAATTACATTAAAACCCGGACGTGCAAACAAAAAACCGTCGTCGCCAAGCTCCGGCACATTCAGCACCTTATCGCTTAACACACTAATCAAGCTATCCTGAATTTCTGCCGGTGTTCGAGTAATCTCCTCAAACCTTGTTAATATCCCTTTTTCCATGCCCACATAAAGCGGTGAAGGCACTAATGCCTGTCTGCTAGGGCCTTTTGCCAGTAAAAGCGCATAATTCCAAGAATATTTTATCATATCCTCTGTAGTACCTGCTGTCCCCTGAATGGTATTGGTGCTTACGCCGCTGATTGCTGCCGACAATAATTCGGAAAGCATTGTCTTTGCCGTGCCTGGCTCTCCCACAAGCATTAACCCACGGTTTCCTGCCAATGTCACAATACAGCGTTCAATTAATGCGTCATTGCCAAAATATTTCTTTTGGATAACATATCCTTTATCTTGATATACAATTGGCTGCGTGCTCCCGATAATAAATGTCCGCACTGCTTTCGGCGATAGCAGCCAGTTTTCGGGACGATTTCCGGTGTCTGTGTTTTTCAGCACTTCTAACTCTTCTTTGTACTTTACCTCTACAGGCGGTTTCATTGCTTCCTGTGTCATTGTTTTGTTTGTTCCTTCCTTATTATAATATCTTGTTTATCACTATTTACAGCTACACGGCAATCTTCTTACTGTGCAGTATACTCATAGTAATAACGGCATTTGCGCATTTCAACTATTAAATAGTAATACTCTGTTTCATATTTCTAAATATTTCACCATGCACTGTTTTTGGAAAAAAGATACTCCATAACAGCGCATTATCTTATATCCGTCAAGAAAATCCCGTGCATATTTTTGCACTGCAATCTGATTCACTGCCGTTTCACAATCCTTTTCCATTGCACTTTTTGTCTGCGAATGTTTGATTTCCAAAATAATTGCGCGTCTGTTTGCACTGTCCTTTACCACAATATCTGGTCTTCCAATACCGTGTTCCTTATCGCTTTCCACCGCATATCCTAAACCGACAAATATTCCTGCCAGAAATGCATGATAAAAGTCTTCTCGATAGTTATGATAACTAATTGTACCAAACAGCAAATCCGTTAACAAAGAAGAAGCCAATTCCGCTTTTCCCTCCCACAGCGCCGCCATCAATGGCATGCGATTTGTCGTGCGCATATTATCTTGAAACCACTGCACAATCGTTTCCGCAAAAATAGTTTTAATTTCCTCATTTGGAATTTTTAAAAAAACCTCTCCCTGTAAAAGCGTTGCCTTACTATCTTCACCATCTGATTCCGTCTGTGTCAAATACCCTGTTAAAAATAGAATATTCCAAAAATTATCCTCTGAGGAATGCGAAAAATCATATGTTAGTGTATCGCACAGCTTAACCTTAACACATCCTCCCGCCAGCAGCGTTTCAAACTGCTCTGTAACATTAAACGCTTTCTGCCCGATAAAGCTGCGAATAATATCATTATGACTGGTATCCTTCCAATAACTTCCCATCGGCGCATCTGGGTCATTTTTTAATTCGCTGACATAATTTAATACATCCCATGGACAATATAATTCCGTATTATCTATTCGGTAACCGTCATACCATTGTTTTATCTTAGCACCTTGCGCTTCAAATCCAAATTCTGACAGCAGTTTGCCAACCTCCGCAGGCGTAAAGCCAAACACGCTCTTGTAACGCTTCCCTGCAATTGTATTCGCAACGAAATGGTTCGTCCCTGTAAAAATACTCTCTTTTGCAATACGAAGGCAGCCTGTTACTACTGCAAATTGGAGATTGCGATTATTTTTTAATGCGGTACTTAGCATACCGCGAATACTGTTGAGCATCTGCGCATAATACCCATATTCATTGGCTTTTGCAAGCGGCACATCATATTCGTCAATCAGCAGAATTACCGGCTTTCCAAAGTGTGCAGACATCATTCTTGTCAAAATCAACAGACTGTTTTTGACAGCCGCTTTATCTGCTGTCTGATTTTTTAATTTCAAAAAGAGCACCTTATCTGTACTGTCTACATGGCTGCTCTTTGCCAAATAGCTGTGTTCAATACATAGGTTAGAAATTGTAAACACCAACTGCGCATACGCTTCCGCAAAGCTTAAATCCTCAATATCCTTCAGTGTTACAAACAAAACTGGCCATTGATTTCTCCACTCCCTGCAAAGTTTTTTATTCTCTGACACTGCCAATCCTTCAAAAATCTGCCGGTTGTCCTTGCGTATATCAAAAAAATCCGCAAGCATACTAATTGCAAGTGTTTTTCCGAAACGGCGCGGACGTGTAATTAAATGCACCTTAAAGCGCTCCTGTATCAATTCCTCAATAAAATATGTTTTATCAATATAGTAGTAGCCAGTTGTCCGCAATTCCTCGAAATTATCTACCCCAAGCGGCAGCATAATATTTTTCATCCGCCGGCTTCACCACCTTTCCTAATTTTAATCCAACTTAAGTCCTTGCCTATTCTGGACACAAATTGTCATTCCTTTATCCAATGTATAACCCTGATTGCTTCTTTGTTTATTTCGTACACAAATCTATCATTTTTCTTTATCCAATGCATAACCCTGATTGTATCTTTTACCCTGCCTGTATCTTTTCTTATTCTGCACATAAATCTATCATTTTCTTATCTAACATAGAATCTCCCGCAGCAACAGCTTCTTTCGGGGATATTCCAAGCCAGCGGCACAGCATTTCCACACCGCCTGCTTTATCTGCTTTTATTGATACAATCTGTAGACAGTGACCTTCCAGAAGATACCGCACCGCGCTTTTGTATGCTCCTAACTGGTCGATTAGTTCCTCTGCTTCCTGTATCCGCCAAGGTTTACGTGTTGGACGCAGCAGTGTCACTTTGTAAAGTTCCGCGCCGTTTTGGTATTTTAATATCCGAAAATGATATACCGACTGCAAAGGCATAAGTTCCAGCAAAAGCGCTGCTTCTAATTGATAAAAAAATTCCTGTTTCTCTCCATCTTTCCACATAAGTATATGCGCACCGCATGCAAACACGCCGCCTCGAAATAAATGGATTATAGAAGAACAGCGTTTCACTGCATCTTGGTACGGCAGCGTTGTTGCAAAAAACAAACTAACATTCTCTCTTGCAAGCGCCTCCAAACCGACAATAATATCTGCGGATATTTTCCTATCTTTTTCATGGTATCTGGCAAAACTTCCTGCCGAAACGCTGTCATCGCTTGCTGTGCTTTGCAAACAATTGCTTTCTTTACTATTACATCTGTCCATTTCTGCACCATCTGCATTTCCATTTTCTAAGCCGTTTTCTATCTGATACTGCTTGGCAGAAACATCTTTAGAAGGAATTAATGTTCCTTCGATATCCAGAAAAGCTGCTTTTGGTCGTCTGGGGATACGAAACAACGGATATTTGCCAAAAAGCACCCGATTCATAAAGTCCGCCCGTCCGCCGTAAGCAAGATAGCAGGAGCATTGCTTACGCTTGCATTTTGGCTCTGGAAAAACTTCAAGCGCTGCCCAGCCGCTTTCCATAACGGAACTGATATTGCAGGCACGCAAAGTTCCGTCCGCTTCCATAAATAGCCGCTGCTGACACCGTGACACATCCGCACGAATCGGCAGAAGCTCCCGTTCAAAATAGGGGTCAATCTCCAAAAACGCTTCTTTTTCCTGCTGCGTATACGAACGCCGCAAACCGTCCATTTGATTCACCCATAAATAGATAGCATACGGCAATTCTGCTCTAAGCTTTCGCAGCAATTCCAGATTTTCCGGCACGCCGACGCTCCCTGCACAGAGCGTTACGCCTGCGTTCGTTAACGTCTTGCATTTTTGGGCAAATGTTGAAATCGTTGTTATTTCCGGATGAAACGTCGCCCAAAGCCGTACCTTTTCCACAATCCCTCCCGCCTTTTGATAACAGTCCAGAAATGTTTCTGCACAAAAGCTAAGATTTGTCTGCATCCCTACTGCATCCGTCTGCGCAAGCGCACTGATTTGCGCAAGCCCTTCCCAATACCATGGATAAAGCATCGCTTCGCCATAAGGAACTACCATAAGCGCACCAAGATTCAACGCTGCTGCTTTTTGGGGATAGCTTTTTAGAAAAGACTGCCACTGTTCCCTATCCTTTTCCAGTTCCCGCTGTGACTGCGGATGCTTAGAAAAAGGGCAGTAAGAGCAGCGATAGTTACAACTTTTCAAACTGCCGCGATACAGCAGCATATGTCTACTCATGTATTCTCACTCCTTTGCTATTTTCACAATCTTTGGCAAAATACCTACGCTTGTACTTTCTCTCACTTCTTTTTTTCCACAGTCTACAGAAATACGATTACTCATACTTATTTTTTCTGTTTTTCACAGTCCACAACAATACTTCTACTCATACCTAATTGCTCTATTTTTCACAATCTACAACAATAAGTCTATCGCTGATACTTTTCCATTTCTATTGCAATCTACAGCAATAGAATCTTAGCATCTACCCATTTGCTTCTTCCCACTTCTCCATTAATTCTGCAATCTCGGGCGAGATCAACTGTGGTCCAAGGAAATCAGAAAGCCCAAGCCCCTGCGGCGTCAGCGCAAGCATCTGCCCCGCCTTCGCTATATAACCTTGCGTCACCCATTTCTCCAATATCGGAAAATCCGTCATAACCAAACTGCCAAAATGGGCTTGGTACTGCTCACAATCCACGCCTGGATAAATTAGCAAATGCCGGATAATATAACGTCTTTTCAATTCCTCCTCGGTCAATATAATACCGTTTGTAATCTGCGTAAAATCTGCTGTTTGCAGAAACGCTTCCAACTGCGCCGCACACGCCTTAGCAGAAACGGCGTAAGATGTACAGAAATGCAGCTTCCCCAGATAACTGCGTCCGCCGCACCCCAGCCCCAGCGACGTTCCAAAACCGCATTCCGAAAATGCACGCTTTTGCTTCTGCTTTACAAACCTTCGCATAGAATCCTGACGAAATCCCGCCTCCCGCAAAAAACGACTGCCCGCCTGATACTGCGCATACACCCGTTTGGGATTGCAGACTACGCCTTCACGTTCCAACCCAACACCCCGCCGTACATACAGAGGATAAAGAAAAATTTCATCCGGTTCATAGCATAGTGCTTCTTTTAGCGATATCATCAAACTTTCCTCATTCTGCAGCGGATTCCCGTAAATAAAATCCATATTTACACAACCAAAATTGAACATATTTATCAATTCCAGTGCTTTTCTTGCAGCCTGCACATTATGCTGCCTGCGAAATGCTTTCAATTCTTTATCTGAAAAGCTTTGTATCCCAATACTGATTCTTGTCGTGCCCGCCTGCTTTAAAATCCTAAGTTTTTCCTTGGATGTTTGATTTGGTGCTGTTTCTACAATAAGTTCCTTATTTGCGGCAAAACGAAAATAGTGATGCAGCATTGTAAACATTCTGTCTAACTGCTTCTCCGTTAAACACAATGGTGTTCCGCCACCAATAACCAACTCCGAAAATTCTGATTTATTCGGCGCAAGCACTTCCTGATATTGCCTACATTGGCGTTCCACTGCATCCAAATACCTGTCCACTCTATCCATGTCCTGTCCAGCAACAGAAAACAAGTTACAATATCCGCATTTTGCCTGACAAAACGGAATATGAAGATATAACCCATGACCGCTGCCGGAAAGCAAAGACGCATAATCGCCTAGAGAAATCCCCGTAAGCGGTCTGTATGCCGTTTTATGCGGATAACTGTACATATACTGTATATATGGATTCATTATAATCCCCCTCATGTTATTCTTATTATAGCATAACATGAAAAAAGGTCTGACACAAGATTTCATTAAGAAATCATCTCAGACCATAAAAACCCTATAAACTGTTACAGGCATCAATCCATGCAAAACCACTTCGTGGCGACTTGATGCATCTCTGCCGCTACGCTGTTTCACGGGGCTGTCGCATTAAGGAAGATCTATACAAGATATTATAACAACGTGCTGCGTTTAACACTCTATCTTGTATAATCAAGGCTTATTGCGACAGCCTCTAGGCTGAACTGTTACTATAAACTTCTTTCCTCCTCAGGCTCTACTTCCCTTTTTAATCTTTCAAAATAGAACGAGGGCATATATTCATCATTAAAGTATCCGATATTTTTAATCCCCATTGCCCGCAGTTGATTCTCTATCTCACGATAAAAAATATTGCAGATAATAACACCACAGTCTTTCGGGAGTGTTTTTAATTCATCTGGATTTTTTACCTGCAGCCCCTCAAATTCTGTATTCCATAGCTTGGGATTATTATCGCACGTAAAAAGCGGCGGATACTTTTTGCCATAGCACTTCATATAATTGCGGCACATATTCCCCGCACCAAAAAGAACTACCTGATTGTACTTTTTCAAATCATTTTCAATATTAATCTGCATTGCAAAATAATCAAGAAGCGCTTTATAAACAGGAAATAAATAGGGCTGTAATAATGGAGAAAATGCAACCGTTGTATCGACCGTTTCCAGTATCAAATATCCGTCAAAACAAATATCTCTAAGCCCTCTAACGGCACTGAGCCAATCCATTGTGGAACTGCGCCCATAGGCGTTGGTAAAAGGAAGAAGCTTCGCGAAATTCTTCCCGTCATTCTCTGTAAGAATTACCGCCCAAATCCGTTTCTCCAAAGCCATTGCCATACTCTGCATATTTTGTCCGCATAAATTACAAATTCCCACGTCAAGACAAAATCCAAAACACGCCCTGCCAGCTTCTTGGTTTAATGCATCTAACCACTTCGCTGCATCCATTCCATCCGAACAAACGCCACGCACTAAATGACCGTTAAAGTTTTGACATTGATTGATTAACAAAAGCCTTGTATTCTTATTCTGACACGCTGACGCAAGCGTCAAGAAAAATGCTTTATTTGCTTCCCATTGTTCCTCTGGTTTTAATCCTGCAAATAATGGCTGTATAATAATATCGTAGCATCCCATTTCCTCACAAGCCCTAATACAGTCTATATTAACTTGCAAAATCAGATTATTTAACTCCTTATATTGATATATATTTCCAGGATTTAAACGCACATCAACAAACGGCAGTCTTGCAATCGAAGGCATAAAGCCGTGCTCTGCAAACTGCTTGATAATTGTTTGATATGACTTTCTTGTTTTTTGCGGCTTAAATTTGGGTTCTTCACTATTGTGGTCAATCAATATCCCTTCCGGCGATATTATTAAACCAAAATCAAACATTACCTCATGCAGTCCTACTGCATTTAATTCGTTAAAACTTTGTTTTGGTTTCTCAGGATTAAAAATAGTACTTGCCATTGCACAGACTTTTTTCATAGTTTGCAAACTCCTCCTCATAAAAAACATGCTTTTCTTCTCTACACTTCAAAAAAATCACTCACGTCTGCCTTTCTTTAACCATGATACACTCCCAAAATACAAATACTTTCATATGTTACTTCACTTTCAAAAAAATGAATCAGCATCTAGTAAAAAAAAAGTATCATCTTTTTTTATACATACCTTTTAAACTAAAATTATCTCGTAATTATCCCCAAATTACGAAATCTGGAATTTTTCCTTGTGTTCTTGATAATACTGCAACATCCGTTTCTTTTGGTGTCCAAAAGCTAAATGCCCTGCCAAAACACCTTGGACTTCATAAATAGACATATTTTTTTCCACATTATCTTCATAAATATAAGCTTCGTCTGTTCCCATACCAGATTCTCCTTTTCGTTCTGGCCACTTCCCCATCATCAGCCAGCGTTCACGGGAATACATAATACACCCTATATTAAAATAGCAATCCAAAATCTGGTATCCCTTATTTTTTAGAAATTTTTTAACCATCGCATCAAATGTATCCATAGATTCCCATAAAAATTCAGCCGTTTCATCCAAATTAAATGCTGCACTAAAACTACATCTGTATGCTCTGCCAAAGCGTTCTTCATATGCCTTCTTTTTTCCAGCCAGTTTTAAATATGATACATAGCCGCAACAATTCAGCGGAATCACAGGAACAACAAATCCTATTCTATATTCTCCATACTGTTCAATTGTATGATATTCCTCTATCATTCTCGTGAAAAATTCCTGTCCAATAAAAATGTCCTCATCAATCTTAAATATGTAATCTGCGGCAGGATGCAATTCAATTACCATGTTTTGAATAAAACATACTTGATTCTCTTCCGAATATAAATAAGACCATTGATTTTTCTCTGCCAATTCATCAAGAACATCAACATACTTGCCAGAGGATACAAGACAATAATCTACATTGTTGTTTTGAAATGCTTCAATTCTAGCAAGTGTCCCCTCCCACAACACGGGATCATACCCTGCCAAAATATAACACAAATACTTTTTTCCCTTACTGCGATTCTTGAAATAATATGGCAAATTACACTTTTCAAGTATTTTTTCTTCTGACAAATTCATTAGATTATAGATGTCTGTTATCCCATATGCTTCTATCTGTTTCCGAACACTTTCTTGATGTTTCATTGTAAAAAACATTACTGAAACAGATTCCTTTTCCAATTCTTTAAGTCGTGCAGGCGTCACAACAACAAGCCCTTCATACTCATGACAGAAAGTGTATTTAAAATTGTCAACAATAAAAAGCAATTTATCCCCATAACCCTTCAAACGCAACCATGTAATAACTTCTTTTGTGATATTGTTGATTCCCCATAATACAACTGGCTTATCCAATTTTCCACTTTTTTCTAATTCTTTCAAACTATCTATAATCATCTTTTCCTCCATACTACTAACATTTTGTAAGTTTCAATGCCTGCACTTTTTATTTCTATACTATCAAATTTATCTATTGTACTAAACGCCGATAAGACTGACGCTAATTATATGCCCACAGCCTCACAACAGAAATTTGCCACTTTGCGATGTACAGCCAGCGCAACTACACTATAAATCTCTTTACCGTACAGAATATCTAAATGCTCATCCTTGCTTATTGATTACATCTTTTAGCTGCGTTGTACTAATCCCCTCCGTATAAGGAAAAAACACCAAATCTGCGCCATGCCGCTGCAAAAATGCTTTCTTAGCGCCCCACTTGGGATCATCTGCATAATCGCTCCCCGAAAACTGCACATCAAATCGATATCTGCGGTATGCCTCATCGGTATCTCCTTGATCAAGCGGTATCTCAACCGCCTCATCCACATACCGGCACGCACGCACAATCGCAATGCGCTCCTCAAACGGAATTTTGGGACTTGATTTCTTGTGCTTTATCACACCCTCGTCTGTAACAACTCCCACAATTAGATAATTGCACTGCTCCTTTGCGCGCCGCAGCAGATTTAGGTGTCCGATATGGAAAAGGTCAAAGACACCTGCGATATAGCCGATATTATATTTTTGGGCAGATTTTTTTGATAAACTGCTTTCTGATACGCGAAGCATTCCATCTGTTTCCAAAGACTGATTTTCAGGCACAATTTCATCTCTATACTGCAAATTGGGGTTAAATACACTAAAATTGGGAATCCCCTCTCTGCGAAGCTGCCGCACAACTGGCATATAATTGCTGATACACACAATAACCTTATACTCTACGGGATTCATTTGTTTTAATATTGCCGGATTTAATACAGGATTCCCTTCTATTTCTGTACCCCAACGTTTTTGATCATTATCCAAATATCCCGTTATCGGATATATTTGCCCATACTTTTCCAGAAACCGCTGTGCATATTTTCCCGATCCAAAAAGATACAGTCTGCGCCCTCGAATATGATGAAAAATATCCTTAAAAATCATGGTATACTGTTCACCAGAATAATTTAGCCGCTTGCGATTATCCAGCACCGTTCCATAGTCCCGCCTGCCTTCTTTAAAATAATCAGAAAGCCCGTCATCACCGCGCAGAATATTTAAAAAACGACTAATAAATTTATGATATAATTCCATATATTTCAGCATACCGTATCGTTCAAACAGCTCTTTTCTTGGAAGGATTCTATCCAACTGGTCATTAAATTTGTAAATAAACTCAATAGTTCTTACCATAATTGCCTTTGCTGGTACGTTCTCAAGAAATAACTCCTGATCATAAAATACAAAAGAATTGTCCAAATAAAAGCAGTTTAGCGATACTAAGTCAAGATACCCTCTTTTTAAAATTACGCCTAATTCTTCTCTTTCTTCCTTTGTACCCAAGGCTATCTTCTTCCATTTATCACGGTTGGGATCATCCTTCTTTCGCTTTTCCCATCCCGGTTCAAACTGTTCCCAATTCACTTCTTCTGGCAAAACAGAGTCGGAAGAATGACAAACAATCTCCCAAAAAGCATCTAATTTCTGTAAAAATGCTTCTATGTCGCACTGCAGAAGTTCCCTAAAATAGTCATTAGCCGGCTTCCCTGTCACATATGGCATTACAAAAGCATCGTCTTCTATCTTGGCATCAATCATCCTGACCCCATGCGCTGTCAGATACTTATTGTTGTCCAAAAGCAATTGTATTTTCTTCTGCCCTGTCTGATACATTGCCCGCTTCATAACGATTCCATTCCTTCCAATCATCGTTGCCATTGCATTTTCCAGCCCCCGTTCACCGGAAAGCGTAACCTGCTGTATTGGAGAAAGCTCCCCTTGCAGCGGACATTCTATAAAAAATCCGTTTGCCATACCATGAAGCAGCCCATTCTTCATTAAATCTGGATAAAGTTCTTCCTCCATAAGAAATACAGTATCTGGATTGTTATATTCGGGAAACACGCGGATATCCAAGGCTTCATTTGGCATATAATCCTCCGCCAAAAGCAATTGGGGATTGGAGATTCTCGGGAATACAGAATAAACGCAATGCTTTAAAAAACCAGCTTTTTCTAAAAAGCAAAGAAGCTCCGCCTTGGAATAGGTTCTGCCCTTTATTGTTTCACGCTCCCACGGCAGTAAATGCCGATAATTCTCTATGCTGTCATAATTCTTTCCAGTAAAAATATCCTGATCGCCGCAAAAATAACGAATCCCCAATCGGTTGTCAGCAGCCACTAACAGTTTTCCATCTGGTTTCAGCAGTGAACGGATAAATCTTAAAACATGAACCACATCAAAGGCATATTCAATGATATCCACTGCAATTATAATATCATAAGACTCTTTCTCATCTATATTAGCACTATCTAAATTCCCTTGACATTCTTCACAATGTTCACTCGTATCCATTGCGCATTCTTTTATATTATCCCGTTTTTCAAGCGAAATCTGATTTACACAAAATTTATCTTCTTTTTCAAGCGGAACCTGATTTACACAAAATTTATCTAACTTTTCAAGCGGAATCTGATTTACACAAAATTTATCTAACTTTTCAAGCGGAATCTGGCTGACACATAATTTATCTTCTTCCAGTGCTTCTGCAATTAATCTGCTATTTCCATATTCAGCCACAATACAGCCAATCTTACTATCCTTTTCTACTTTATACCACTTCATTATTCCCTTTGGCAATTCCCGCAATCTTTGTTCTGGTGTCATCTTACAATCCTCTCATAAATAAGTTTGTACTTCCAAATGCATTTAGCGGAAGTTTGTAAACAGATATCTTTTCTTTTAAAATGCCGTTATTTAATAATTGCTCTATAATTTCCTCAGGATGTGACTGCTTTGCCACCAGATAATGTGCATTGGGATACCGCCGCACGGTTTCTTCAGGCGATAGTATTTCATAACTTTGATATTTATTTCCCCACTTCATGCTGTCATTATCACATACAGCCACAATGTTTTCCAAACGATTCATCCGCATTAGGCAAAGCGCATATTTCGCCACTTTCCCTGTACAAAATATAACAAGCTGTTTCTTCTCTGCCATTTTCTGTACAAAATTGCCATAAATATCATAATCTGCCTTTGCCTTAACAGAAATATACGCTTCAAAGGCATCGGGATATTCGGTAAATAAGCGCATCTCAATCCAGTGCGCCGGAAGCATTTCCTCCTGTTTTAAAATCCCCTGTTCCCTATCCTGAATCATAATCTTGCGAAATTCTTCCAGTGCTGATAAAACTGATTGATCCGGCAGACTATGTTCTCTAAAGGTCGTATACGGCGAAAGCGCCATCATTACGGTTTCTCTAGCCATAAAGGCCCATCGTTCCCTGTCTGTTATGCCATATTCTCTCATTTTTTCCCGAATATATCTGCATTCCTCAAGATTAAATCTGGCAAAATTGGGATTGTATGTCGAAGCTGCCGCGTTGTCCCGCCTATATCTGTAAAACAGTTTCTTGATAAACATACCTCTGCGAAGATTCATATCTGTCAGATAGCGAAATCCGCAATCTTGAAAAGCCGCCCCTTGGCTTTCATTTAATCGAATATGAAATTCCCGCAAAAATGCCAGCTTATAGATTCCATTCCATATGTAAATATCAGGGGATAAACTTTTTTCCATAAAATATTGTGCCGAGAGAACCTGATCGGTATCACTTAACGGATTTTCCAGAAGATATTGTTCTCCCTCGTAAGGCGTGACTAACGTATAAAAGCCGGCTTTTGCATAATCAAGGTTGTTTTCAACTGCTGTTTTATACAATATCTCATACATATCTGGTTCAATACTGTCATCGGTTTCTACAATTCCCAGATATTCCCCTTTAGCCCTATCCATACCAAGATTGATTTGGTAGCCGTAACTTTTTTTGTCGGATAAAATAAAATGGATACGGCTGTCTTTGGCGGCATATTCTTTAATAATTTCGCAAGTTCCATCTGTAGAGCCTGCATCAATACATAAAATCTCAATGTCTGATAGTGTTTGATTTATTACACTTTTTATACATTCCCGAATATACGCTGCCACATTTAAGGAGGGCAGAATAACTGAGATTTTTGGGGGTGTCGATTGATTTATTGGTGGTTCTTCTTTCCATTCTTTTTGGGTTTTATCTATAATTGATTCTAGTCTTTTTCCAAATGAATCCATACTGAAATACCTCCATGCTAAAATACTTTTCATATGTTTCTCTTACTGCCTTACTAATATTGACCACATGATCTTGTTGTAAATATCAAAAAAATCTGATGTAAAATATGACAATTTCATACTTCACACCAGATTTCTCAAATAAAATAATCTAATTTATATCTTTATTTTAAACTCTACAAACAACCGATTCTGCAGTTCTTTATCTGATAACGATTGAATAAACTCATTCACTCGTCCTGCCTTTGCCATCTTCATTCCCAATTCGTTTACTCTTGCCTCGCCTCTCGCTTCTCCTCTTTCTTCTCCTCTCGCTTCAATACGGTCAAGCACTGCATCCATATACACACCTCCTGCCATTTCTTCATCCGAGAATTTGTCTATATATTCCACATATCTCTGATCTTTCTTGATTGCACCTATAGCATACCATGTTTGACGATGCATCGCAACTACATTCTTTAATTTCTCCTCGTTATAATTTTCCTGTATCATCAACAGAAATGCTTTCAAATCTCCTTCAAACCGATTGATTTCTTCCTCTGTCAAATGCCTTGCATCAATTATATGCATTTGATAATCTGGAATAAACACTTTTGCCCATTCCTTCATATCTTCCGGAATATCGAGCATATCATGCACACTTTTTGGTCCATCCCACGGTTTACTGCCAACATAAAACACCAACGTTACCGTCGGCACTATCTTTGTTCCTTTTGGGACTCCATCTGCATATTTTTTTAATTTCTTCTTTTCTTTTGCCTTTTCTGATATCCTTCGACACTGCCCAGAATAGGACAGTGCATCCAGTTCCATGCAGCGCACTGGCATATAATAATGTACACCAGCCTGTCCTTCTGCTCCCAAAATTACCTGAAATGCCAGCTTATCATCAAACAGCATCGCTATCTTCTGTGCATCTCTTAATCGTTCCAAATCTTTTAGGATTGTCTGATTTGCCGAATCAAGTTCCTGCAGTTTGTTTGGGTCAATTTTAATGCTTCCTTTGAATACGCCTTCACTGAACAACTGTGCAAATACTGTGTCGACTTTAATAAAGTTTTTGACACGTATGTCAACTTTTCCCATATTATAATTTTCTCCTTTCGTATGTCTGGAATAAATTGTAATATATGTTCGATATTTTTGTAAAGGACTTTTTATATGATGTAAAGTATGAAATTGTCAAGGTTCAAGCTATGACAGCTATCCCTTTCTTCCGCGAACAACACCACGTCGAAACTCTGGATCTGTTAACACCGCTTCATCATATAAAAACAGCATATAACCATCTGATGTATGCATTTTTAGCCCCATCTCACCTAGTATTTGTTTTATCTTCTCCTCGTCTCCATGCCTGTGATAAGAACATACTGCGCATTTTACTCCATCACTTTTGGTAACAGTCTTTCTTCCTCCCTGTAATGCAGCAATTTCCTCTCCCTCAATATCCATCTTGATAAAATCTACTGGATCTGTTACCAGCGTATCCAGCTTAATTGTCTGTTCCGAATCAACATTGCTCAAAAACTTTTCGCAGAATACGACCTTTTCCTTATAAGGTTCAAACGTATAATGCAACGCCTCCATCCATTCTCTGTCACATTCAATCAAGTACACTTTTTTCACTTTATCAATATGATGCAGTGAAAAATTCCCTTCACATACGCCAGCATCAACCAAAATATCACCCGTTTCAACATAGACATTCCCTCCCTCGTATCTATGTGGCGAGTTGACACCTTGTTCTTCGTACATATTCCTCACATATTGTTTTCCGTTTCTTTCTTCTACGCCATCAAAGTTCCTTTTTAAATACATCCTTTTCCCTTCAAAATAGATATACTGTAACTGAACTTTGTCATCAAAATACACCTCATGCCATACTTCTTCCTTTGAGGACGGTTCAAAGTAAAAAACATTCACGCCTCTTTGCTCACGAATTCTATGTATTATTTCTTTTAAATCCTCATCATCGGTTTCCGTATATTTTTTCTCCAGCTTCTGTTTATAGAATGAAAAAATATCTTTTATTCTGTCAGGAGAAACCGCATACCTGTCAACTGCCTGACAATAAATTTCATCGTAATATTGATAACTCCATATGGCAATATAATCATAATCCAGCATACCCAATTCATCTGGAAGATAAACCGTTTTCCCCAGAAATAATTTTCCACGCTTTGCAGCATTGCTGTCAACAAAACCAATTACCTCCATGCTGTCCGGCTTCATTTTCCACAAAAGCGCCCCATATTTTTCGGCTTCACACCCTGTTCCCCAAATCAAAAATTTACACATAATTTCTATTCCTTCATCAAAATCTAAATCTGCATAATTTTCACTCTCAAAAATGCCGCTCATTATAAGGTACTGCGCTGATGCCTTTGTCATTCAGCATTTTCCTTATATCTCTAGCCTGCTTCTTAACAATTACCCACATCACGTTTTCACCCATATTACGAATCTGTTCTAAAGTTAATATCCCCTCTCTTTCTCCCAAAAATCCGTCCTCAAAATAATAGAAGTCAAATTGGATACCGAATGCTTTCTGCATATTCTTCTCAGCATTTTCAAATTTTTCTTCCCCTACCCAAAGTCCCAGTTTTTTACAATCCCTTACTGCATCTTTTATTATCGCAAAAAAATCCCCTTGCAAATAAAATCCTTGTTGCCGTACTCCATTATAAACTCTGCTGGAATTGTGGACAATTGGATCAAACTTACTATTCTGCAACTGAAAATGCTTAACATATACATATGTAAATTCTCTTTCCAATAATTCTAAATTATGAATACAAGAATCCGTTACTCTGCCTTCATCCAAACCAATGGAAATTAAAGGTTCATTAAGATATGCAAAATTGTTTTTATATTCCAATAACTTAAAATACCATTCCTCATCTACAATCCATTTAAGATTTTCATCCATATAAATACCATTATTACGTACCAAAAGCAGACTTGGCGGTCCAATAATATTTCCTTCTATTATACGATAGAAATCCTGCCTTAGCATTTCCAATTGCTTCCTATCCATATAATGATCGGCTATCTTTTTTCCTTCTTTTATACACACACAGCCTGAACACGCAAAAACCGCTTCCCTATTATTTTCTAATTGTTGTACCATTCGTTCCAAACTATTATCATAAGTAAAACTATCATCTTGATGCATTACCTTGATATATCGCGGATGATAAAGCCGTCCTATTTCCATCGCATAATTGCAATTCGCTGTAGGTCCTTTTCTTTTTTCATTTCTAATATAAATATAACGATCTCCCAAGGACGCAATATATTCTTTAGCCCGATCATCAGAACCATCATCTGTAACTACTACAATATAATCCTGAAATGTCTGCATTTTTATCGATTCTACTAGCCGAACTAAAAACTCAAATTTCTTATAATAAGGTGTACATATCGCCACTATAACATTTTTGTCCATAATTTCCCTTGTATCATCCCTTCTGATATTTGTTCTATGTACTTCATTCCATAAATCTTTTAAAAATCTAAATAATTATTTACAAAAACAAAATTCGATGCAATATATGACAATTTCATACTTCACACCAGATCTTTTTACGAAAAATTTTTATGGATAATTTCATCTATACTAACGAGCAATATATTTTGCCAAAATGCGCAAGATTGCAATACTCATGAGTCGACGTGATTGGCAAATTTTAGTTTTCCCCAGTATATATTATTGTATCCCACAAACCTTTACCACGCATTCCTTCCCGCAAAACGCAATACCATAACTGCTTTTATGATCGTATCCCTCATCCCAGAGTTCCCTATCATACCTTCTATCCGTAATCTGGCACAGCGCTTCTTGCGCTTTTGCATCCATTTCTGATATGCATTTTGCCACCTTAAACTCTATAATAAATGCCTCACGGCTCTTACATATTGGTTTCACAATAAATCACTGCGTTCCTTTCTGCTCTCTCTCTATTGAAACGGATAGAAAAGCCTTTCATTCCTGTCAACAATCCAGCTACCATGCCATGATAGTAATATTCATTCTGATCCATATAGCTGATCGTTTCCTCAAACATGCCATCAAGCTTAATCTTCAGCATGGCGCTATCCTTATTGATAAATACTGTATACAACGACATCATATCACGCGTTTTAACGCGATCATGAAACCAATTCTGTACTTTTTCGCTAAAAATATAGCTTATTTCTCAATTTGGTTTTGCAAACTCGGCATAAATATTATCACCTCTCATCCACTCTCTGACCTTACGGAAATATCCTGTGAAAAACATAAAATTCCAACCGTCGGAATTCTTATATTTTTCTGCAAAGCACATTGATCAATATCATCCAGCAATTTTTTAGTAAATTCTTTTTCTTTCACTACATACTCTATATTCAATTCTCTGAGAATATACTGTCTATATTTTAATAAGATTTCTTTCACGCCACCCGTCCCATTCTTTCCCATCAAAATGGAATTCTTCAAATCTTTTTGAATGCTCACATAATTTTCATATCGTTCTTCCCGCGGAATAACATCATCCACAGGAATCGTACGAAGTTATAGTTTCTGAAGATACCTGCTGCCTGACACACTCTTAAAAAGTGCATCCAGTTTTTCATCATCCAAATATTTCTTTCCATCTTGTGACGTCCTATTATAGAAAAGACGAAAATTTGCCAATCCCTGAATTCGAACTCCCTGAACAATGGTCTGAAAAAAGTGATTCTTCAATCGAATATATTGAAAGAATAAATGCAGAAAATACCAGCCTTCACTCTCATCTGTATCTAAATAATTTAAACATTACTGTAAAAATATCATTTCAGAATATGTATGAATATTTTTTTATTTTGATACACTGTGCCAGACAGGAAATCCAACCCCTTCAAAGCTATGTCATTCGACCTGTATCTGCCTGTCGGCTGCTTCTCATAAAAATATCTTAATTCATAGTGATACTCCATTTTTATATCTTTATAAAGACATCCTATAATTTTCTCGCATCCCCATTTCCGGCAATAACTGTAAAACCCACTATTGGCTCTCCTGTTTCCACGTTCCAAGTACTTTGCCGCAACCAATCGGAATACTGCTATCGGAAAATATTCTATTCCATCTATTTTCACTAAATTATGATATGATTAAAGCGTCAAAAGGGTTAATTAAGAAACATGACCACAATATATAGAATATGTATGTCTGTCCAAATGACAATATATTGTACTATTCTTTTGAAAAATACCCTTTTGACAGGCTAATCATCAAATCCATACTGCTTGATGATAAATTCACAAGAAACAGCCCCCAAAAATATTACAATTGTAACCGTTTCCCGCTTATGTGAAGATATGGAATAATTGTGCATATTTATCCTCCCTCTCTTTTCTCATACAGTTCTTCATTTTCTCTGTTCATTTTAATAACTAGCCAAGGTATGGACTGTCCATGCAACTTTATTTTAGTCTTGTTGCAGATACAGAAATAATATGCGAGAAACCATATTTCCTTAGACAATCCAACATATCCATAAATACATCCGAATTCTCTTTGACAGCCAAAATAACAAGACTGTCTTCTTTATATTTTAGGCATCCCGCTATCTCGTATACTTTCTCACCCAAACATTCCTTGTTCCTGCCATTTAAATCTGTCACGGCTATTTGTATCGACTGCATTGCATCCATTGCCAGCTTTACTCTGCAAACAACACGTTCACCATACGAGCCTGCGCCATATACTATAATATGATGGAAATTCGCTATTGTTTCTTTTGTAATATTCTTGCAGCCGATAACATTATCCTCAACATAAACTACAGGATTTCTAATAATTCTTAACTGATCTTCAGTAAGCCAGTCATAACAAGCTTCTTTGGTTTCCTCAAAAAAAGAACACTCCCTCTCAATAGTCCTTGCAAATTCGGGTTTAAGCATCATGTCTATCCTGTCTAATGTCAATAAATATGCCCGCATCCTCAAATGAAAACAAATTTTATACAATTCTTCCCGTTTATCATTATTGGCAATCATTATGTTCCTTATATAATCATATTCGTCCTTCATAGCATAAACTTTCTTTTTACTATGAATTGACGAACTTTCGTTGTCTTGTTTGTACATATAAAATGCCTTATTTAAAAACATCACACGCTTTGACCAGTAAAAAGTTTGAAACCAAAAGCCATTATCCTGATATGACGCTCCGGGTGTTTCATTATATTTAATATGATTGTTTACTATCAATTCTTTTTTATATAATGCATTCCATGTGAATTTCTGTAACAAATACGACCACAGTTCCTTATTCGGATTTAATACTCTATTATACATCGTATCATCATCTGTCAATTTTATTAATTGTTTTTTAATTGTACCATCCATATTATTCCAAATTGCATAATGATCCGTTTTTACAAAATCCAAATCATATTTTGTAATGCAATCGTAAAGCGTTTGATACATATCTTTTTCAATTGTATCATCACTTTCCACTATTCCTATATATTTGCCTGATGCCATGGAAACTGCTATATTCATAGTCTGCCCATAGCCGGAATTTTCCTTATGTTTTACCTTGATTCTTGCATCCTTTCTTGCATATTCGTCCAATATGTATCCAGATTTATCAGAAGAACCATCATCTACACAGATTACTTCAAAATTTGAAAAAGTCTGCGTCAATATACTGTCTAGACAGGCTCTTAAATATTTTTCGACATTGTAAACTGGTACAAGAATAGATATTTCTGTCAAACAATCACTCCTTTTGTCAACATATCACTCTGCAAAACTTCCAAAACCATCATCAAACGTTTCTATCATCCACTTCGCATAGTCAATTACATCAAATCTGTCTTTGATAAGCTTCATATTATAGTTACCAATGCTATGAAGCAGTTTTCTTTCATTAGTTAAAAACTCAATTTTGTCCACTGCTTGCAGCCAGTGATCCACAGACACAACAAAACCATTCTTCCCGTCCTCTATCACATCGCTGACACCACTCACATCCGTCACTACAGGAACACATCCGCATGCCATTGCCTCAAGCATGGAAAGACTCATTCCCTCAGATTCAGAAATATTTAAATAAATATCCTGCTCTGCCCAAAATCCAGCCATATCTGTTGGCGGAATCCAACCCAATATATGTACCCTGTCTTCCAGACAGTTCTTACTAACATAGTCTTTTAAAAGCGCCAAGCATTGTCCTTTACCTGCAATGTTAAATTCTGCATTAATTCCTCTTTGTACACATGCTTCTATGATTTCAGGCAATAAATGCGCCCGCTTCAATTCTTTTACCAGTCGTGCTGCAAAGCCTATTCTCAAAACTTCATTTCGAACATCTCTCTCTCCGGAAATGTATGGAATTCGTATAGGATTCGGACGGTATACCAATTGTTCTTTTTCTATTCCGTGCCGCAAAAACTCTGACTGCATTTTTTTGCTTATACATATAATCCTATCAATTTTATCTGACCAAAACACCAATTCCTGATAGTTATATAAAGCATCGCTATGTGCCATTGCAACAATTTTTACCTGCGTAGGAAACATGGCTTTTACCACCCTTGCCGCACACATAACATATGTAGGGCGGAAAATAACAACACACGGCAGATGTTCGGCAATTTTTTGCGCCATTTTCTTTATCATGCTTATCTCGTCTTCTTCCGTAAAATGCAGGCAATTATATGTAAATTCATCAAATTTGTCATTTATTCCGCATATCATCCATGTCTGCACACCTAAATCATGTAACGCATTTGCAACCGTACAGCTCCACTCCTCCGTACCTCCCCAATTCATATCAGGAAAGTATGCATCAAAAATGAAAGATATCTGATCGTTCATATTGACATTCGCAAAATCAACCTCGGTACTCTTTCTACACAATGCCATTTTCCGAAACAGCCTAAAGCCTATCTGATGTCCCTTGTACCCCATATTATAAAGCTGTTCCTTAATGTCCTCAAGATACATGTCAGATGTCAAAATTATACAATCATATTCTTTTACTGTTTGCGGAGAACAAATTGAAATTCCATTTATTTTTTTTCCCCACATATCAGGATTGTTGTCTACAAAAAAAATCACTTCATATCCAGCAAAAACTGCCCAGTTATATCGGTTTATCGCCGCTTTACCTGCCCCCCAGATAATGATTTTGTCCATATCATTTCTCCCTGCTGTCTATTGTATTACTACTGCAAAATCCCGCAGTACTCTGTTTAGCTGACCTGATAATAATATGATATCCCCCTCATCAAGTCCTGTTTCAAGAAGCTTCCTTCTTACATACTCCTGCTCTTCCAAATTAGCTAAAGCAATTACACATACCGCATTTACATAATCCGCCTCATTATATTGAATCACATCAATTCCCTCAATATCAGTCTGATTTTTGCCAATATTCTCTACTGCAAAACACCTGATCTTATCATTTGCCCTGCGTCTTTTCAGCAGCTCATAAATGCGTCTAGCAACAGTTCCCGCCCCATATATAACAATATCTCCGCCATTACATATCCTATCAAGCCACCCCTGTGCCATTTGGAAATCGTCATCTTTTTGTCCTTTCAATGCTTCATCATTATATGTCATACCTGTGGAAAACAGCTTTTCCGTTAATGTCAATTTGGAAATATGAAAATTATCATAAACTTCCAAAACCTTCTGAAATTGCCTGTCATTTCCACCATTTCCGTTATATTGCTGATACAGACCATCTATAGCAAAATCTTCATCCGCTCTGTCTAAAAATCTTGTTGGCACTTGGACTACAGGCACATCGCTAATCAGTTCCATAATTTTAAGCCAGATATCATCTGCATACATACAATATCTTTTTATATTTTCTATATTAAATAACTCTTTGTCTATTAAATGCGGCGCATACAGAGTCCCTCCACCTGTTGTAGCAAACAAATCCATGCGGGGTACTCCGATATAGTGCAGACATTCCCCCCACCAGTTTTCATACGGAGAAATACTTCCATTACGTTCTACTGTGATTAAGTGTGTTCTTCTTGCCAATACACATTTAGGATAGGCATCAGTATAACTTATCAGTTCCTCAATCATATGCCTTTCATAATAGAAATCATCATCAATGGTAATTATATAATCATCAGGATATTCCTTTAATGCATATAAGTATTTCTTATGCGATTTCATATCATCCTGACACCAATGTATTTCCAATCCCTGTGCATAATAGGATGACAAATCAACTGGTAGGATTCTTTTCGGAAATTGCTCAACAGATAAATACAACACTACTACATTAGGTTTATAAGTTTGATCCATAATACTGTCAAGCACTTTTTGTATCCCTTTTATTCTTGCCGGATATGATGTCAGCGAAATTATTACTCTTCTCACTTTGAACCTCGCATTCATGTCTTAAAAGTATATCCTCATAACTGCTGTTATACTTTTCCTGTTATTGCCAATGACAATATCCTCATTTATTCATTGCTGTTAATCCAATTAAACTTCTTATTAATCGTTATATGCCTGATATCGTCTTTTCCTGCTCTTGCAATATCTCCCATGCTGACCATTCTATACAGTTTTTTGTTGGAAACAAAGTATATCACATTTGACGGTTTTTCAAGTATCACGTGTGCAAGGATGTCAAACACAATTTCGTCTACCATATTCTCCGTTTTCACTACCGCTAATTGATTCCTGTCTTTATAAATCATATTCCTTCCCTCACAATAAGCCTGCAACATTCTCAAATTTATAGCGCTTCATTTGAAACTCTTTTACTAATATTCCATATTATCAAATCAGAACATCAATAAATGAATCTTTTCAATTCCTGCCTGCCTTAATATCAGATACATTTCCTTTGCATATTTCCCGCTGACTAAATAATCCGCATCCGAAAATTTCTTTATAACATCTCTCGTTTGACAAACAGGTATTCCATTGATACTGCATTTGTTATATTTCTCACTGGAATCGCAAAAACAAATAATATTTTTTGACAGACCATTCAAAGTCAGATATTTTAATACTTTTTTGCCATAAATACCTACGCCAAAAATGATAAACTTTCTGTCAGCATGCATTAATTTATCATCATATATAATATTCCCAATATACTCCATAAAAATTGCTCCTTAAATGTCTATATTTTTTTGAGAATAACTGTTAAAATTACCGGATAATCATCATCTGACACTTCAAAATCACAGTCCGAAAGTTCTTCCCTGCACATCCCATACAACATTGCTATCGCAGTTTTCACATTTCCATAAGACTGGACTTTTACATTTTCTATTCCAAACATTTGTTCGAATAGTGACTTCATTGTGTCCTTATAAAATCCGTAATAGCTTCCCCATAAGTCTGCATCATACCTTGATATTTGGGAAATTCCCGCAACCGTTATAAGCGCTGTTCCGTTCCTTTTCAACATTTTATATATATTGTTGGCAGCTTTCCTAATATCAAAAATAAACATCAAGGTCTGTGTAATTATAGCGCAATCATATTTATTTTCTTCAATCCCCTCCCCTGTTTCAAGATTTCCTTTTATGAAGCCTTCCCCTCCCATTAAGTGAAGTATATATGCGTTATCCACCATGTCCTTACCATACTTTAACGTATATGTATTTTCAGCAATTTCAAGACAGTCACCGCGAATAAAAGCACTGTTTTGCTCTAAAAAACGTTCGATATAATATCTGTCAATTGCCGTACCACGTTCTAAACCAAACCTTCTGCTTGATGGTTTTGTATCCATTTTTGCGATTACATCAATCAACGGATATTCTATTCTATATTTTTCCCTCAAGCATCTGTTAGCTATCTCCTGAAGCTGGGAATGACTTTGAATAATTGATTTGTCACCATCATTTTTGATATATGTAATATCCTTATCTTCAATAATCATTTTTCCCATCTTAAACAGCAGTTCCATCTTTTCTGAATATGGCGGAAATGTAATTCCAAATAATATCTTATCACCGGAAATTCCCATGTTCTGTAATTGCTGCCACATAGAATGATACTGATTTGACATCAAAACTATTTTTACATCATCTTCCAAATAACAAACGCTATTTTTAGGATGATAAACTGAAATATTCGTATTCCCGTCCATACTCCCATCCTCTGTGACATTATTATCCAAAAAACCTACAATTTCAAAATTTTCTCTGATATGTGTTTCCTTTTCCTTATATAACTTTCCTCTGCCAAATATCAATACTCTCTGCATCGTAATTATTCCTTCCAATATGATGTAATCTGCATATCAAACTCATCTAAATTCCAATTTCTAACAACCTTACGCGGAATCTTGTAAGGATTTGTTTCCAGATTCCACAGTGCATTTTCCGTAGAAGCCGCTTTCAAAATCCCGCATTGACAGCATATTTCTATTGTTTCATCATTAAAATCCACCCCTAAGCCTCCAAAGGGATATGAAAATAATGTGATTTTTCTTCCTACTATTTCAGACAATTTATCTATGGATGACTTTATTTCATATTCCTGCATCCCCCTGTCCAAATTGGCAAGAGAAGGATGAGATACCGTATGCGCTCCAATAGAAATTACTTTTGACTCAAGAAGCTTCTTAATATCTCGCGTTGATACTGTTAAATTTTCTTTTCTGCAGCTTTTGTCAAGCCGTCTCCAATTCCAAAGCTGCATAAACCACTTTTCCCTTCTAGAAGGAGTAATATAATTTTTCATCAGATAATGCAGTCCATTATAACAGTTCTTTCTATATTCCCAAGTGCTTGTATTCCATTGACATTCAAACTCATCGTCTTCCAAATGGAATGATATCGGAACATCATCTCCAATAAGCAACAATCTCTCCAACTCGTCCCACCACAATTCCCTGTCCTGATTGATTGTTCCGGTACTTACAAATATTGTTGCTGGCACTTCCAATTCTTCCAAAACAGGTAACATATATTCCAAATTATCAAGATAACCATCATCAAAAGTAATAGCAACTGCATCGGAATCTAACATGTTCCAGTCTTCTTCAAAGCGTACAATCTGATATTTTCGCTTTAAATACATCACTTGCTGTCGAAATTTCGCTGGAGACACACAAAGCAAATTATAATCATGTTCCAAATCATTTATTCTATGATAATATAATGTCAGTACACTGTTTTTACGCATTACCGTTTTCCTCTCTTATTTCAGCAATAAGCTTGTCTATGGCAATAAGCTTATGCTTAATTTCTTCATTAACCATATTTACAATCCTTTCAAAATCATATCCAGGTATGATAATAATAAGAGAACTGTCTTGTGAAATATCTTTATATTTCACCACTGGTATGCCTCTGTATTCTTTGATATCAGGAGCCGTTTCTACAATCTCACTTATATTGATATTTCCATCAAATTCACTAATCAGATAATCGCAAAGTCTTCCTCTCCCCCATATGCTTATATCAGAATTTCCCATCGCTTTCAGTTTATCCGCTATTATTATATTCCTATGTAGTAATTCCAATATATCCAATGTGACATCTTTATAATATTTATTTCTAATTGATGCATTTGTCCAAGGATAATAAACAACAAAAGATTTCCTATAGTCTTTGACAAACTCCACTTTGTCAGGAAGAACAACTTCTGTCTTTTTTTCACTTGGACGAAGCTTTAATATATTCTCAGATACCCCGCTATGTACTCCCGTCCCGTCATAACCTATATTCTTGACAAATGACTCGTATGGAGACATGCAATACCCTTTTTTCATGATTACCGTAAGCGCCCAAAATGCCGCCCATGTATCGGTTGTTCCATATATATTTCCCAAAATATGACTTTCCAAATCCTGTCCCCACAGATTAAACCACTCATTCAGTTCCCTGTCTGCCCTAATCTTTCCCAGCATTTTATAGTTATTGCTAAACTGAACCCACCTGTCTTTCCATGTACCCCATCCGCAGGAGTTAATTCTTCCTAAAAAATAAGCATCTGTACCATTTGAAGCAACGTCAACAGGTTCTGATGAAGCGCCTATATGATATACCTCTTTATGGGATTCATATTTTTCTAACGCTTTTGTCATATATTCCATAAATTGCGGATGTGGGACACAATCATCCTCTAATACAACAACTGCATCATTACTTTCAAAAACGGCACCGACACCATCACGTATAGAATTTGCCAGTCCTTTATTATGAAGCGACAATTTATATATGACCTCGCACCACTCTACATTTCGAATTACCTGCTGCGTCTTCTCCCACTCTTCACGATGTTCTTCCCTTTTTAGTCCATCCTGAAAAATATATAGTCTTGATACTCCTTTATTTTCCCTTAAACCATTCAAAACGCACTGCAAATGCTTACTTCTGTTATATGCAAATATGATAATACCTATATTCATCTAAGTTTCCCTGCTGTTTCTCCGTTAATGCTTACGCATACTTTTACCACACTCTAGGTGAAAAAATAAAATAGTTTCTATTAAAAATATAGTTGTTTTGTTCAAGCCTCTTTATCATTTCGTTTTGCCCCCTTACCGCCGCCACAAATATTATTACATTTTCTTTCTGCAGTATTTCTTCTGGTTTATATATTTTGTATGAGAAGAATCGTCCTGTCTTCTTTGAATCCAAAAAACCGGATATGATTATTTTGGGGAAAAAAATACCAACCATTTCTACCACACTCCTACCGAACTTTCCCGCTCCCCAT
This sequence comes from Lachnospiraceae bacterium, assembly GCA_009774395.1. Taxonomy (GTDB): domain Bacteria; phylum Bacillota; class Clostridia; order Lachnospirales; family Lachnospiraceae; genus COE1. The sequence continues at coordinate 32,539 of VSNQ01000008.1, forward strand.
ACAAAAAAACGTGCCTTATTATATACTGCCGATTCAATGTATTCCTTTGCATGGAATAAATACCATATTTTCACCGCTACTATCTGCGGTTCCGAAAAAGCACTATAATTTTGGTAATATATACTTTTCCATACAGAAAAAGCTTTTCTAATATCTATAATTGAAATATCCGGCTTTCTTTTAGCATCACTAATAACATGAAAATAATATTGTTTCAAATTTTCTGCCACCACCTCCGGATAGTGATTCTTCATAAAAGTTTCATATACACATTGCCTGATATTTTCAAGCTTTTTATTTCCAATATCTTTATTAAATTCCAATATCTTTCTACTAATTGCTTCTGCTGTATAATCGTCTGATAAATATCCATTTATACCATCTTTGACAACCTCCGGTACGCCAGCAACAGGTGTTGATATAATAATTAAGCCAAATGCCATTGCTTCTGATATTACATTAGGATAAGACTCTCTTTTACTTCCGCATATCAATACATCGCTTCTTCGATATATCTCTTTCATATTTGAACAGAAACCTTCTATTGAAATATATTCTGTCAAATCATTCCATTTTATGTAATTTTTACATTCCTCTGCATATGTTCTTCCATCGTATCCAAAAAAATCCAAATGACCTATTGCACCCGCATTCAAAGCTGTATGAAATGCCTTAATTATATTTAATTGATTTTTATTTTCATATATATCTCCAACACATATATATTTAACTTTCTCTCCTGATACAATCGGTTGCTTAATACATGCATTCATATTGACTGTTGTTCTTATGCAAGTATAGTCTGTATTTAAATATTGCTTCCATCGCTTTGCCCAATACCACGAGTCGCATATATGATAATGCGGAAATATATCCATATAACGAATCGAAAAAAATTCTGATAAGAGCGGATAAATATTCATAATATGAGGTATGCCTAATTCTCTTCCAATCAATTCAGCCATCGGATTTATTTGAACAGAGTGCAAAATATCAGGAGATACTTCTTGTATTTTTTCTTTTAATGCATCATAGTTTTCATCCAAGCATATGACATCTATATCTTCCGGTTGTGATGATATTTGAAATGTTTCATATAAAATCTTAATGTCATATTGAGAACATATTTCTTTATATTCCAGCTCCATATTTCGACCATAATAATCTGATAAAAAAATTATTACCAAGCAACCTGCCTTCTTCATTAAAAGGGCCTGTTGAAGAAGAGTATTTACCGCCCCCCCAAAATATTTGCCATAATCCAAAAAATATGCAATTGTATGTATCTTGTTATTTTCACTTTTATTCATAAACCATTTCTTTCATGGCAGTTTCTGCCCACCCCTGTATCGAATATACGTTTAATTTTGCATCTATCTTTTTTAACTGTTGTCTAATTTCTTTTTCATATTTATAAGCAGTAATTAAAATACCCCCTTTATATCCATATAGCTCGGAGGGGGACTTGATTGGAATGCCATAGAACTGCTCTCCCCATTTTAGTTTATTATTATCAACAACAAACTCTATGTGAACCTCTGTATTCAACAATAACTTTATACAATATTTTCCCCATTTACCAATCCCAAAAATAACTAATTTATAATCACTTTTTTCGTATATTTTTTTCTCAAGCACTTTTATTGCTGTCGCTTTATTTTCCATAAGCAAAACGGAAAACCTGCCTAATAGGTTATATTCATATAATCGTGACAACCATTTTTCTTTATCACTTGATTTGGGTATATAATGCAGCGATATTTCCATCCCTTCACTAAAAGCTTCTTTTTGTTTTTTTACACTCACTCCTCCTCTTCGAAAATATGTGATTACTTCATCTGCATGACCAAATTTCAGATTTTGACTATATAATCTCAACATCAAATCATAGTCTGCTGAAATTCTGTACTTTGTATTAAACAGGCCATATTGTTCATATATAGCTTTTTTCACAAAAGTTGCCGGATGCGGAATCGCCATTCTATACCACAATTCTTCAATATTGCTGCAATTATATAACTCAGTCTTCTCTGATCCTCCAAACCACAAAGCATTGCCATAAACAATATCAACTTTATGCTTCTTATAATAATCCACAACCTGAGCAATTGCTGTATTAACATACAAATCATCACTATTTAATATTCCTATAATTTCTCCCGAAGCGTTACTAATCCCTTTATTCATAGCATAATATAATCCTTCATCCTCTTCGCTGATGAATATATCAATATATTTTGTATATTTTTGGATCAGTTCCTGTGTTCCATCTGTTGATGCTCCATCAATAATTATATATTCAATATTAGAATAATTTTGATTAATCACGCTTTTAATTGTTTGTTCAATTGTGTATACACCGTTATATACAACTGTTATAATGCTAACCTTTATAGCTTCTTTCAATGTTACTCTCCACCATCACAATAAAATTAGTCTATTCTTTATATTAGTTTTCCAAACACAACATCATATTCTTCTGGCTCAAATTTCTGCATACCTGACCATGTCGTAAATGTCATCTCTCCAAATAACACTCTTCCATCAGGAAGATTATACCAATCTACCCTTACATGTTTAAAATTCTTACTTAAAACCCTGCTCAAACTTAACATTTCTTCTAATTTTTCTGGTCTTGGCGCCATATCATTATCTCTAGGATATCCATAACTAAATGGCATCATATTCCAATTTTTATCATAAAAAGACGCCTTACATTCTGGACGGTGACTTCCTTTTATACACCATATATATTCAGGCTCTCCATGAAAACAATAAATATTATAATCATAGACACTTTCTGCAACACCCTCTAAATATGCCTCACAAATGATTTTCGGCACTATGTCTTTATATTGAAGTTCCAGTGAAGCATATGCGAAATTATTATTCATCCATTCCCTTAACTGCTCTTTTATATGCCCCTCTTCTATTTTCGACTTATCCGTCACTATTATATTTCGACCACTACCATTATTCACCTTTAACACAAATGACTTTGGTAAGTGCTCAAAATCAATTTCATCCGCATCATCCCATACCCCATATAATTCATTAAGATATTTTTCTCCAATTTGTTCTCGTATCCAATCTCTGACTAAATATTTATCTGCCAATGTTGTCCTGATTTTATCTCTAACATAGAGTTTATCGCAATTTATTTTTTCATTGTATGTAACCGGATTTTCCCAATCAATTTTTTTCCCAAACCTTGCCAAAAACCGTTTCTGCAATTCATCTGCATAATATTTTTCATCTAAATTGCTTATATATTCATAATAATCATATGTTATAATATCTTCCTCATTAATTCCCAAAGACTGTAACTGCAAAGAAAGTTGATTGTGAAATTCTAACTTGTCAACTGTGATAATATATACACATTTTTCAGTTTCAATCTTATATGGATGCATAACCTTAACACCCATAATAATACTTCCAGCTTTATAATTGTCAAAAAAAGCTTGGATAGGAATTGAATGCTCCTGAAAGTGTGACAACAAATCTTGTCCCCTATATCCTGCACCTACAATCACTATTGATCTTGCATGTTTTACTCTTTCAAATAAATTCTCTAAAACTGACACCATAACTCCTCCTATGCATCAACAAACTAAATTTTATTTGTTTAAAATTTTTTATATTACTTATAACGATGGTTTCGAACACGTTTAAATTCTAAACTTGTTCGATAATCCTCTCCAAGTATCCCTATGTCTTCATATTTTAATCCATTTTTCCATAAACAATATGTAAATGACAGCTGATCCCTATACGAATGGTTAAATACCTGATTCCACCAATCAAGCATAATTTTCCGGCATATAGGATTATTATTTTCCCTTATCAAAATAGTGCATTCAAACAGCCCAAAATGATATGGCATTCCTTCGTTAAGATAATCCGTTACCTGTGTATATATTCTGCCAAAGCTATCCGCATTTCGTACTGCACAAGCAACCGCTTCCGAATATATGCAATTCCGCTCCGGATGCTTAAATATTGCAATCCCACTCTTTCCTATTTTATTTATATATTGGTTCAAATCTCCTAAAATTTCTATGGTTCCGTCAATATAAATTGAATATTTGTACTCTGAAAAAATATATGGAGCATTAATTTTACAAAATCTGTTTCTCCGTATATTATCTGCTACCTTTTCCGGAATAATTGTATTAATATCTATCCACTGCATTCCTTTCAGTTTTTCAGATTTTTCATCAGATATCAAATAATAATCACAATTATTTGAATAAAATTTAGGTTCATTTACATGGTCATAATCTCCTGTTATACATGTAAATACTGCACATTCTTTTTTATTTTCATTATGGACATTCCCCTTTTTTACCATATCAGCAGTCCAAATCAATTGCTCATTTTTCACACGTATTTGATTTGATATTATTTTTCCTTTTAAGAAATTATCTATAATAATACTTAATCCAGTCAATTCAGACAATGTAATAATTATCCTTAACCCCATATATTCTATTTGTTTCAATACTTCATCTGTGCCAACCTTACTACCAATAAATACAAAACATGCTGTAATTTCCTTTTGTAATATACAATTGGGAGAAACACATATCACATCATCCCTAATTGTTCTCCCCCAAAGCGTTGAATCATTATCACAATAACACGCTATTGTGATTCCAAAGCTCTTTAAAATGTCATATGCCATTCCCCTGCCATATTGACCTGCCCCAAATATACAAGTATTCATTTTATTGCTTTTTATAAGTTCTATTTTATTTAAAATTTCTTCCCCATGTCCCATATGTAACTGCCTCTTTCAATAAACACTTGCGCAACTAAAACAAATATAATACATTTTCATGATAACCCAATTGAGTTTTTACCTCATCCGCCTCTTTCATTGCCACAATTATTTTACACGTTCTATTACAAATCTCCGAATATTTATATACTCTCTTATCATATAAAAATTGTTCTTTTTGTTGGTCGTCAGATACTGCAAACCCACTGATAATCACATGCTCTCTTATTCTTTCATAAATAAGTTTCCCATACATTCCCGCACCATAGATATATATATCTTTATCACTCTTAGCGAATTTTATTATATCTTCCATAGTATTTAAAATTTCAGGAATCTTGATCTCTTTTACATACAACTCTCTACTAAATTCATGGTTTATATCATATACAATATTGTACTTACGCTTAATTGTATCCAAAATAAGCCGAATATCATAATCATAGTGCTCCGATATATACTTCAATATATCTATACAATTATCTTTATGATACTTAATCGGGTCAAAACATCTCTTTTTCATTAATGGTAGCCCGCATCGTTTAGTGCAATAATTAGGTGACATATACATATCATAATTATCAATGGCAGAATAATATGTAAATTTATAATTACGTGAAACTAAACAATGGAATAACCCCAATTCCACAACCCTTACGACATCTTTTCTGCACATGTTATCAATATCTAAATGATCATAAAAGTCAAAAACATCCACCATTACCGACTTACGAAATACAATAAAAAAGGTTCCCATTATGCTTAGATAATCATTGTCTAAATATTCAAATCCCCAAAAATCCCCTTTTTTTTGATTCATAATCTCAAAGATCGTTTTAAAAGGAACAAATGGTCCAAAACAAGTATCATTAGAAAAAACAACCTGATCATACCGTAAAATAAACTCCTTACCATATTGTTTTAACGCCGCTTTATATCCTCCGGCATCATATCCGCTATTTTCACGAAGAATAATTTTATCCGAAATTAGTTGCAAATTATGCAGAGAATTTAAATCTATGCTTCCATTTATTACCATAACCAAATCATCTACAGCCTCATTTAAAGATTGGATGTAATAAATCAAATAATTATCAATAACTCCTTGTGAATCATAAATTGATAATATTCCCAATGTCCGCATTTACAATCCCACTTTCTTTCTCCGTATTATGTTAAATCCCCATTATGAGTTCTTATTCTGCCACCAAACAATTCGTCCCTCTATTTCCGCAGATTTATCATATTTTTTTATATCAAACAGGTTTGCAAGCTCTCTTACCAGCGGGTAACATGTTTCTTTATGATTGCAAATACAATTAGCGCAAATCGTTCCGTCTAAATTGTGATTCAAATGGCGTTTTCTGAGTTCTTGCGCATATTGATTGTTCCACGCACTCTGTAACGATTCTTTCCTTAAATCTGCTACTGCTAAATAATTTTGAAAATCTGCACAGCACATCGTAAGATAACCCTCATATGTAATATATAATTTGTTAAATATCATTGGGCAAATTCCATTTACATTATTTCCGCCCGCATTCCTGTCAACAGCCAATAAGTCATTCAATTCATACATGTATCCTGATTGATTTATGCAGTTCAAAAATATAATGTCATCTACATATTTTCCATATTCCTGCTTAAATGATTCTTTTGTTCCTATTGTCTGTTTCGTTAAAATAAAAGAAACATACAGTTTAAATCCATAGGAATTTCTTAATTCACTTAAATATTTTAAATTATCTATAACTTTGTCAAAATCATCTTTTCCATGTATCAGCAAATAATCCTCTTTATTTGCCCCATTGATCGAAAACTTTATGCTGTCAATACCCGCATCTATAATACTTTGTGCTCTTTGTGCATCGAAAAGAGCGCCATTTGTAGTAATGAAAACATATTCAAACCCTATTTCCTTTGCATAGGAAATATATTTTTCAAGATTTTTGTCTGTTAATGGCTCTCCTGTTGCATAAAAGCCAACTTCTCTTGTTCCTAGCATATATGCTTCTGACAGGATCCGCATTGCAAACTTCTTTTCTATGAAACCTTTTTTTCTGTCAGATTTGGAATTAGCGCAAAAAGCACATGCATGATTGCATATATTTGAAACTTCAAGTAACATCGTTTTGGGAAAAGGCGGTTTTAATTCCTTGTTATCCAATGTTTGATCATAAATTTCCATGCGTGTCCTAATATCTTGCTTAATCATCTTTATTCCCTTCTGTTACATTTGGATAAAAATACTTGTTTTTCTATCTCCAAACAGGATTTTTTAATACCCACTCTCCAAATTTATTTTTTTCAAATAACTTTTGATTATAATGTTTATCAACAATGCTCCAAAACTCCGTTTCCGAATATCCCAAAAATTCCACGAAATCCCTTACACACTTGCTGTCAAGCTTTCCATCATGCAGTCGAACTGCCTCTACAGCTTCTTCTCTTGTCATTAACCCATACCTTACAAACCTTGCAGCATAGTCCGTTGCGCTGGCGTGCCCGAATTTCGGATACTTCATCCACGAATGCACTAAATATGCCCGACTGTCTATCTGATCGAAATTTTCCACATGATGGCTTCTGTCCCACTCATGCTGCAGGTCATGAAATCCCCTGCTTTTTGCAAACTGATAATTGGCATAGCTGTTCCATTCCGTAAAGTAGGATATATAAATAGGATCCAGCTTCTTCATGTCTTCCGATTTAGGCGCCTCCAGCATTGCCAAAACCTTGGGAGTTATCCCATCTATACAGCATAGTTCTTCAAAATCAATGTCGCTTGCCACACCATTATTTAACTGTCCTTTCGCCGAATATGTTTCCTCGTAATCGCTTCCGCCATACTCATAACTTATATTTTCTCCGTAAACAAGCAAAGGTGCATTAAACTTCAATGCCATGATAAGCGGATATGTATAAATCAATCTGTCTATATACCAAGTAGGCTTGCCGTATTTTTCAAAAGTGTACCGCATAATTTTTTTCTGCGCATTTATATCAGGTTTTAAGCTGATAATACTGCATCCAAATTCTTCAGATATATTTTGAATATTATGCTTACCTGCTTCCGTCATTTTAAAATTATCCTCTACACTGAACAGAATCGGATTCATTCCCATAACTTCTTTCATCAAATGTACTTGGTAGTGACTGTCTTTTCCGCCGCTTACTGCAATCGCACAGTCATACCCGTTCCCATTCATTCCACGATACTTATCACATATCTCTTCAAATTCTTTCTGTCTTTTATCCCAGTCTATCAACTTTCTCCGCTCATATGATTGGCACGCGGAGCATACGCCTTCTTCATTAAATGTAATTCCCGGTCTTGTGTCGGGCATGACACATATTTTACAATATCTCATTTTTTCTTTTTCCTTTCTTTGTTTCACTATTTTTTATCCAATTAATATTTATGGAATGATTAACATCATACGACATATTTTTAATAACCAACGCAGACGATTGCCCAAATACAACAGAATTATCAGGTATATTTTTGTCTATCACATAAGTGTTTGCACTTAATATGACATTATTTCCTATATGGGAATCTCCCAAAACCTTAACATTGGAATGTAAAAGCACATTATCGCCCAATTCCGGATAGCACAGCTTACCTGTACTTAGCTTGATATTTCCGCCTATTGTAACGCCTCGATATATATACAGATAATTACCGTATTTAGTTCTCCCCAAAACACTTCCTAATGGATGTTCAACCATGAAGTGTTCTGGTAATTCTATTTTGCAATACCAGTCTACACTGTGCAGAATTTTGTTTAAATAATATACTTGTTTTGCAGCTATACCCCCCCTGCATTTTACTCTTAACTTGACCCACATTTGTAAATTTTCACAATTATGGTTATAAAATTATATTTTGTTGGTTTTATTACTCCTATATTAGTGAAGCAGAATCATAAGCAGGATGTTAACTTTATTTTGTGCAAAATTACCTGTTTTTTGACTTGTGGGTCAAGTTAAGATTTTACTAAGGGAATTTGACAGATAATATAAATATACTGCCCAACAACTACTATGATAAATTGAAAACTTAGGTGATCCGTCACTATTTTTGAAGCATTTCTCGTTTACTGCTGAAATTGACTTCATACATCGGATATACGCTTCATTCACACACTTTTCAACACATTCAAAATCAACAAAAGCAAAAAAACTGTTTAACTGTAATTTCAAATGTCTGATAATTTCCTTTTTTATCAATTCCTTATCCATCTATGTGTTTGCACACCCCTTTCAGCTTAAAAACACACTCATAAATTTTGCTTAATATCCAAATACTTTCCCTGTTCCCAATAATACTTTGTTAAAACTTCCATAGTTTCAAAATCACTTTCACTATCTATATCCAAAACAGCACTATCCTCCATTTTCCAAATTAAAGCATGTCTGTTTTCATTACTCATATGCAGTAAATACTCTTTTGTATACACATAAATGGAAGCATTCATGTCAAAACACTCAGGCACCTGCTGCCTTGCCGTATAGTCGGACGGGATAACTCTGTCATAAAATCCGTCCCCACCTCTGCATACCATATTAAAGTACGGACTCCTTCTCGATTCCACAACACTGTAAGCATAATTACATTTTTCATTTTGTACTACGGTGTTTATTGTCCCTTCAACGTCTTCCAAACTCCTTAATGGCGAAGTGATATCCAAATCAATGATTAGCTCATACTCATAATTTTTTATTTTTTCCGCCGCCAAAAATGTATCCCGTATTACATCCCCTTTTGAAGCAGCATCTCCTGCCAGTTCCTCTTTTCTTTCCACAAAAATATATTCCGTCCCTTTCCTGTCAATCTGTTCCAAAAGCTGCATGCTGTCCGTATTTACTGCCAAATCAATCACGTTTTGGCTATTACTGTATTTGTTTACATATTTTTCATAAATTGCCAATGTGTAATATACGATCGGCTGTCCACAAAACATCCTGACATTCTTCCCTGCAGCGCCCTTGGATCCGGTTCTTGCGCATATTGTAAATAAGATGTTCATTGTTCCTTCTTACTCCTCTGTCAAAGCGATTTTTAACGTGTCATACGCATCTGCAATTGTATTCATGGTTCCCTGCATTTTCTCTATGCAATCCAAAAAATACTCCAACTCATTTATGTAACAGTCTTCTTTTGGAAATTCCATCCTGTTTATCAGTTCATTATTTTCATACTCGCATATTGTGTCAGAAATGAAATCCGCATCTATTCTTCTACTGTTTGTAAACATCTGAAGAATACGCTCCGTTTTATGCCCAATATAATCCAGATGCATCTCTAAAAGCATGTCCGGATATCGCGCCATATAGATGGACAGGTCATCACTGTCTATCTCCAAATTTGACATGTGCCCTTTTATATGATTAACCCTGTCAGGCTCCCCGAACAGATATATCACATAATCCCATTCGTGAATCAAATCTTTTGTTACCCCACCGCCTAAATCCTTTTTGGCGGAATATACGGTTCTGTAATCTACACCCTTTCTCCATGATGGAAGATATGACGTGGAAATGACCCTTGCGGATATAATCTTTTCATGAACTGTAATGTTCTGCTTTATATACTGCATAATCTTCTTGTGGCGTAACGGACATGCAACATAATATATCCCCCGTTCTTTTAAATGCAGTCCTTTTATGCTGTATGCAGTCGAGTCAAAAACAGGCTTTTCTATAAACATATGTTTTGTTTTGCCCGCTGTATTTTTTATTGTGTCATAATGCAGCGACGTTGGGTTTGTCACAAATATAATGTCATAGTCGTCCGGCAGTTCATTTACATGATAGTATTGTCTTGAAATAATATGATTCCATTTTTCCTGTAATGCCGTGCGGCTACATCTCAAGGCATCTATCCGATATTTGACTCTGCGTTTTTCCAATATTTTTGTTAAGTTTTCCAGATGTCTTTTTCCTATGGAACCAAGACCTGCCATGCAAATTTTCAAATTACTGCCCCATTCTCAATCTCATCAATTATTTTTAAAATTTCTTTGTCTTTTTCAAAGCTGTACAAAGGCTTTTTCCCGTTTATTGCTTCAAAAAAATCCTCGATTTCTTTCATATAGGCATATTCATTAATTGACTCACTGTACCCTTTTTCATGGATATACTCTCCCGCGGGTATCTGTTTCAGTTCTCCTGATACAATGTCTTTTTCGTACAGCGTTTCTGGTGTTCCGCCCCACCTGATGTATAAATCCTCATTAAAAATTTCCAGTTTCCTGACTGCCTGTCTGCTTACAACGTCCACTGCCAAACTGCCAATCGTTCCGTTTGAATGTTCTATTTGAATCAGACAGGTATCGGGAAAATCCAATTTCAGGTTGGTAAGCTTCGCTTTTACCGCATGTACGTTTTTTATCCTTCCAAACACATTCCCTATCCAAGGCAGTTCTATTGCCAAAAGCTCCCTGCATCCATTCGTTTTTTTGTTGCTTACAAAAAATTTTTCTAAATTATCCCACGGATGCCAGTCCGGAAGGTACTGCCCTACATGATATTGATATGCACAAGGCTTACCGTTCCGTTTGATACGGTTATCAATGATTCTCATTTCTTCTTTATAGAGAGGCGTTGATGAAAGGAATAATACTTTTCCCTTCTGTTTCGCTGACCGGATATTTTCATCATATAAGTCATCAATCAGATTGATTTCCGAGAAAACATGAAGGTTATTCTCCAAGCATTCCCGAATAATTGATGCATGAAACTGCGGGGATGTACATACAAAGGCGCAATCAGGCTTTTGGGGAACATCTGACAATGCAGGATAACAGTTTATCGCATATTCGTCCGCTGCGCTTTTTACCCGTTCCACATCATTGTCAATCCCTATAATTGTCAGATTGTTAAAAAACGTCTTTAATAGTTTTATTCTTCTTTTCCCCATTGAGCCTAAACCTATGACGCAAATTTTCATACAAATCCTCCATGTTGCCGATAGCCCGCTAATTTGGGCATCAGCACAAATTTGCTAGTTGAAAAATCATAGATTTTTCAACCTATCCTCTCTTTTCAAACAATTAAAAATCCCAATATAACGGTGCTTTTTCAACTGCATACCTTACATTGGGATTATCTTTTCCATATTCAATTATGGTTCTTGTACCTTTTTTAACACTCCATGCTATCCATATATTTCCTCAAATCATTCGCATTATCAGTTATAAGCAGTTTTTCGTATCACACCAATGCATATAATAGAACTTATCCAGTATGTCCTGTCCCATCAGACAGGTATAAAACCGCTTGTCAAAAGTAACCCAGACCGACACATTGTTCAAAGTAATCGAAGTTCCAATCTTTAATTGCTTCATCTTCACTTCATAAAATTTAATGCTGTAACTGTCTTTGCTGCATTCTTTGTCTTCTTCTTTTAAAACGCCATTCAGATATCTGACAGCTGCTTTATTTGCAGCAAACTCCTCTTGGATCAAATTTGAGCCAAGTTCTTTCGCCCTGCAGCATGATGCCGGCTCCGGTATCAATGATAAACTGCATTGCCGCATTTCTCTTTTCCAAAATATACAGCTCGCGATTAACCGTAAATATCCTGTCATCTGACACTGTATACAGCATTTCGTTCTCCCCCTGCACATAGCTTCCAATAATAACGCATAAAATATCCTTTTCTAAGTACTCGTGCAGTTTTTCGTATAAATCATCATTCGAATCCACGAAATCACTCACTGCCACCGGCTGTCCCTCACTGTCATCTAGAGAAGCAATCCGCATCAATATCCTGCTGTAAGGGAACTCATCTCTTACTATGTTAAATGATTTGATATCTTCTGTTTGATCTAAAACACGCAGCATATGATCACCATACCTTTTCAAAGCTTTTTTCTTAATATCTGTAATAATGATAACATATGCAACTAATAATCTCAATTAATTCTTATTCCTAATGTAAAATATACAGTTGTCAAGGTTCGTTCTTTTTACAATTCTGTAACATGTTACAAGTATATCCTTATGGCAGGTTTAACGAAGTATCGTAAAATCTCTTTTCTGTCATTTTATTCTGTAACAGATATTTCTTAATTTCAGAATATATCTTCTCTGATGTGCCGCTTTTTTCATAGGGATTTTTCATTTTTTGCAGCATTCCTTCTATTTTAATTACCTTTGCTTTTTCTATTGCAGTATAAATATCTTCACTACTATTTCCGCAGTCAATTACCGATTCCGCCCTTATTCTGCCAATCTGCCTGTTTCCGATGTTTACGGTCGGAACCCGAAAGGACGGGGCTTCCACAATCCCGCTAGAGGAATTGCCGATTACCATTTCGCAGTATTTCACTGCGCTCAGATACCGCATCATTCCAAGTGATGTATAAGCTGATGCGCGTTTGCTGTTCTGTTCTACATATTGGTCAATTTTTTGGTTGATAACCCTTCCGTCCGTATCCGCATTTGCCTTTGTAAATATAATGCGGTATTCTTTATATTTCTCCAATACGGAAAGAAGGTTTTCAAACTGTTCCCCCGCCGTATTGTTTTCCAGCGTCACCGGATGGAATGTTACCATTACATAGGGCATGTCTAAATCCGTTTTCAAACTCTGTGCCAGTTCTCCTTTTTCCATCAGCTTCTGCGTCTTTATGTTCTCCACTCCCAACGCCCCGACATAAAATACATTTTCTGGCGCCTCTCCCATCTGAATGACACGCCGCCGATATTCTTCCGTCGCAGTAAAATGCAGCGTACCCATCTTCGTTACGGAATGCCTTATCGCGTCATCAATTGCCCCCAGTGTCAGCTCCCCGCCATGTATATGCGCTATGGGTATCCTGTGTATCATGGCGGCTGTGGCTGCCGCAAGCGCCTCGTATCTGTCGCCTAGTATTACTGCCATGTCAGGGGCAATTCTCGTAAAAATATCCGCAAACCCGATTATTCCCAGTCCGACTGATTTTGTAATACCGTTTGGCGTATCGGAGCTTAAAAGCATTTCATTGCGCTCCGTAATTTCAAACCCGTCCTGTTCTATTTCCTTATAGGTCAGCCCGAACTCGGGCGAGAGGTGCATTCCTGTTGCCACAAGCTGGAGCTGCAGTTCTGCGTCATTACTTATTTTTTCAATCAGGGGCTTTAACAGTCCATACTCCGCCCTTGTCCCTGTCACCACACACACTTTTTTCATACCTGTATCATCTCATCCGTTTCATAATCCCTGTCTGCCGTCATCCCCATGATTTCATTCCACCTCATAGGATTTATCCCATTTCCGGGGCGTTTTGTCGTCAGGTTTGATTCCGTAAATGTTTCGCCTTTTTTTATCCCGCATTTTGCCACGATGCTTTTACGCGCTACTGCAAGATTGGGGATTTCACCCGCGGTCGGCTTTTTTATGCCGTCGCCGAATGCCGTTTCAATATTTCTGATTGACATAACCATGTTTCTCAACTCACTCGGTTCCAGACTTGCCTTGTGGTCGGGTCCCTCCATGTCCCTGTCCAGCGTAAAATGCTTTTCGATTACGGACGCCCCCATTCCGACAGCGGCAATCGGCACCTCCGTTCCCTGCGTATGGTCTGAATATCCTACGGGACACCCAAAATGTTTCCGCAGTGTCACCATTGCGTTTAAATTAACGTCCGCATAAGGTGCGGGATATTCCGTAGTGCAGTGCATCAGCGTTATCTCACCTGCACCGCCGCTTTTTAATAATTGCACTGCCGCTTCCACTTCTTCCAGTGTGCTCATGCCTGTTGACAGGATGACCGGCTGATGCCGGTTCGCAATTTTTATCAGATACGGATAATTCGTAATTTCCCCTGAAGGTATTTTCCACATGGTACACCCAATGCCCGCAAGGAAATCAATACTGTCAGTGTCAAACGGTGTGGATAAAAAACGGATGTCTATTTCCCTGCAATAGTCGGATAATTCGGCATATTCCCCATATGTCAGCAGAAGCCCCTCAAGCATTTCTTTCTGCGACATGGCGCTTTTTACGTTTTCTTTCTGGTATTCCGCCATCGGTGCCGCATCCGTTACGAGCAGTTCTGGTTTTGCGGTCTGGAACTTCACGATATCCGCACCGCTGTTTTTTGCCGCCATTGCAAGCTTCTTTGCAGTTTCAAGTTCACCGTTATGGTTTACGCCTGCCTCGGCTATCACTAATACCTTTTTCACCTGACTCCGCACCTCCTCTTATCCGTCATCGTTTTTTATAATCTTTTTTACCACAGACGGCACCCCGACTGCCAGAGCACAGCATGGAATGTCTTTAATCACCACTGCCCCTGCGCCTGTCACCGCCCCGTCTTCTATTGCTCTTCCCTGTATGATTTTCGTACCTGTTCCGATATCCGCCATGTTTCCTATCCGAACGTTTCCTGATATGTTCGTTCCCGGATTGATTGTATTAAAGTCACCTATCTGCGTGTCATGACCCACTGTACATCCCAAATTTATAATGTTAAAATTTCCCATACGGATATCCACAGTAAACACGCTGTTCGCACATATGATATTCCCTTCGCCCATCTCCACGCCGTCCAAACTGTCCACGGAAGGATCTATCAGGTTAGGAAACCATATGTATTTGTTGCTCCTGTACTTTTGATACAGCTGCATTCTAGTTCTTGGGTTCCCTATGGCAATTGCTACATATAATTTCTCACATGCATTTAAAAGATACGCATCATCGCCTAAAACGTTTTCCTTCGCCGTTTCCTTATCAATATAGCCACAGAAATTCCACTGCCCGCTGTCCTGTTTTATTCTGTCTATGAGCCATTTTGTTTCTTTGGCAAACCCGCCGCTTCCGACAATCACTATGTTTTTCATGCGGCGCACCTGTTCAGGAAGGTTTCGTTATACCCCCCCCCCGCATTTAGTCTGTCCCCTATCCGTACTTTTCCAGCATAGGTATATTCCGTTATTTCCAACATAGTGTCGCCCGTTTTTACCAGCAGCCCGTCCTGTGTTTTTCCGATAACCTGTCCCGGAATGTTTTTATACACATGTGCACCGTCAACCATCCTTGCCCTGTTTATCGTGATTTTGTTTCCCCTAATCCATGATGCCGCCTGCGGTCCCGGGGTGCATAATGCCCTGATAAAGTTAAAGACTTCCCTGCTGCTTTGGTTCCAGTCAATAATCTCATCGCCTTCCCCCCGCATTCCGCAGTACATGCCTATCGGGTCAATATCCGTCTGTTTGACTGCCTTTACTTTGTTGCCCTGTATCATCTTGACTGCCCTGTATAAAATATCCGCACATCCGTCATAAGCCCTCTCGAGCAGTGTCGCATAATTATCCGAATCCGTAATGGGATAGGTTTCCTGCAGGATGATATCCCCCGTATCTATCCCCTCATCCATATAATGCACTGTAATTCCAAACTCCTGTTCGTCATTTATCAACGCCCAGTTCAGTATGTTTCTTCCCCTGTAAAAGGGCAGCTTCCCTGCATGGCAGTTTATCGTTCCCTGTTTCGGGAGATTCCTTATCCCGTCCCCGAATATCTGGTTGAATGACATTGAAACGAATAAGTCAGCCTGATACGTTTTTACCTTATCCATGAAAGCCTCGGAATTAATGTTATCACTTAATTCTACCGGAATGTTGTTTTGCCCTGCCAGACTCAGCAGTACGTTATCCCTCTTATCATACCGGACTGTCATAAAAACAATTTGTATGGATTGATCCCTTATTATTTTTTCAAACGCTTTGTGCGCCCACATGCCGTCCGCAAAATATCCGATTCTCATGCGGCGCACCCGTTCAGGAAGGGTTCATTATACCCCCCCCCCGCATTTTAAGTGTTTTCATATCTGTTACCATACTATCATCCTCCACGTCTTTCCTGATAACCGTTCCCGCACCTATTATGCAGCGGTTCCCAATGCTCCTGTTTTGAATCACTGTGGCATTCGCCCCTATCAGTGTCTGTTCCCCAACTGACACTCTGCCGCACACAACACTTCCTACTGCTATGTGAGAAAACCTACCTACCATACTATCATGCTCTACAATTGCTCCTGTATTGATAATACACATTTTCCCAATTTGAGCATTAGCATTAATAACCGCACATTTTCCAACAAATATACCATCTTCAAGCTCCGCATTTCCAGAAACAACTGCCGTGCTGTCAATAATATTCGGAACTGTATAGCCAACATCCTTTAATTGTTCGTATAATTGATTTCTTATGTTTCCATGCCCCATAAAGCCGATCGTTACAAAAGCGTTTCTGATACCGCTTTCATAATACTTTTTCAAGACATCATCTGTACCCAAAACCGTATAATCCCGGAAATGCCTTCCCTGCATTTCCTCTGTATCAAGAAATCCTATAATATTGTATTCTCCTGCTTGCTCAATGCTGTCCACCACACTGTGCGCATGTCCGCCCAGTCCAAGTAAAATAATGTCTTCCATCCTTTATCAGCACCCCAACCTTGCCTTCATCTTTTCCAATTCATCAAGTTGCCCCATATCAAGCCATGCATCCTCACTAATTGGATAGATACCTACCCGTTTCCTATCCTTCATATATTTTTCAATAATTGCCGGAAAGTCTGTAGGTTCGTTATACTCCAAATCCTCTATGACCCTTGATTCCACAAAATAGCATCCTGTATTCGTAAAAAAAGACATCTTTGGCTTTTCCTGCATTGAAGCAATTGCTCCATCTTCTCCTATATTTACTACCCCATATGGAATCGTAAAGTTTTTTAAAGAACTCACCATTGTAATCATATTTCCCGCTTCAATATGCTGTTCATATGCTTTTGTCAAATCATCGTCTATCAAAATATCGCAATTGGTCAAAATAAACGTATCATCTATTTTTCCTTTTAGCAGACTGATGCCACCTCCTGTTCCAAGCGGCTTTTCTTCTGTTATAAAATCAAGTTGGTACTCTTTATCCAATTCATCAAAATATGCCTTTATCATATTTCTTTTGTAATTAACTATCATATAAAATTGCCTGCATCCATATGTACAAAAACGATTAATTATATGCTCAGATATTGGATAATCGCCGATGGGAATTAAAGGCTTTGGTAAAATATTTGTATATGGCGAAAGTCTTTTCCCCAACCCTCCTGCCATAATAACGACAGGAATTTCTATATTAAATGTTCCGTGCTCTTGTGGTAAATTACTTGCGAAAACGACTTTTCTAATCATATGATTTTCATCTATAATAGGAATCGCATCAATCCCCTGTTCCTTTATGGTATGCATTGCCAAATCTGCCTGATACTCATACAGATACTTAGGATGATAATTAGCCACACATTTTACTGCAAGCTGCAAATCACCTTTTTTTAATATCCACCTTCGAATATCTCCATCTGTCAGCGATGCTAACAACTTCCCATCCCTATGCACAAATAATATTTTCTTTCCGTTTTTATCAAGCTGCCGCATTGCATCCAATATACTTTTATTTTCCTCTATATACACTTCATTCATATTTCATGCTCTCTTGCCCTATACATTGTATATATCTGTCTTATACTTATCCAAATTTTCTTTTAGGAACACTATCGTATTCGTTAATCCATCGTCCAAAGAATATTGTGGTTTCCAGTCTGTCAGCTGCATTATCTTTTCATTACTTCCAAGAAGCCTGTTCACTTCACTTTTTTCAGGTCTCAGTCGTTCTTCATCACAGACAATCTTCGCTTTCGGATTAATCTTTTGAATTAGTTTTTCCGCAAGCTGTCCTATCGAAACTTCCTCCTGCGTTGCAATATTAATTTCCTCCCCGATTGTTTTATTAGACTCATAAATTGATATAAAACCGCTGACTGTATCTTTTACATAATTAAAGTCCCTTGTTGGCGTCAGAGAACCAAGCTTTATTTCCATTTTTCCTGCAAGCAGTTGTGTAATTATTGTTGGTATCACCGCCCTTGCCGACTGTCTTGGTCCATATGTGTTAAATGGTCTAACAATGGTCACTGGTAGACCGAATGAACGATAAAAGCTCTCTGCAATCCTATCCGCTCCGATCTTAGTTGCTGAATATGGCGACTGTCCCTGAAATGGATGTTTCTCATCAATCGGGACATATTGCGCTGTCCCATAGACTTCTGATGTAGAAGTCACAAGCACTCTTTTAGTATCCTGCTTTCTTGCAGCCTGCAATATATTAAGAGTCCCTCTTATATTGGTATCAACATAAGTATCTGGCGAATAATAGCTGAAAGGTATCGCGATCAATGCTGCCAGATGAAACACTGCATCAGTATCACTCATAGCCTGCTCTACACCATTTGGGTCGCGGATATCTCCTTGAAAAACTTCCACATTATTCATAATATCCTTAGGCAGCGTATCCAGCCATCCCCAGTTATTAAACGAATTGTAGTATACAAATGCCTTTACCAGATATCCTCTTTTTACCAATTCCTCCGTCAAATGGCTGCCGATAAATCCATCGGAACCTGTTACCAACACTTTCATTAAACTATCACCTCATTATTTATCAAACAGACTGTCAAAATCAACTCTTTCAAAAACTTCCAATTCACCGCCTCTTGTCGCATTCCATATCTTTATTCCATGTGCATTCGCATATTCTAACGCCGACTCAAAAGCATATTTTTCTTCATCAAATAAGTCATAAGCACAATTATTTTCTATACGTGCACTCTCCCCTTCATAAAAGTCAATTCTTCCTACCCCTGTACCTTTTCCTCCTGTCCAATCTACACCCAATAAATAAATTTCTTTTACTCCCATATAACACGCCATCTGTATCATTACATATGTAATCGTCTTTCCGCTATACAATCCTTTCACCACATCCGTTGAAAATTCAAATCTATTTAATTTACTTAATTTATTAATCAAATAAAATCTATTCGCCTTATTTGTTTTTGGAAAATTCGTATAACAAAAATCGGCTATAAATGCATTTTCATTTTCTATTTTTTTAATATCTTCATACATTGATTTATAAGCTATCGCATCACATAGCATATAATGTGTCGGTCTCCATAAAACCTTATTATATATATGAAATATTCCATTTGCTGCAAATGAAATCTCCTTATGCTGTTCTAATCGCATTAAATCTTCCGAGCGTAGGCTCGGACCATTTCCAATTACAAAACATCTCTTTCCTCTATATTGATTTTTATATTGTTCGAGATACATATATTGTTCTTTTCTTTCTTCCTGATAATGATATATATCTACGATCTTTCCTTTGAACGTTCTACTTAAAATGTTTCTAATTGGCGTTTCCATTTCATTCGTTGTCAAAACTAGGGTATCTTCCTTTTGTAAATCTTCAAGATTTATTTTATCTTTATTATTATCTAGTCTGCATAATTGATTATCTATATAACCAATTGATATATTACTATTGTTCCTTAAATATGCTTCGATTCTCTCTGTAATCGGATTGCTTCCAAAAAAAACAACATGAGAGCATTCTGCTAATTTATTATTTTGTGCAAATTCTTCTGGTGTTTCTAATCCATATAAAACAGGAGGAGAAGTAAAATAATTTTTAATACCATTATTTTTAATCTGTTCTATACAATTAAAATAATGTTTAGTATAAATACTTAGAATTATCAAACTATCTTTGTATTCTTTTAAATAGGATTCAAACGAAATAACAGGTATTCCCCCATAATTACGTCCTATTTTGTTCTTGTCATTATCAATAACAGCAGCTATCCTATCATTTCCGTAATATTTCAATGTCGCAAGCCCTGTTATACCTGCCCCAAATAAAATATATTTGTCTTGTTTTGGCATATGTATTTCCTTTCCCACAGATATTTTTTTGATATTATACCTCTTAAAATCTCTGTTTTCTCACAAACCTAACTGTTCTTGATGCATTCATCTCTCTGAATCCTACATACTATACGTTCTCTCTGCTTCCTCAATAGTTTTTTGTCATGATTCTTTCGTGTAATGTATATACTTTTGTCCACATTTTATAATATCATTTACCCCATATTCTCTACTCCATGCAATATTCCTTTTTATCACCTTTGCTGGAATTCCTGCCATTATACAATTATTAGGAATTCTACTTTTCACTAAACTCATTGCCCCGATAATGCTGCCATCACCAATCTGCGTATTATATAAAATATATGCACGTTCTCCTATCCATACATGGTTCCCTATTACGATGCTTCTACTTCTATTTACATCATCTGTAGAGTTAATATTATCCTTACTTACAACATCAAAAATAGAATGCCCATCGTTACTACGCATACTAATGTCATATGAAAACATACAATCGTCGCCAATCAATATACTTGTACCTAGATCTGCTGTAATTCGGTAATTTCCATTGATGCTGAACTCTGCACCTATCTTTAATATAGCATTGTCCCATACAAAACACTCCCCTGCCTGACCGCCAAATCTCCCCCGTTCTCCAACATAAAAATTTGCATTATCTCCTATAATCCACCATGTTTTCCTGTCATCATTAGAACAAACAACAACATTTTCTTCCAATAACATTCGCCCATGTTTTCCAATACTTATAGATACATTGCCAATATTACATTCATTCTTTATATTCAGTTTTGCCATGCCCGCTATATTAATATTATTTTTGTTAATATAAGTTTCATTACCAAATATTGCTTTTGAAGAATGATACATATAAATTTCGTTTCCTGAAAATCGTGCATTTTCTCCAATTCTTATTTTTGCATCATTATGAACACATAAAACTGTTTCCTGAAATTGTGCGCCTTTTCTGATTACTATCTTTGCATCATTATGAATATAAAAAACCGTTTTCTGAAACTGGACATTCTCCTCAATTTCTATTACAGAATGAAATCCAGAAAAAACAAATTTTAACCCCTGATAATTTCCTACTATTTTATTCCCATGTAAATCTTCATAGTATTCCAGTTCCTGTCGCAGAACACAATCACAAAAATAGTAGTAATCTAATCCCGAACTATACCCCCCCCCTGTAATTGCATCTTTGACAGACTGATAAAATGCTATTGGAATTATTATAAAATATTTATCTGATTTCCCAAATAAATATTCTGGAGATAAAACTGTTCTTCCATTTATCTTACTTATATCACTATCAACATAGAATGCAGTATCTATCCCATACTTTTCTCTTAGCCCATCCTTAATTGAATCCGATACCCCATATCTCCCCCAAATGACTATCTCACGTCCATTATAATTTTCAAATGCCTTATTAATCATATGGTCAATCCAATTCTCCGTCGATTCTTGCTGCATACTTCCCCTCTCCTTATCAAAAAGCCTGATGCAAACTACAACAATTCCATACTTTACCTCAGATTTTTTGATGTTAATGTAAAGTATGATATTGTCAAGATGCAAAATAATAAATTTTAGTATATTTCATTCAGCAAATACCTTTTATGACCTTCGTTCTATCAAATTCACAACTCGCTTACTAGCCTTCCCATCTTCAAAAAGTCCTACTTTTTTCATAAATCTATCTGTTTTTTTCTTATATACGTCCTCATTAAATTGCTCTATACATTCCATCAATTCATCATTATCAAGCGCCACCGGAAACGGGAGCTTATACATATCAAAAAACAACTTCCCCCTATCTGCTATATACTCCTCCAAGTCATCGGCATAAATAAAACCGGGAATGCCAATCATATTTGCTTCAAATATTGCGCTTGAATAATCCGTAAGAAATGCATCACAACCAGCTATGATTTCATTCATATCTGGTCTTTGGCTGACATCTATCAGGCGCTCTGACACATGGTGCGTTTTCAGCTTTTCCATTTTAGCCGCAAGCTGCGGATGCATCCGCAGGAAAATATACCATTTGCCATTAAATCTTTTTTCAAGCGCGTCCAGCAGACGCTCAAAATCAATGGTTGTTTCCTCTGTGTTAACTGTACGCTTTGTATTTTGACTGCCTCCTCGAAATGTTGGAGCATACAACATTATCTTTGCATCTTGCGGAATATGGTATTCTTTGCGCAACTGACTATATTTTTCTGCTCTTTGATTAATCAACACATCACATCGTGGTGTACCTGTCTTTATAATCTTTCCCTGATATATTAATCCTTTACGATACATATGATCGCACCATGTTGAACCTGATAATACATAATCTATCAATTTTGAATCATATTCACTAACGATATATGCCATTTTAGGGAATAAAATCCCACGATATATTCCAATTGGTTTCATACATATCGTTGCATGCCACGTCTGAATGTAACACTGATTTTTTCTTTTTTTTGTGCCATAAAATGTCCTGGAATTACCTACCCATGTTCCGGATGTCGATAAATGATATGCCCTGCTCCACAATGTGTTTTTTACTTTCTGAATACCTTTCGGAAATTTTTTATCCATATCATCGACAAGCCAAACAATTTTATAATCCGCCTTACCCTCTCGATTCCTTTTCAATAGTTCTTCCGCTATATATTTTGGACTACAGCCATATCCACCACTTCCCTCAAAAGTCCACATTACTATTTTTTGCCCGTCAATCGGAAAAACACGGCATATATAATAAGCAAGCCCCTGTACAAAAGCTTTGATCTTTCTTTTTGTTATGTAAATATCTTCTGATAAGTTATTTTTTCTTTTATGTACCATTTTTAATTATCCTTTTATTCAAATACTGCTGCCAAGCTTTGTGGTATTTCTTTTACTGCTTTCTCGTAATCTTCCATAAAATCTATTTCTGCCCAAAAAGCTCCGTTTGTAGATACGGCTTGTATATCAAAATTTTCTTCCTCTATCAGTCTTTGAACAGCACTCTCAAAGTATGCTGTAAACTGTTGTTCCTTCATTAGCTGTTTTGTTTTTTCTTTAAGAGCAGGGATAACCTTCCGTTTAAAAGATGCCATACCGATAAATTCTCCATCTGCCTGTTCCGCAGGCATCTGTTTTGTAATCTGTACAATTTTCCCATCCTTGCTTTTTATCTTCATCGCTTCATCATCACATGGTTTATAATCTACCGGCAATACAATATCTGATTTCATTTCTATTAATTTTTCAAATATTTGTGGCTCACATATTGTATCTGCATGAAGATAAATAAAATCATCGTCAAGCATATCCATTCCCATATAAAATGACCCCAACACGTTTACCATCTCATAAAATGGGTTATAAGCAAATCTTATATTTTTCATATCTTTTGCCAGTTCTTCAAATGCCTCACATTGATAACCGGTTACAATAACAGTTTCGTTAATATTATATTTTTGTAAAAGTCTTAGATTATAGTCAATTAATCTTTTTCCATTGATTTTGATAAACGACTTTGGTTTCCCTTCTGTTAATTTTCCAAGCCTGCTGCCTTTGCCTGCTGCCATAATGATTGCCTGCATTATGCGCCCTCCCATGCATTTTCATAAATCCTTTTGATTATATTTTCTTCTTGTGATGCGGGATCATTTGATAAATTTCCAGATACTGAATTTGCCATATCATCAACCTGTGTTTTCTTAATTCCTAATGCTTTCAACGATGTTGGCAGCTTTAATAATGTAATAAATTGATGCATTCTGTTAATACATTCCTCTTTTCCTTCTATCCTTTGTCCGCAAAGAATACTCATTATTTTCTCTATTTTTTCTTGATTATATTGATATTCACATCCAACCCATGATGTATAAAGTGCAGCTAATCCTAATCCATGACTGGTATCAGTAAATGCCCCTAACGGATACTGCAGTCTATGAGGCAGACCTGTACTTGCATTCCCTAAATTAATGCCCATAATCATACTCGCATAACTCATTGATTCTCTCGCCTCTATATCGTTTAAATCAACCACGAGTCTTGGCAGCATTTCTCCTACTATTTTTGCAGCATACTCTGACTGCATTTGAGTATATAAAGACGCAGCTTTTGATATATAGCTTTCTATCGAATGTGCCAATACATCGAATCCTGTTTCCATTGTTATATTAAACGGAACAGATTCCGTAAAAATTGAATCTACTATCGCCGCTTTAGGATATAGCGCATCCCCTCTAATTCCGCTTTTTATTTTTTTCTCATCATCTGTAATAATAGCGGCTTTGCTCAGTTCACTTCCAGTTCCGGCTGTTGTAGGAATTGCTATTATCGGTAAAGTATTCTTCTGTAGCTCCTTGTTTCCATAAAAATACTCCGCTATATCTTCGTTTGTCCCTACTCCCGCTGCCACGGCTTTTGCCATATCTATTGCGCTGCCTCCGCCAAAACCTACAATTAAATTAACTTTATTTCGTTTTGCAAATTCAATACCGTTTTTCACCTCAGACAATTTTGGATTCGCACTTACTTTATCAAATATCGTTATATTTTCCACAAACGGGCATTGTTCAATTTGTTCTTTTATGTTTTCAAGATAACCTAAACGTATCAACGAACGCCCCGTTGTTACAATCATAATGCTGCCTTCAAAAAGCTGTTGTATCTTAACGATTGCTTCTTTCCAAATATCTCTACCCCAAAACACATTCGTTGGAATATAAATTTGATATGGTTTCATCATTATCCCCCACTAAAGGTTCTCTATTTTAATCCTTTTATTATAAAGACGTTCTGTAATCTCTATTCTTTTTGAAAACAACGGCTTTAATGTACGATATGTTTCCTTATAAAGATGATAAAGTTCCTTATACTTTTCATGATTCTTCTTATCAGGACAGATTACCATGCGCACCCTGACAAATTTGTCTGCCGCCTCCTCCATTGATGTGTATATTCCCTGTCCATACAGCGCAATCATCGCAGCACCGGTTGCTGTTGTTTCAAACTCTGAAAGTACCTTCACTGTTCTTCCAGTAATATCAGCTTTAATCTGTGATACCAAATTAATTCGTGCCAAACCACCTGAGAGTCGAATAGAATCTATTTTTACTCCCACTTCTTCAATTGCTGCTATCATATCCAAATCAATAAAACCTGTACTCTCAAAAACTGCTCTTGTCATTTCTTTTCTTGTATGCATTCTTTCCAATCCAAAAAATACACCTCTAGCATCATTATCCCATATAGGAGCACGCTCACCTAGAAGATATGGAAGAAAGATTACTCCTCCTGCTCCCAAAGATGCTTCTCCTGCATCTTTTTCCATAAGTTCATAAGGAAGATATTCATTTTGATAATAACACTGTTTTACCCATTCAATCAGTCCGCCTCCCATATTGTTTGAGCCGCCTAAAATATGCATCCCGCCTTCATAATATGGAATCTGTTGTATCTTTTTTTGTTCTAAATTCACTTCTTTTTCTACTGCTGCTCTAAATACCGTAACCGTTCCTGACACGTCACTGGCATCTCCTTCACCAACAGCACCGCTTCCGACAAAAGAACATATAGCGTCATATGTAGACATTACCGCTTTCGTATTCTGTGAAAGTCCTGTCTGCTGGGCTGCTGTTTTTGTTATATATCCGATACATTCACCCGGAGCCAAAACTTCTGGCAGCATTGTTTCAGAAATTCCTATTTCTTTTAATAGCATTATTGGAAATTTTTTCTTTTTTGTATCATAATGCCATTTAGAAGCATTGATATAATCCGTTACATAACGGTTTGTAAACTTTACCATTAAATAATCATTTGGAGCAAGGAACCGATAAGTCTGGCTGTATATATTTTCTTCATGTTTCTTTATCCATAATGCTTTTGGAAGCAGAAGGGATGAATCAGAAGCCAGATTTGTTTGTTTTTTTACTTCATCAAATACATTAAGGCTGCTGATGAAGCTACTTTCTTCTTTTGCTCTCT
The DNA here is from genome assembly GCA_009774395.1 of Lachnospiraceae bacterium. Taxonomy (GTDB): domain Bacteria; phylum Bacillota; class Clostridia; order Lachnospirales; family Lachnospiraceae; genus COE1. The sequence goes on from VSNQ01000008.1 coordinate 59,090, forward strand.
TATCAGAAACCATCATGCAGGGTATAAGCGCTTCTCCATTTCTATCAACACATACCAAACAAGATGAAGAAGAAGTTACTGTAATATAATCAATTGCAATATTTCCTGTATCTGCTATCGTTTCCTTTATAACTTTACAAGCCTTTTCCCACCATTCTTGGGGAATCTGTGTCACCGTTTCACCTTTTAGCAGTGTTTCAATTGGTAATGACGAAGATGCAAGTTTATTTCCTTCACTGTCAAATATAATGCTTCGTATACTTTTCATTCCCATATTTAACACAAGAATTGTTTTCACCTTAACGAGTCCTTCCTTAACAGTTTCAGCTTATTCATTACCATATTCTGTATTTCATCATGAATAAACCACTCCACTTTTAGCGGATCAAATCCATTTTGTTCCATTACTCCCATTTGAATACTTTCTTCTATTCCACGTTTGTATGCAAGTTTTACATCTGTTGATATATTTATTTTTTTTACATTTTTATAAATCAACATTTTTAACAGTATTTCATTTGTAAGTCCTGTTCCTCCATGAATCACAAGCGGAATGTCTGTGATTCTACCAATCTCATCCAACATATCATACCTGATATCGGGAACTCCCCTGTACAATCCATGTACTGTTCCAACAGCAGCAGCAAGCATATCTATATCTGTGCTTTTTATAAATTTTTCTATATCATCCATCTTCGCTATGCCAGTTCCAACCGAGGTTACTTCATCTTCCTGCCCGCAAATTTGTCCAACTTCTGCTTCAACCAAAATGCCTTTTTTCCGAACCAGTTTAACTACTTTATTTGTAATATTGATATTTTCACTAAGTGTTTTATCTGATGCATCTATCATCACAGAATCCCATCCACACTCTGCGGCTTCTTGTATAAAATCCATTTCTTTACAATGATCTAAATGAAGATATGCCTTAATGCCTTTCTTTTGTTCATAGCTTCTCACAAATGCATAAAACTCTTTTTTGTCAATCTGTTCAAACGCCTTCATTGATGTTTGAAGAATTATATTGCACTTCATTTGTGAAGCGGCATCTATTACTGCTTTTGCAGATTCTATACTCCATATATTAAATGCAAAGTATTGTTGAGAAGTGGAACTGATATACTTATCCATATTGTATTCTCCATTTGATCATGATTTATAAGTTGGTATTGTACAATACTTGTAAGACTTACTTGTAAATTATTTATCCTTGATTTTTGATTCTCTTATAATATTACTTAGGCGGTTATAAATCGCATCAATTTCTTAGAAAAATTCTGATAAATACAGAAAATTAGCAAAGATGTATTTGCAATTTTTAATAGCCGGAGTAATATCTATGATATATACTCTTCCGGCTCATTCAAAATAATATCTGTTATCCCCTTCGCCTCAAGCATCCCCATATCCAGTCTTCCTCCAGTTGGCTTTTCTGGATATAAATGCCCTGACATCCATGCCCGTACAGGATATCCTTCAAGCTGCTTTGCCGTCAGGTCGATTTCTCTCCAAAACGGATGAAGCGCTGACGCCCCACAGCCACCCTTGATTTTATACATACAATCCGATGCCTTGCTGTCAAGGATTCCAAGTTCCGCATCTGCATCCAGCGTTTTTAGTTTTTCCAATGACTTTGCATAGAACGTAGAGTATACAACCGCTTTCTGTAATCCTCTCTGATGCACTTTCTCAACGATTTTTTCCTCCATACATGGCATTCCATGGATACCATCATATGGATAAACACTGTTTTTCAGTTCTATATTTAGCTTTAATCCTGATTTCAACCGCGTTTCCAGTAAATCAAATACCTCATCTATTGTGGGAATTGATTGGCTTGGATGATTATCTGCATAGATATGAAGCCGTTTCAATTCGGAAAGTTTATAATCCCTTACGAACCCCATTCCTTCGGTTGTCCTGTCCACACGTTCATCATGGATAACAACAAGTTCACCATCTTTTGTTAACTGAATATCCAGTTCAATTCCTTCCAGATTTTGTATTGTTGCCGCTTTTTCAAATGCAAGCAGCGTATTCTCGGGATACCTCTGGCTGCATCCTCTATGTGCCCATATTTTCATAATAGTCTCCCTAATTTATTACAAAGCTACGTACAAAAACTTATACTTATGGGTGCTTGTCAGTACATTTTCTATTTCGCTTTTCTCCCTTCAAAAACTGTTCCATAATACCTGCAAGTACAACAGATTCGCCGCGTGTCAATTTGAACTCGCTATTATTGCTTCCATTAATCATTGATAAAAAATCACTGATTTCATACCGCAGACCATCGCCAAGAAAGGTTTCCGAATATTTTTCAATTCGATTTGCATCTTCATAATGCACTTCGAAGTATGATGTTTTCCACCACGGCGCTTCTGCCACAATATAGCCTTTTGTACCAGCGATGAGCAGCCGTCCTTCCGATTTTACCCCCAGTCCGCAGGTGGCTGTTGCAACGCCTGCTGGGTATTTTAAGGAAACTTTTGTGAAGATATCCAATCCGTTTTCATTATGAATTGTATCAAACTGGATTGCTGTATAATCCTTTCCAAAGATTTTTAGGATTGGAAGCATCACATAACTTCCAAGTTCTGTGAAACTGCCCCCATAATGTGTATCCGTCAGTTCTCTGCTGTCTGGTTTTTCAAGTTTTGTAAAACAGGCTTCTACATTTCGGATATTTCCAATAATTCCGCTGCAGGCAATTCCCATAAGTTTATGAAATCCCGGGCAGTATGCCGTCTTAATTCCTTCAAACAGGATTAAATTTTTCTTTTTGGCATAATGAAACAATTCTTCCGCCTGTCTTTTTTCAAGCAGCATCGGCTTTTCACAAAGCACATGTCTTCCATGTTCCAATGCTGATTGAATGTAGGCATAATGTGTTTCATGAGGAGATGCAATATAAACAATATCCACTGCCTTATAAAATGCTTCTAAGTCTTCATAAGCATTAATCTCCCATTTTTGGGCAAACTTCACTGCACTTTCTATATGCGGATTATATACCCCCTGCGTACTTACCCCACTGACAAGTTTCGCCTCTGGAATAAAACGCTCCGCAATCCGCCCGCTGCCTATGATTCCAATCCGCTGTATGGGACTGTTCTGTTCCCGCAGCATAGTACTGGAAATATTTTTGGTTCGTTCCAGATAGACCACTTGACAGTAATCCTTCAAATAATCAAATACACCTGTCCAGTCAGATCCAATTGCAAAGATGTCAATATGAAATTTCCTAATATCATTTACCTTCTGTCCCTGCGTTTCCTCAATAATAATTTCATCCGCAAATCCCGTCTTTTTGATATTTTCGATACGCGTTACCAATGAGTCGACAACATTGAGTTTTCCTCTCGCCTTATCATATGCCTCTGTTGTCACTCCGACGATCAAATAGTTTCCCAGCGCTTTTGCCCGCTGCAACAGACGATAATGCCCTTCGTGAAAGAGGTCAAATGTTCCATATGTAATTACTCTTGCCATAAGCCTCCTCAATTCTTCTTCTGATAAACCTTCTCTTTTATAAACGCATAGACATTTTTACCACAAGTTCCGTCTGTATTCGCATTAATTTTTGAAAAAGCCTTAAGCTGTTTTTCGCGGTCATACTGATTTCCGGTAATATGACCATCCAAAAAATCCTTTAACGAATTGAATGCATTCTCACTCAAACTATACTGCATCCATTCCGATTCTTCCATAAATCCCGGTTCATGCTCTATCAAATCGTGGTAGTCAAATTCTATTTCAACCTCTTTATATTCTTTGGTAAAAACATTGAAATCGTAAAGTTTTCTCTCCGGCGCGTACCAGACTCTGCAGTTCGGCTTCCCCATCTGCGGCCATGTAATAACAAATCCCCCTATGCTTCCTGTTAAAAAATATCCGTTCCTGCCACGGTTTGCTGAACCCATCGGCAGTTTCCATTCTTCCATTTTTCCAGTTTCTCTGTCCAATGTAAGGAACATATTCCCCCAGTTTGGCGAAATAATTATTTTCTCTTTCTCGGTTGTATCATCTTCCTCTTTTCTAAAAAACGAAACGCCTCCAAATAAATGTTCATCACATTCATACTCATATGGCCACTTCAATGCCTTAAATGTATCCGGCACGCCACTATATGTTCTTGTTTCTCCGGTTTTTGGATTCCAACACACAATTACAGAACCTTTCATGGGGATTATCCATAGTTCATCCCCATCCATACAAAGTCCCTGTGTTCCAAGACTATACGCACAATTGCTGCGCAATGTTCTGGTCTTTAAGGTATCAATATCCATAAAGAGAAACTGATCTTCCTCCGGAGATGCAAAAATCAGCTCATTTTCATACAGTCCAATAGCACCAATCTGCCATTCTCCCTGTGCAGTTCTCCTTATATAAAACGGTTTTATATTCTCAATATAACTAAGTTCTTCCGTTTCAATATTAAATCGAATTAACATCGGATACTGGAAAGGAAACAGATAGATGTATTTCTCGTTATACCAATAACTGCAAAACGCCGCACCCTGTAATTTGTATTTTGGAAATTCAACTTTCCTTATTTTCTTATTTTTAATAATTAATAAATGCTGGGCATTGCTTGGAAACACATAAATCTTATCTTTTAGTTCCACTGTTCCGACATAATATCCGCCTCCAAAATATCCTGTTCCTAAATCCATATAAAATTTGTAGTGATAATCATTGTTTTCTGAAAGCCACAATTGATTATTTCTGGTAAGCTGATATCTGTCATCCCCCCACGAATTAAATTGAATGTTTATCCGTTCTCCGCGCCAGTCATCTTTTTCCGGCAAAGTCTGAATATTATGATTCAGGGTAAATAATGGTTTTCCCACAACGCCAAAAAGAGCCGTAACACTAGTTGCCGTATCTCCAATATAAGCATCTGACAATGCGATCGTACTTTCTATATCTGGCGAATTATCATAGATTCCTAAATGTTCCTCTATAAATTCTCGCTTTAATGCTTCATACTGTGGCTTATATTCTTTCCGCATGGAATCAAATGTAGATTCCATTAAGGGGTGTGGACGCCACAAAAGACATACATCATCTCTTCCCTTAAAAACATCAAAAACATACTGCATTTTCTTTAAAAATGCCTCTGTATTTCCTAACATTCCGCCAATGCTTGTATTGAAAAAATATACCTTTTTGTGTTTCAGTTCTTCTAACTGCTTATCACTTAATCCCCACTCCTTTGGCGGCTTGGGCGGGTTCTGGCATTTATGAATTACACTGTCAAACTTTGGCGAACCAAGAGGCAAAAATTTGCTGTCAGGTATGCGTTCATCATAATACTCTCTATATTTCTCAGCCTGAATCACTATATAATCCACATTCAAATAAGCTGGACACAATGCCTGTCCTTCGCTCATTCCGCCTGCTGTCGCATAGTACGGAATATAAACCAGACAGTCCGTAAACTTCTTCAAATTATCCGAATAAAAAAACGGATGCACACTTGTCACAAAGTTGGAATCATCATAAGGATTATGTGTATATATCATATCTGGTCTGTGCTGTTCAAAGTCAAATGCATCATATTTTGTAATCGGCACATTTTCTGGATATAAATCCCCTTCATAATGCATCTCACGAAAACTTCCATCCGGATTCTTATCATAATATGGTATCGGAATTACATAGGCATCGCAATTTGGATCGGCATCTGCTGCCATCCATACGCTTTCTAGGCTATCCCACATACTCGCTTTATACGGAAGAAATACTGCTTCAATACGTGTTGGAATATCATTTTTAACACTGTTTGCAACTTTAATCAATTTTTGCCGTAGCTGCTTATAAACTTTGTTTTTATTTACTTCTTTATAGTCTTCTTCCAACTTTTGATATATTTGGTAAACTAGTTCACAGTAATCTTCCAATAGCACAACGGCTGGATGCCCTTCGCCTTCTGTACTTTCAATTAAAGTACCTACCGTAACCCCGCCTGTCTGGCAGTCCTCTAACAATTCCATTGCTGGCGGGATACTGCCTTGTTCAATATATTCTTTAATCTGCTCATGCGCTTCTTCCATTTGACCAAGCAGAGTTTCTATTTCTTGTTTCTGCGTCTTTCTCATTTTCTACTCCTTAGAATATACTGACAAACAAATACGAAAAATCGTAACAAGATTTTCCAATTCCTGCACAGCACATATTGTATTATTGGACAATATAGGTTGTGCAGAAAGGAAAATCTAATCGTTTGTAAGTATGATAAAAAATTATCATAAGAATTATCCGAGCGTTTCCGCCTGCATCCATTGCACTTATGTGAAATTTCTGCTTCGCTCCGCATAAGGCCGCGGTCTTGGCATACCGGAAAGCCAATCTCTGGCTTAGACAATGCCGTTTTGTTGCCTATTGTTAACATACTTACCTGTGATCCTGATTGGTGTACTGTACCGATAACACCAAAAATGTTATTGGTACAATACACTGGGTAAAATCACCCCTAACAGATGATTTATTCTCAAGTTTGTATGGTTTAACCCTTTTTATTTTTTCTTGTTATATTTTATTTCAATATTTTTTGCACCGTTGAGGGATGCTTTGGACTTATATCCGCACTCTGTGCAGTGAAATCCATCCTGCAGTCTTTTCCCTTCGGCGCCGCATTGAGAACATATACTTCCTGTTCCTTTAGAATTAATCTCAATTAGTTCAATCGAATGAATACGACATTTATATAACAATCTATCTCTGATATACCCATTAAAACTCCTTACTATCTTTCTATTAGAAGACTTCTTCGGAAGTTTTGCTTTATTAATCGTTATCGGTTTCGTAATCACAATTCTGTTTGGTTTTTCTGCGGCAAGCATCTTATTGATTTCCGTGTTGATAAATGCTTCTGTCTTTGCACGTTCTTTTTCCTTTTGCTTATCATATTTTAGCGTTCCAAGATTATGATTCTTCAGGCTGTCCGCCTTTTTGTTGTTACCGTTTTCCAAACTCTGCTGATATGCTGCACGAATGCGTGCACGTTCTCTGTTTTTGTCTGTTAGGCGCTGTGTTTCTACCGAAGTCATTCCTCCCAGTGATTGTCCATAAACATTTCCATTGGATAATGTAAACATATCCTGATACCCAATGTGAATATAGACGGTATTGCCATAATCCTGATGTTTTTTAATTTTTGCCTCTACTGGCAGCGCAAGTGCTGCATAATCTTTTCTGATACAAATCCGTATCTGGCGTTTGCAGATATTGCTGTCTTTTAATGGCAGTTCAATTCGTTGTTTCGGTGTTCTTGACACAATATAAATTGCGCTGTCTTTATAGGTATAACCATTGGACTCAACACAAAAATAATCTGTGCTGCCAATTTCTAGTTTTGTAAGGTGCTTTCTTGTAAGCCTGCACAAAAGGTGATTTAGTCGTTTTACATCAATCTCCAGCCCTTTTGCATTTCGAGGCATTTCATATTCTTGATTGTTTAGAACCGCCGCATAAATTTTATTCAGCCGCATTACGGTTCTTAGGTAAATCCTATCTGCATCACTTAAATTTTCATTTGCTGTAATCAGCGTCCCTATCTTATTTTTAAGCATTCCCCACATACCTTTTATATCCGCAACTGCATCAATTACGGCAGGTCCAAAGTACGCCGAAGGAAGTTCCAATTGTGTTCTAAGTCCACTGTGCCGTACCTCGCTCATAATATCAAATGCTGGGGTCAACCTATTTAAGCTCTTAATGCCGCCGTATCTTTTGTAGATATAGTTCTTTACCTTGCTGTAATCAACCGCAATTCCTTTTAGGAATTCCATTGTTTCTTCCGGCAAAGGTTTACTGTACTGCCATACAGTCTTGGTTATGGTATTCTCTGCAGGCATCACTTCCACCCTTTCAATCTTAAGAATATCCTGTTATTTCAATACGCACAAACGGTTGTATTTCTTTTTTGCAGAAATTAAAAAATCTTAATATTTGCCCGTATATCAACTCTTTGCATAACCACTTATATCTTAAAAATAAAGGTATTTTTTCGTAGATTTCCTTAATCTGCGAAAAGAGTTAAAAACGCTTATAAATTGGAAGTTTTATTCTGTAACTGACCCAGAATTT
>VSNQ01000080.1 GCA_009774395.1 Lachnospiraceae bacterium
CATTCACTTGTCAGTCAAAAAGATTATCCCACAGATTTTAGAATATGTAAAACCGGCAGGTTATTCATCGCTTACAATTGAACGCCTGTGTGCAATCGAGTAGGGAAGTTTACTTCAACGACTCGCCTGCCGCCAATGCACCACTTTAGTGGCATATTTCCTCTGCATCGGCGTGTGCATAAAAAAACAGCGGCATACCCACTGTTTTAGTATGCCGCCAACTTTTTTACTTTTATTTTCTTCTATTTTATTTTCTTCTATTTAAAGAATGCATCCAATCCGTTCTGGAACTCTTGTTTTGCCTGCTCTTGAAGCTGTGCAGGTGTTACTTCACCAGCCAGCATATCAATTACATCAAAATTCTCCACTGTAATAGAAGTCCAAAGGTCAAAGTCGTTGTTATACCAGTTTTTCCACTCCTCAAACACTTGATAGACAAACGCGGGATCTTCAATACCATACTGGCTTACAGAAATTTAACTTTTTTCCATTTACTTGCGGATATATGGAAAAAACCTTATAATAGGATAAAATTTTATCACAATAGCCCCTATATTATTTTCATGAAAGTCTTAATAATTTGTTACTTTATCATTCCCAGCAGCTCTTCTTTTGCTGCTTCCACCTGATTATCTATGCCTTTTTGATACTGGTCAGCGTCAAACTCCACGGTGATATCCGGCTCAACGCCAATCTTATGGATATTATTGCCATTTGGCGTAAAATACGTGCTGACTGTTAATTTAATCGCCGTATTATCCGACAAATTAATCACTTTCTGCACAATACCCTTGCCATAAGTAGTCGTGCCCATAATCTTACCAATCCCATAATCTTTCACTGCGCCTGCCAGAATTTCCGACGCACTAGCACTGTATCCGTTTGTCAGTACCACCAACGGCACTTGGATTTGATTTTTGCCATCGCAGGAATATTCGTCACGTTCACCATATTTATCTTCTGTATACACAATTAATCCTTTCGGCAGAATCATACGCGCTATATCACAGACTGTCGATAAATTACCTCCGGGATTGCTTCTTAAATCTATAATCAGCCCCCTCATGCCCTCTTCTTTTGCCTGTTTATAAGCATCTTCAAACTGCTTCGTTGTCACCAAATCGAACTCTGTAATCTGTATATACGCAATGCCGTTTTCATGCATTTCATACTCTACCGTCGGGCTTTCAATCTTCCTGCGCTCCACCTCAATATCCAATGGATCCGAAACGCCCTCCCTTATTACAGTAATAGTAACATAAGAGCCTTCTTCTCCTTTAATTTTGCTGACAACATACGTGCTGTCTTTCCCTTGCATACTCTCACCGTTAATCGCATAAATGTAATCACCTTGCATTAAATTGCTTTCCTCAGCAGGGGTATTTTTAATAATTTTGCTAATCTGCACATATCCCGTTTCCTTGTCTTGACTGATATATGCGCCAATACCATAGTAAATTCCCTCTGTCTGCTCCTGCAGAGCAATTAATTCTTCCGTTGTATAGTATACGCTGTAGGGATCATCCAGCGCCGCCAAAAGTCCCTTGTACACACCATTTTGCAGTGTCTGATCCTCTACATCCTGCCAGAAATATTTATCAATTGCCTCCTCCAGCACGCCAAGTTTATCCACAACCAGAGCATCCGTTACGTTTTCGCCAACAGTTTCCTCCCTAGATTGACCATTTTTTGCGAATTTCAACTGCTGAAATATCTGCACTGCACTCATTGTAAAAAATGTTATTCCCATTGAGAGAAGCAGCCCTGCTACCAGTCCTTGAAAAAAAGATTTTTTCTTCTCGCTTTGAATTTCCTCCTGAACTCTCATAAATTCACGAACCTCATCCAAAGCCTTATTTTGGTTATCTTCATTTTGATTCTGCATTTACAAAATTATTCCTTCCTATAAATAATTCCGCGGATTTACATAATTTCCGTTTAAGCGCACGCCGAAATGAAGATGATTTCCCGTCGATCTCCCCGTCGTTCCTACCGCCGCTATCTTCTGCCCTTTTACAACGTCCTGTCCGCTTGACACATACAGTTTGGAAGCGTGCATATAAATAGTAAAAAGATTGTCGCCATGATCAATCATAATATAATTGCCCATAGAAGAACTATATGCAGCAGCTACCACTGTACCATTATAAGCAGCAAGAATCGGCGATCCGCCCGGCGCCGCCATATCCAGCCCGTTATGGAAGCGCTGCCCCCCCAATATAGGGTGCGGACGCATTCCATACTCGTCAGAAATCCTTGTATAAGACGGCGCAGGCCATGCAAAGACACCGCCATCATATTTCTTCTTTGCAGCATTCGCCTTTTCCAGCGCTTCCTCCTGGGCTTTTACTGCTGCCTCAAGCGCCTTGATTTCATTGTCACGGGCGGCAATTTCTGCTTCATACTCGCGGACAACGTTCTCCCTATTTTGAATATCCGCTTCATATGCCTTGATTTCCGCTTCTTTTTCCGCTATCAGCGCCTCCAAGGATGCCTGTTCCTGCTCAACGCTTTTCTTGGCTTCTCCTAGAAGCTCCTGCTCTGACTCCAACTGTGCCTTGCATGTTTCCACATACTGGCGCGTTGTCTGAAATTTTTCAAACACCCGTCTATCCGACGCCGCGAGCTTCTCCACATAATCCGCACGGTTAATCATATCTGATATCGACTTTGACTTTAATATCGCATCCAGATAAAATAAATTTCCCCGCTCATACATATTTTTAATACGCAGCTTCATCGCTTCATACTGCGCTTCCTCAGCCGCAAGCGCCTGTTCCAATTCCGCCGCAGTCTGTGTAATTTCAATCTCCTTCTGCGCAATCATCTCCGTAAGTTCTGCAATTTTTGCCTGTATTTCAGAGAGAGAACTATCCAATTGACTGACATACGATGCCAGTTCCCGTTTTGACTGCTCTAGTCCGGCGATAACCTCTTTAATATCCGTTAAACCGGATTGAAGATCTTTTTTTTGATTCTGCGTTTGTTTGATTTCTTGCTGCTTCGATTCTATCGTTTTCTTAATATCCGATATCTCGTCCGCCCTGCCCACCAAAGGATCTGATAATAGCATAATTACAGCAAGTACCGCGGCGATCCATCGATAGGATTTCCTTTTTTTGTGTATATTGTGCATAAATCCTGCCTTTCCAATACCACTGTTAAACACTTAAATGTTTCCGAACCGTTGTAAAACTGCCAATAAAACCAATTCCCACACCAATTCCAATACAAATTGGTGTCAATATCTTGAAAATCTCCTCAACGGGAATAAACTGGATCAGCAGCGACAAAAACGGAAAACTTCCAGCAACAAATATTATTGCTTCATTATAAATAAAATAAATTGCAATAAGCGGAATAAATGATCCTATCAATCCAATTAACATGCCCTCAATAACAAACGGCGCACGCGCAAAGAAATCCGTCGCCCCGATATACTTCATAATCTGAATTTCTTCCTTGCGCACCTGGATACCGATTGTCACAGTATTGCTAATTAAAAAGATAGATACAAAAAACAGAATTACTACAATTCCCACGGAAACGAAACTAATTATTGCATTGACTCCTGTCAGTGTTTTTGCTGTCAGCGCCGACTGATTCACATGGTCAACACCTTCTATTGTTTCCAGATATGCCACAAGCGTCGGTTGCATTGACACATCTTTCATATAAATATTAAAATGATCACAATCCTCAAGAGGATTCTCTGTAAAAAGGCTGGTATCCCACTCATGTTCACTGGCAAACTGCTGCCATGTATCCTCTGCGGAAACAAACTCGACTTCTTTTACCTCATCGCGTCTTGAAATCGCCATACGGATTTCATTAATTCTGTCATCCGACAGCCCCAATTCCAGCATTGCCGACACCGTCATCTTCTGTTCAGCATTTTTCACAATATGCTCAAAATTCGTTAAAATCGAATACAACAGACCAAATAAAAACAAACAAGCAGAAATCGTTGCAACCGAAGCCAATGTAAACCATTTATTGCGAAAAATATTTTTAAAGCCCTGCCATAAGCAGTAAAATAATGTATTAATCCTCATCGATATAACCACCCTTTTCCTCGTCACTGACGATAACCCCTTTTTTCATTGTAATAACCCGCTTCTGCATTGCATTAACAATTTCACGATTATGCGTTACGACAAGAATGGTGGTTCCGTTGCTGTTAATTTTTTCCAACAGATTCATAATCTCCCATGAATTCTTGGGATCAAGATTTCCTGTCGGCTCATCTGCAAGTAATATCAGCGGCTTATTGACAAGTGCACGCGCAAGTGCCACTCGTTGCTGCTCGCCGCCGGAAAGCTGCTTAGGCCTTGCTTTATATTTCCCTGCAAGACCTACTGTGGAGAGCATAGACGGAACATTTTTGCGAATTTCTCGCCCCGGCATTTGAATAATGCGCTGCGCAAATGCCACATTCTCATAGACATTCCGATCTTTTAACAGCCTAAAATCCTGGAATACAACCCCCATATTTCTTCGAAATTTCGGTATTTGTCGGCGTCTAAGCCTTACAACATCTGTGCCATTCACCACAATTCTGCCGGATGTAGGCAAAAGTTCACGCAGCAAAAGTTTAATTAACGTTGATTTCCCTGAACCGCTATCTCCTACAATAAATACAAATTCTCCTTTATTTATATGCAGATTTACGTCATTTAATGCCGGAATGCCCTTACCGCCTGTATCGACCGTATAGGCTTTGCTTACGTGCTCTAACGAAATAATCGGAGCATTTGCGTTGACGCGTTTCTTAGCCGCTGTACTTCTCAATTGCTTCACCTCTATTATTCTACTCTATATTCTAAATACATACTTGTTTCCTGTTCCAAAATCCTATTATGTTACTATTCACAGCTTCCAGCTGCTCATAGTAACAGCATTTGCGCATTCCAAACTGCCTGTAGCAAGGCGCAAATGCTTGCATAATCTACTGTACTGGGTCATAAATGCGCATTTCGACTGTGAATAGTAACCCTATTATACCATTAATAGTCAAAAGATTCCATATATTTCATATAACGTACTACCATTAATGCAATTTTAAATGTAATTGCATCCTCAAAGACCCTTAAATCTAATCCTGTACTTTTCTGAAGCTTGTCAAGACGGTATACCAATGTATTTCTATGAATAAACAACTGTCTTGACGTTTCAGACACATTCAAAGAATTTTCAAAAAACTTGTTAATCGTTGTTAATGTTTCCTCGTCAAAATCATCGGGACTTTTCCCACCAAATATCTCTTTAATAAACATTTTGCAAAGCGGAATAGGCAATTGATAAATTAAACGCCCGATCCCTAACTCACTGTATGCGATAATATCTCTTTCTGCAAAAAAAATCTTGCCAACATCCAACGCCATTTTCGCCTCTTTATAAGAGCGGCTAACCTCCTTAATTTCCTTAACATTCGTCCCGTAAGAAATATGTACTTCTTTAATGCCTTCTTTAATCAGGCTGTCCTCAATCGCTTTCGCATACTTATCAATATCGCGGTTTGTTTCGCTGTCTGCCACTTCCTTTACCACGATTACATTATTCTCATCAACCGCAGTCACAAAATCTCTGCCGTTCTGCCCAAAAGCTTCACGTACTTTCTCTAAAATATTGGCATCCTTACCGTTGGGTGACTCGACAATTAAAACAGCGCGTTTCACATCCGTTTGGATATGCAGTTTCTTGGAACGGCTGTAGATATCCACAAGCAGAAGATTATCCAATAGCAGATTTTTGATAAAGTTATCCTTATCAAAACGCTCCTTATACGCCACCATTAAATTCTGTAATTGGAAAGCTGCCATTTTACCTACCATATAGGCATTTTCTCCGGCGTCACTGGCTATTAGGATATACTCTAACTGCTGCTCGTCATAAATCTTAAAAAACTGGCAGCCCTGTATTTCTTGGCTATCTGCTGCCGACTTCACAAACGCAAGCGCAGAATCTTCAAAACTATTCCCCGCCGTCTTGGTAGAAGCAATTAGTTTACCATCCGTGTCTGCTACAAAGAGCTCTACCCTTGCAATCGCTTTAATCCCTTCAATCGTATTCTGCATAATCTGATTTGAAATCATATGCCCTCCTTATCATTCCAGATATACCGTCCCTAACAACACCTGCAATCCTTCTTATACAATATCCACAAAAAAAATTTCACAATAATATGCCTTTTCCATGTACGCTGTTTTTATTTTAATATATTTATACAAATAAATCTATACCTAAACCTAATTTTTTTATGCATTTTTTAATACTTTTTCAAAAATTAACGTTTTTTCCTTATTTTGCATCCCCTTTTTTATGCAAAATACATTTATGCAAGATATACAAAAATTTTTTTTGGCTAAAAATTTTACTGTTTTATGCCGATATAATATAAGTAAAGAAAGGGGTGGTCTGCATGGATATACCATCTTTATCAATGGGACTTGCGCAGAACAATGTTCTAAACAGCGTAGGAACTGCCATACTCTCACAATCTCTGGATCAGGCAGCAAGCATTGGCAATGCCGTTACAGAAATGATTGATTCTGCGGCAATGGAGCGTTCTGTATGCCCTGAGATTGGCGGTAACATTGACATTAGCATTTAATTTCTTGCAAATGCTAACAGCCCTGACTGATTGGCTGCTTTAAATCGGTCAGGGCTGCTTTCTTTTACATCACCAATGTTTCCTTTTACCTGAGATATCTGTCAGGCATTCCATCATCAATGCTGTACTGTCATGTATTTATTTAAGACGGATACAGTCTGTTTTTATCTCTATAACGCCTTTTTTTAACAGGCTTCCAACTGCGCGTTTAAACTCATTCTTGCTCATTTCTGTTTCGCGCTTAATCACTTCAGGAGATGCCTTATCCGTAAATGGAAGCACCCCTCCATGCTTTTCAAATAATGCCATAATTCTCTCCGCGTCTTTCTCAATCTGAATATACGCCTTCTCACGCACACTCAAATCAATTTTTCCGTCGGATTTAATACTGGTCACTCTGGCATTAATTTTATCGCCGACCTTAATAGAGCCAAACAGTTCCCTTCTTGGAATTAGTGCCGAGTACAGATTGTCCACAGCCACAAACGCCCCAAATTCCTCACTGATAAGATAGACTGTTCCTTCTACCATATCATCTTTGCAGTAATCGCTGTCCCTTCTAAGATGTTCATAAACATTCATTGTTGCAGCAAGACGGTTGCTCTTGTCAATATAAATTGCCACCAGCACCTCGCTGCCTTCTTCGTCCTCCTTAATCGGTCTTGTCTGCTCTTTAAACGGAAGAAGGATATCCTTCTCCAGCCCCCAGTCAAGAAATACACCGATGTTTGTTACTTGTGAAATTTTGAGCATTCCAACTTCCCCTACGCATAATAGCGGTGTATTGGTGGTAGCAATCATTCTGTCCTTGGAATCCTTATAAAGAAATACATCCAGTGTATCCCCTATTTTGCACCCTTCCGGTACCTGTTTCTTTGGCAAAAGCACTCTGTCGTTCATGGAGGCATTCGGCTCAGTTCCAAGGTATATGCCGAAATCAACTTCTTTTACTACCAGTAACGATTGTTTTTTTCCTAATTGAAACATAGTATTCTCCTTTCTGTTTTTTATTAGTGGATACACCGTTCTATTAAATCGGCATACTGGCAAGACCAGTATGTTCCGTTACGTCCGTATATGTAAATCTGCAAAACTGCCGTATAACAGTTTCCGAATCCTTCAAGCAGAAGAACCGCTTTCCCCCTGCTTGCTGCACTAGGTGTCTGTGCACATTGCATAAAAACCGCCAGAATGATCTGCCGGCCTTATAAGCGGCACGGCAAGAGCTATTGCCCTATAAACCATAGTCGCACACCTTATTACCTTTACAACCGCTGCCCAATACAACGGCTCTTTGATACGGAACCCAAATATAAAAAATCATAAAACCTTACCGTAATTCGTATGATGCAGTCAGTAGTGTGCTCTATTATGTAATAGTTTCATATGAATTGTCAATCGTTCGCTGTGATGGAATGAACATTGGTGCATATATTGCATATGAATTGTATTACTGTTCTTCAGATACCTGCAACCGATTACTGCAACACAAATTATATGCAATTTTTATTACATACAATAGTACAATCTGCAATTTTAATACTTGTTACTGGTAATTCTATTATATACCAAAAAAGTTTCTTTCACAAGAAATTTTCTGGCAAAAATAAAACCTCAGCAAAATTACTCTGCTGGGGTTTTCAACAGCGCTACAAGGATTCGAACCTTGAAATGACGGAGTCAGAGTCCGTTGCCTTACCGTTTGGCGATAGCGCTCAACCTATCAATGCTCTGTAGCACGATATTTATTATATTACAACTCTCCCAAAAAAGCAAGTCTTTTTTTTATTTTTTTTTAAATACTTTTTTGTAAATTTTGGGGCTGAGTTTCTTTTAGTTTTTACTGCTGACAAACGATTAGATTTTTCAATATTTTTCTGTCTTAAAACAAAATAATCTAATGTCTTAGGAATTGAAGGAAAATAAGTGCTCAGATTGCGCAGGATATTTCTTTAAGATTGTAGGAGAAAAAACGTAGGCGTAGCGGGCTACGGCGAGGCTTTTTCTCCTGCAAGATTGGAGAAATAGACAAGCAAGATGTGTCACTTATTTTCATTAATAATTTTCTTTAGTTCATTAATCTCCTCCTCTGAAAGTTTTTTCCTTCTGGTAAACGCCGCGAGAAATTTTGGGAGAGAGCCATGAAATGTTTCTTCTACAAACTGCTCGCTTTGACCCGCAAAAAATTCCTCCTTAGATACCAGAGAAGTAACAATACCATCTTGATTTTGAAACAATTCCCTATCACAGACCCTGCGCAAAATCGTGTATGTTGTAGACTTCTTCCAGTTTAGTGCCTTCTCACATAGTTTTACCAGTTCTCCAGACGCAAGCGGTTCATTTTCCCAGATAATATCCGCAAACCGCATTTCAATCTCCCCAAGTTTATATTCTGCCATAGAGCCTCCTAATCTACTATCAGTAAACTTCAAGATTAGTCTATCACCTGTAAACTTGATTGTCAATACGTATTTTAATTCTAGTTTCCATTGATGCCACGTCTGCTATGTCCGAGATTTTTTAATTTCTGGTGCAACTGCTCCCTTTCGTTACTCTATTCCCAAGACATCTGCAACTGCTTTTTGTGCTTTGCACAATCTAACAAATACAGCTTGATAAGCGTTTGGTATGGTATGCCTGATTCTTTGCTCTGTTCCTTAAAGAAGTCCGCCGTATCATCGTCAATGTTTATCGTTATCTGCTTTTTAGCTTTTTTACATAGGGATATCTTACCTCATTGCTAAAATCATATTCTTCTTTCATATTACGCCCCTTTCTATATATTTTATGGTAATCTGGGCTGTCACAATAAGTTTTGATGATACTATACTTCACAACTCACGCTCCGCTTTTAGGGCATAATTCCTCTGCACAAAGCTGCACATAAAAAGAGGAAAACTCTACATATTTATATTTTTCAATCTGTTAATTCTGTCCATATCTATCGCTTCCTCTCTCGAAGTCACTTTTCACGGATATGGAATGCCCATAAATTCAGCATTTCCGTTGCTATCAGCGGCTCCCCTGCCAGTGAATAGCACCCCCTCGAATCCACAACGTATTGTATCAAATACCAAAACCTATACATCCCTTTCTGCTGATTACCAAAATTTACTTTCTGTCTGCTTTGAAGGATTTTATACCTTTTAAACTCCGTTTTAGTATCCGTAATAATAACCAAATTTCGTAATTCAACGTCTTTTATGTTAATACCATTATCCAAAACAGACGTAACAATCAATACTTTAGCAGATTGTTTACTACTATTAGCAAGTGTTTTCATTTCATTGAAACTATTCACATCTTGTTCATACTCTGAAGTAATAAAAGCAACAATATTTTTATCTTCCTTTATTTTCTCAGAAGGAAGCCGCTTCATAATATCTTTTTTATAGTATTACTAACTTCCTTATTATCCACATAAATCAACCATTTTCCAGTTTCCTGCGTAATTATCTCCACAATCTCCTCTCGCGTTTTCAATATTCCTATGATGTCACTGTTGCTGTCAAATAACAAAAAACAAGGAACCCAGAAGCCGCTAAAACTTCCAGATTCCTTATTTTATGCGGATAACAGGACTTGAACCTGCACGGTCGCCCACCAGAACCTAAATCTGGCGCGTCTGCCAATTCCGCCATATCCGCATCTATGAAAAAATCCACTTATTCAGTGTATCAAATCATAATCAAAATGTCAATAAAAAAATTAATGTATTCTCAATTCTCTCAATTTTCTCAATTTTCCGGCACTTTGCTGATAACCTTTTTCCAAGTAATTACCAAAAACGTAGCGGATACTGCAAACGACATTAACTCCGCAATGGGAAATGCCCACCATACAAGAGCAAGTCCACCAATTTTTGCTAAAATATACGCTGCTGGAAGTAGAATCACAAGCTGCCTTGCAACAGATACTATCAAACTGTAAACGCCATTGCCGACTGCCTGAAATACACTCCCTGCAATAATGCAAAACCATGCTATTAGAAAATGAACACCAATAATTCTTAATGCGCTTACGCCAATTTCCAGCATTTCATCCGACGCTTCAAACATTCCCAAAAGCTGCGCCGGAATCAACTGAAATGCCAAAAATCCTAAAAACATCAGCATAAAAGCATACACCAGCGAATAGCGGATTGTCTTTACAATACGACTTCGCTTCCCTGCGCCAAAATTATAGGCGATAATCGGCACCATTCCATTATTTAACCCAATAACAGGCATAAAGAAAAAGCTTTGCAGTTTAAAGTAAATGCCGAATATTGCTGTCGCAGTTGACGTAAATTGAATTAAAATCAAATTCATGCCGTAGGTCATTACAGAGCCAATCGCCTGCATTATAATAGAAGGAAGACCCACCTGATAAATTTTGCCAATTATCTTTGCATTGGGGCGAAATCCTTTGATTGACAGTTGCAGTTCATGGTTGCACTTTAAATTGAACCAAACGCCAAGCACCGCACCAACACACTGACCGACTACAGTTGCAACTGCCGCGCCTGTCACTCCCATTTTAGGCATTCCAAGCAGCCCGAAAATTAAAATTGGGTCAAGAACAATATTTGTCACGGCTCCCGCAAGCTGGGAAAGCATACTATAAAATGTCATTCCTGTAGACTGGAGCAATTTTTCAAAAATAAGCTGTCCATAGATACCAAATGAGCAGATACACACAATCGAGAGATAGGAGATTCCCATTGTGTAAATTTCTGAGTCCGTTGACTTTACCTGACTTAAATAAAATGGCTTTACTGCGAAAAGTCCGACTGCAACGAATAATATAAAGCTCAGCACTGCGAGAAAAATACCATTCATTGCTGTTTGATTTGCTGTTTCGTAATTTTTCTCCCCCAAGGATTTCGACAACAGTGCATTAATACCGACGCCGGTGCCTGCACCCACTGCGATCAATAATGTCTGAATAGGAAAGGCAAGCGAAACTGCTGTCAACGCGTCCTCACTTACCCTTGCCACAAAGATACTGTCCACAATATTATAAAGTGCCTGCACCAGCATGGAAACCATCATTGGAAGGGACATATTTAATAATAGCTGATTGACGGGCATTACGCCCATTTTATTTTCATTCTTCATCTTATAACCGTGTTTCTACAAAAATATCATAAATTGCCTTAATTGCTACATCAAAATCTTCGTTGGCAACACCGATAATAATATTTAACTCGCTAGAGCCTTGGTCTATCATTCTAACATTGACATTTGCGTGTGCCAATGCAGAAAAAATCCTTCCCGCAGTTCCGCGCTGTGCTTTCATTCCGCGTCCAACAACAGCTATCAATGCCAAATCCGACTGAATATCAATATGATCTGGACTAACCGCCTTATTAATCCCCGAAAGGATGTTCTGTTCTTTATTGACAAACTCCGACTGATGAACCATAACGCTTAACGTGTCTATTCCCGACGGCATATGCTCAAAGGAAACACCATATTCCTCAAACACTTTTAACACCTTTCGCCCAAACCCTACCTCCGCGTTCATCATATCTTTTTCAATATTAATAGAGGCAAAGCCTTTCTTGCCTGCAATTCCAGTAATTACATATTTTGACTTTTGACAAGTATTTCCAACAATCCATGTTCCTTCGTCATCTGGTGCGTTTGTATTTTTAATATTAATTGGAATACCAACTGTCCGCACCGGAAAAATTGCATCTTCATGAAGCACATTAAATCCCATATAAGAAAGTTCTCGCAGTTCAGCATACGTAATCATCTCAATTCCCACCGGATTGTGAATAATACGCGGATCTGCTACCATAATACCTGAAACATCTGTCCAGTTCTCGTAAACATCCGCCTGAATCGCTTTTGCAACAATCGAGCCCGTGATATCCGAACCGCCGCGCGAAAATGTCTGCACAATTCCATCTGGCATTACACCATAAAATCCAGGAATTACGGCCCGCTCCACATCTGCAAGACGCTTAGAAAGCAGCTTATTGGTAAGTTCTGCATCAAAAATACCTGCTTCATTAAACCGAATCGCCTCGGCAGGATCTACAAATTCATACCCTAAATAGTTCGCCATTATAATGCCGTTTAAATATTCGCCGCGGCTTGCTGCATAACTGCTTCCCGCTTTCTGCTTAAAATTATCAATTATCTGACTAAATTCTGGTGACAAATCCAAATCAAGCCCTAATCCGTCAATAATTTCCTGATAACGTTCTTCAATTTTCGTCATTTCCGCCATAAAATTATGGTCTTTTTCTGCAAGCGAATAACAAGCATACAACATATCTGTTACTTTGGTATCCTTATCAAAGCGCTTCCCCGGTGCGGACGGCACGACAAATTTCCTATCCGCATCCGCATGAATAATATTTCCCACTTTGATAAACTGTTCTGCACTGGCAAGGGAACTCCCGCCAAATTTTACTACTTTCTTCATTTTGCTCTCCATTCTGCCGGCAAGCCATAATACCGGATATCTGCATATTTCCAAAAACAAAATACCAATACGTTTCCTACTATTAATCTACTCGAATCATGCCGATAATGTTACCCATTTTTGCTGCTTTTTCCCGATATTCTGCCTCTGTCATTTCCGCTGTAACAAAACCGCATTCATTATCTGCCACACCCGTTATCAGCTCCACTTCACCAAAAACTGCTTCCACCTGTGCCATATCCGTTGTGGATGCACGTACAAAAAACTTGCGCACAGCACCATCAATCGGAGAAATTTCAAGTTTTTCCTCATCCCACTTTACATTTAAGTGCTTTCCGAAATGTCTAGCGCAATCTAACACATCCGAAACAACCGCGCTCGCCGTTGCAAGCTTTCCAGCACCTTTCCCATAATACATGGTTTCTCCACCCATATTGCCATTTACCAAAATTGCATTATAGACACCATTTACTGCATACAATGGATTTTCAGGTTTTACAAGGAATGGTGCTACCAAAGCATAGTACTTTTCGCCTTTTTTAACACTTTTGGCAAATAGTTTTATTGTTGCACCAAGCTTGCGGGCATATGCAAAATCCTTGTTGGTTATCGCCGTAATTCCTTCGGTTAAAATATCTGTATAATTTACATTTTTCCCATATGCAAGCGACGTTAAAATTGCAATTTTGCGGCACGCATCAAAACCAAGGATATCCGCATCAGGGTTTTTCTCTGCATAACCTTTTTCCTGCGCCCGTTTCAGCACAGATTCAAAAGCAAGCCCTTCCGTTTCCATCTTTGTTAAAATATAGTTGGTCGTCCCATTTAAAATTCCTGTTATCGACTGGATTTCCTCTTGTGCCAGTGATGTCCGAAGCGGACGGATAATCGGAATACCGCCGCCGACACTCGCCTCAAACAAATAACTACAATTGTGCGCTTTCGCTATCTGCAGCAATTCAGGGCCATGTTTTTCCACAAGCTCCTTATTGGAGGTGCAGACACTTTTTCCACTTTCCAAAGCACGCTTGGTAAATGTATACGCTGGATTTTCTCCGCCCATTGTTTCGCAGATAACAGCGACTTCCGGATCGCTAAGAATCTCTTCCACATCATGCACCAGCACCTCTTTTACCGGATCATCTTCAAAATCTCTTAGGTCTAAAACATATTTTACTTCTATTGTATCGCCAAGCTTATTTTCAATAACTGCGCTGTTCTTGCGCAACACTTCAAAAACACCGCTTCCAACCGTTCCATATCCCCAAATTGCTACCTTTATCATTGATTTATGACCCCCCTCGTTGTTTGTATATTTTAATGCTTCTTATTCACCCTTCTTTTGCTAACACCTTCACATGATGCACGCCGTTTGCACTTTCCATTTTCGCTATCATATCCGATACATTGCCCGTTGACGCAAGGATTTGTATGCTTAACGACAGCGAGGCAATCCCATTAATCGGAATTGTCTGGTGTATGGTTAAGATATTGGCGCCAAACTCCGCTACCACTTTTAATACGTCTGACAATAATCCCGGCTGATCGTCCATCTGACAGGCAATTGTCAGCGTCGTTCCCAGTGATGAATCATGAAACGGAAAAATATCTTCTTTATATTTATAATAAGAACTCCGGCTAATACCCACTTTGTCCACTGCCTCTTGAACGGAAGCCGCTTTCTGTGTGTCAAGCAGCCGGTTTACCTCCACTACTTTTAATAGTATCTCTGGCAAAGCCCTTCTTTTCACAACAAAATATGCTGCTGTTTGTTCCATTTCCACACTTCCAATCATTCTATAACCTAAGGAATTCTGTCGTTCCTTAACGATTATGTTCTTGCTTCAAAGACATTTGTGCGTCACCGTGATACATATTATCATAATAAACGCGAAAATGCAATAGTTTTTTTATTTGTTTCAAAATACTTGATTATAACGAAAAGGGGAATCCGCAATATTATTTATGGAAAACAGTCACAGAAGCAAACAAAAATAAATAGAAAATTATTCATTTTCCGAATTTAAAATTACATTTGCTGATTTATTTGATAACCCTAAAGTCGTATAATATATACTCAAATAAGCAAAAAATGGCTTCAAAGCCTGTATTTATGCGGAAATCGATTTGAGTATATATTATAATATGCACTCAAAATCTGAATCCATTGTAAATACTGGGTTTCAGGCATAAAAATGGCTATATTGAGTGCATATTATACGACTTTTGGGTTGATAAGTGAATATAGAATAATTTAATTAAGAAAATTGCTATATTATACGAAGGAACTGTTCATAATCCCCACGGTATTTCATTAAAGCATTTGTAAAACTCACTATTATTCCAATCTGACACTGGACGATAATCATAGGCAACTCCATTGATATGGAAATTCGGGCAACTGTCTGTAGCCATAGACAATTTTACTACATCCCCGTTTACCAACGTTAATTCCAAGCAGGCACATTGTGTTCCGCACTCTGTTCCGCCATATATATATTCCGCATTACGAAACCACTCTTCAAACTTTTGCAGTGTCTTGGCATCTGTAATGGTCTGACTGCAAAATTGCCCTCCGGTAAAAGCAGACTTAACATCTAACTTAGCGGATACAATATCTTTGATATCCGAAACATCATAATTTTGATAACCTATTTTCTCTGTCAACATAATCTGTATATAATCACATAACTTAGGCGCTTCTATAAAGCACTCCATCATTCCCTTTTCGTCATCATAAATATAGTATAAGTACCCTCCTTCAAACACTCGTATTTCCATATCGTTATAGATTATCTGCCAGCCTTTTTCTTTATGACCTTCCCAACGTCTGTCAAACGGCTGTCCTTCCAAATCCAGCGCCTCTACTTGTGCTGTCAGCCATTCTTGGTCTTTATCTGTAGGAATATAATAATAATAAGCGTACTCCATTATCATGGAAGGCTGTACTTTTATACATACCTTATCAGATTCTGGCTGTTCATAAAGCATGATATTTTGCATCGTATCATTTTCTATCGGCATTTCCTCCGCCTGTAAAGAAATATATTTCTCAAGAATAGCATTCACTTCCACTTTATCTTCTTCACTAAGCGTGATATGTCTGTTGTAAGCAGAATCATTAAAGGTTCCACAATCAGAATGGTATCTTACCGTATTTCCATCAAATATAAGTTCATAATTATTGGCACAGCGCGAAATACCATCATCCCATTCTCCGGATTCAAGAAAGGCACGAAAGATTAGCGCATCTTCCCTTGATATAGTAACGGGACTGCTTCCGTTTAAAATATCAGATACCTGCATATCAGCATCAGTTTCCTGCTGTGCAGCATTTTCCTCACCTGGCGTCTGTTCTGTGGATAGGCTACTACCTCCAACTTCCTTTACAGAAGCAATCCTTACTTCCACATTTTTTACAGATACATACACGTCCATACTTTCATCTGTCGTATTCTGCACATTTACGCCTATTTTAAACCATGCGCCTTTTTCTACATCCATTTTCACAGGCATTCCCGGTGTAATATAGGCGGGTTCGTCATAAGCGTTTTCTTCCCTGACCTCTACAGGCAGCAATGCAATTTCCGTATCCCCAAGTCCTTCGCCGGCATAAAATGTAAGCGTATTACCTTTAGGGCTGATTTCTTCATCTGAATAACAAAAAGCTTCTGTACTTCCTGCAGGTATTGTAATTCTGATCTGATACTCTCTTGTGGGATTCGTCAAAAAGCATACCGCCAATATTACTAATACTGCTACCGTTGCTATCATGATCCATAATGTCGGTTTTTTGTAATTCAATACGGATTTCACTCTTTCCTTTACTCCCACTTCCCCAAAAGCCAGCGGACACACCATGATCAGGCTCCTCTGTCTTGCACAGGATAACAACACTTTAGAATACTCCTTTTTCTCATGAAATGTCATATCTTTGGCTGCCTTTTCATCACACGCCAGTTCAATGTCCTTGCAAAGCAGAGAATATGCCATCCAGCAAAGAGGATGAAACCAATAGATGCACAGCAATAAATAACCCAGCGCTTTCCACCAATGGTCTTTTCTTTGAAGATGTACAGATTCATGTGCAAGGATATAATCCATCTCCCTCTTGCACAATGCCGAAGAAAGATAAACCCTTGGTTTGACAATCCCCAAAATAAACGGCGATTTTACAGCATCACAAATATAAATATTATCCCTGACGCATACCGCTTCTCTAACAAGTTTACACAGTTTTACAGAACTGCCCAATGCACAAATGATTAATAGAACCATACCACAGCACCAAACAAGACCGGCAACATATGCAACGATCTGTAAGGGAGCCGCACTATCTGATTCCTTATACGCAAAGGTTTCTGTCAGCATTGGGTTTATCGTATTTTTCACAATCGTCAGGCGGCTGTCTATGGACGGTATATCGTTTTGTACCTTCCCTTCCACAATCGTACTAGTTTTTATAGGTTCTGTACTTGGCAGGATACTGAATTGGCTTTCAAAGGAAAACGGACAAATCAGCCTGATTGCTACCATTCCCCACAACAGACAATTCACCCATTTGGGAATTTTTCTAAATAACAGCCTAATACATAAAATCGCCAATATTAACCATCCTGCAGTAATACTCCTATTTAATAATTCCAAGAAGATATCGCCCATACCCTTTACTCCTCCGCCCTGTCAATCAACTGGCGGATTGCTTCCGCTTCATCCGCTGTAATCTTGGATCCCTGCGTAAATGCCGCAATAAATGCCGGAAGGGAGCCGTCAAAAGCATCTTCCACATATTGTCTGCTCTGCATGGAATAAAATTCATCTCTGGAAATCACAGCAGTTACCACACCATTTTCATTACGGAACAATCCTTTGTCTATTAATCTCCGCAATACATTATGTGCTGTAGTTCTTTTCCAGTTAAACTCTACCGCTGTCATCTTTACCAGTTCAGACGAAGTAACCGGTTCATGTGCCCAAATCATATCTGCATATCGTGCCTCAATAACACCCAATTGTATTTCTGCCATCTGTTTCGTTCTCCTTTCGCAGACCACTTAATGTGGTCTTTATTGTAGACTACACTAAATGGTCTTAAAAGTCAAGATTAAATTCTTACATCATATTGATGGGCAGCCTTTTCAGTCACCAATATAATATACCTTAGGAGGGAAATCTATTTATACTGCACGTCGAAAAATTCACAGATAAACTTGCATAACATTTAGAGATATACTAAAAAATTATTCACCTTTGATTACTACAATTTTCACAGCTTCCGTTGGATGTTCTTCATCATCAAGTGTCCCTCTATAACTAATCTCCACTTTATCGCCTACGACAACCATAGAACCTCCTTCTGCCTCATGAGCGTTCTCCGTGGAATACCCTTCTAATATCGGAACATTCTCCGTGAAAAAATAGTAGAGCATATCATCCTCCGGAGTCCTGAGTGTAAGTATGTTTCCTTCATATTTTTCAACAATTCCGGCCATAGGATCACCTGTTGGAATTTCTTCGACTTTCAAAGAAGCTTTTTCAGCATCTTCTGTGATCTCTGGCTTTGACAATTCCGTAGCTTTCGCTTCTGATTCTGTCGTTTTTGCATATGCAGCTTCTTCCGAATCCATTTCCTGTGGTGAATCACTCTCCACGGATATTTCGCCCTCTTTTGGTTTTGATGTGCATCCGATCATCCCCATAGTTAAAGCTACCATAAACATCAGTATCCTTTTCCTTTTCATAATCTTTCCTCTCACTTTCTAAAAAAATCGTATTTCCGTGGCATAAAATTCATCATTTTTAAAGCTGCCTTTCATTTCAACAGACATATGTATCTTCAAATCTTGAAATTCAGCCTCTTTGTCCTCATAGCTTTCATCATTTCCATCCGTGGTTTTTAAATAAAAATGGGCATCATCTTCCAAAATCACATGAATCAACTGGGAATCAGGGAGCACAGCATTAGAACTTGGAGAACTATATGATAAGGAACCGTCATCAAGGACTTTTACTTTCTTTTCAGCAATGAAAAATGAGTCTTCTTCAATCTTCCAAACCTTACCCAGAAAATCCGCATCAACAACAGCAGCGACATCCGGATCTAGTACCTGCCATTTTCCTGCTGTATTTCCCTCTGTGTTCTCATCAATCTCTTTTAGCGACGCATCTTTCAATTCCTCCGATAATGCTTCGCCTGTCTGGTTTTCTTCTGTTTTTGCAGCAGATCCAGAACCACACCCTGTGACTATTGTGTTCAATATACAGGCAGTACCGAGTAATATCATTATTTTTTTTAGCTTCATAAATACCTCCTTGTTTTCATAGAAATAATAGATATTAAAGTTCCTATTTTCTTTGTTTTCTTCAATTTTAAGAGTCCTCTTTGTCAGTTTCTAAGTTTCGATAAGCCAATGGATAACATTGTAACAGAATTATCTCTAAATAATCTCTAAAAACGCACCACTTTACCACTTTTTCACCCAAAATTTTTGGTGCAGCGTCTAATTCGATTTCTCGTGATGGCAGCAAATAATGATATGATGTTCCTTCCTGTCTAAGTGCTGCAGCAGGAACAAAAAACGAGCCTTCGGTATCTTCCACTAAATCCCCACAACATCCTGCCGCTATTATTTCTTTCACGCCTCCTGCAATTAACTGTTCCATAATCTGTACAGCACCTGCTCCGCCAAGAGGTAATTGTTCCAAACCGTTCCGGTTGACTGCCGAATATATCAATGGATTCTTTGATGTGGTCTAATATGTACTTCTTTTTTATCTGTTGTATCTCTGTTTCCGCCACGCCGCTTACAATCGCCCTGTCAACTTCACGATTCCAACGCATACGGTATCCGTTATCCGTCTGTATCTGTTCCGTTTTCGCCAAGTATCTCTTTCTTGGTGCGGACGTGTTTCCCCTGCTCGTCATAGAACATATTCCTTGCTGCAGTCTTTTCTATGGGTTCAGGCGATCTCTCTCTCTCTCTGAAAAAATAAGGTGGATATGGTAGTTTGTCTTTCGTTTGTTATGATACAGAGCCGATACACACTCCACACCATACTTTTCCTAGAAACGGTCTGTGAATAACTGCAACGGATTGATTTGCTGCAATTCACCTTTCTTCAAACGAAAGGCTACATCCGCCCGTTTTGCGAGGTCATTGGAGTGGGTTACGATGATGACGCATTTCCCCATCTGATGGGCGCATTCTTTCAAAATATTTGTGATGCCAACTGCGGTATCCTCGTCCAGATTTCCAGTCGGCTCGTCCGCAAGGATAACGCTTGCATCAGAAGCCAATGCACGGGCGATTGCCACTCGCTGCTGCTGACCGCCAGAGAGCTTTAATACGTTCCGTCTGCTTTCTTCCTCAGTTAGTCCCATACGCTCTAAAACGGGCATAGGCGGCACCTTTGAGGTAAGGGCCACATTTTCTCTCGGTGTCAGATAGTCTATCAGATTGTAGCTCTGGAAGATAAATGCAACGTGATTCTTGCGGTGTGCCGCAAGTCCAGTCTTTTCAATATCCTCATCGTTGTATAAAATCTGTCCGCTCTGGGGGCTGTCCAGACCTCCAAGCAGGGAGAGCAGGGTAGTTTTTCCGCAGCCCGATGCGCCGAGGATTGCATACATTTTGCCTGCCTCTAATTCTGCATTTACACTTTTTAATACGTTCCGCTTATCGTCATAGGAATAGCGGATATTACGAATTTCCATAATGCTCATTGAAAAATATCTCCTTAACTCATCTGTGATAAAATTTTTTTAGGCTTCATCTGTATGACTGAAATGGACGCCGCTGAAACGGAAAACGCTATCAGTAACGTACCGTAAATATAGATATATAGTAAATAGTCGGGACTGACAGTTACTTGAACAGATTCCAGTGTTTCCATATTAGAAGTGTCGTATGGAATATACTGTCCTGTTATATCAAGGTACTCTGTGCCATCGTCTGGCAGTTCTATTTCGGGCAGGGGCTGTGATTCAGACACTTGATGGAAAATCAAATCACTCACTCCTTGTGAAATGAGGCTGCTTGTAAAAAAGGATACTCCAAAAGCAACTATCGCTATCATCAGCACTTCTACTGTATACTGCAAAAGAATCCTGCTTTTTGAAATTCCGACAGAGAGCAGGATGCCAGTTTCATGCCGACGCTGCTTTATCCACATGGAAAGAATCAGTATCAAAATACCGACACTCACTGCAACACATCCGACAATCAGCCAGACAATCAGATTCTGCATAGCTGTCAATGGCGAAGCAACTGCTTCGTATGCGGAGTTATCCATTGTGAGGGTAAAGGAATCCCAGTCTAAATCAAGGGCTTTTATCTGGCTTGCGATTCTTTCCATTTCTCTGGGGTCATCCACATAAAAATCAACGCCGTTATCATACTGTATCACATCCCTCTGCATGATTTCCTGCATTGCCTTATGGTCTATAATCAAGCGATTGCGCTTGTCCGTTGAGGTGGTATTAAATTCGTTGTCTGCTTCATACGCATAGATGCCGATAATTGTCAAAGTTACATCGGGATAGATTCCGCTGTCGTAACAACATTGCACGGTAATGGTATCGCCAAGTTTTAAGGCATTTTTCTCGGCAATGGCTGTGCTGATAAGGACAACATGGTCATCGCCCTCCTTAATATGCCGCCCCTCCACCAACTGAAACGCCTTGCGGGTAAAGAAGTTAAAATATTCTGAATCGGTCACGGATGGAAGCCTGCTGTAATCACTTCCTGCCCCAAAACTGAAGCCCGATATAAAGCTGAAATCTTTTGCAAATACGCTTCCATCCCCTAAACCGTTGTATGCCTTAATTCCGTCTATGGACATAATTTTCTGAATATCCTCATCGGTAATAGGCGCACCGACATAATCAACCAACATACCACCTGCTGCCTGCTGATATTGCCAGTTTTTTCTGTTGTTTTCATCCAATTCAAGACGGATACTCCCGCCTACAGACTGGCGCAGACTTAGGGCAGAATCGTCCGCCGCTTTATATATGGATAATCCAGTCAAAATAAAGGTGGATATTGTAACCAACACCAAAAACAGGATAAGGGTTTTTGTCTTTTTCCGCATCGTATATAAAAATGCTCT
>VSNQ01000081.1 GCA_009774395.1 Lachnospiraceae bacterium
CAAAACAGAAACGGATTCATTGGATCTGTGCGCCTAATTTTGTGGTATAGTTATAAAATCTAACCGCACAGGTAGAATTTTTTTGTATATCAGAATTGCGGCAACCTCAACCGTAAGCACAATATCGTATATCCATTGAACGCAAAAAGCTACTGTATGATAATTTATGGGTATACTATCTGATATCTTTGCAAAAAAATTAACAAGGAAAATGAATACAATAATAGAAATAATACT
Source organism: Lachnospiraceae bacterium (assembly GCA_009774395.1). Lineage (GTDB taxonomy): Bacteria > Bacillota > Clostridia > Lachnospirales > Lachnospiraceae > COE1. The sequence continues at coordinate 238 of VSNQ01000081.1, forward strand.
TGCTTTTCCAATGATTGCCTGTCCTCTTTCATCACGGGAAGATTTTATAAAAAATAAAACAATTAAAATAATCGTAATCGGCACACCATAGTATATCCCCACCAACAAGATTGGTCTATTATTTACAAGTTGATTCAATATTTCAATCACTTTTCTACCTCCGAAAAATCAAATAAATCTTCAATCGTTACATCAAATATTTTGGAAATACTATATGCCAACATCATAGAAGGATTATAGCGATTTCGTTCAAGCTGCATAATTGTTTGTCTTGAAACACCCACCAAATCGGCAAGTTCTTGCTGCGTCATTCTTTTTGTAGCTCTGTACACATGGATTTTACTTTCAAACTGATATTTATTTTTTGACAATAGCTTACCGCCTTTCTTTGCCGTTATTATTTAGGAACTGTCAATAAATAACGCATCCATTTGACTTGTCTAAATATCCATCTGCGGCATCAGAGAATCTTGACGTAGCCCGATAGCCTGCGATTCTCTTCTTTACAGATGAATATTTATATGGCGTCAGATTAACAAGTTATTTATTGACAATTCCTTAGCAGATACGAGTATAACATATTTCTTGCATTTTGTCGAATAAAGATTCTAAAAACACGAAAATAGAAAGAGGGATTCCATAGCCTGTTATGCACATTTCCATAACGCTTGTCTGTTGTTCTTTGGATTCTTTGGTTCGGAATAGTGCGGTGTGGCGGTCTATCCCTGGTTTTCGGTTGCTTGCTTTGAGCATTGTGTCATGGTTTCAATTCACACCCACGCCAGTTTTTATCAGTTTCTAAGTTATTGTGGCGTTAAATATAACGCGTCAGGACATTGAAAATTTGCTGTATACTATCTGCTGTTACCACAAATATAATATAAAAAAATTGATTATGTAATATTCCCCCTCTTTTATGTGTCTAATCAATGAAAGGAGGTCAGAAATGCCGGCAGAACCATTTTTAGAAAGACTAATGAATACGTATGGTGATGAACTTTTACGTATGTGCTTTTTGTATCTTAAAGACTACCAGCTTGCAGAGGACGCTGTTTAGGATACATTTCTAAAGGCAATGAAATCTTACCAATTTTTTCAGCACCAATCCAGCGAAAAAACATGGTTAACACGCATTGCGATTAATTGCTGCAAAAATGTAATCAGAACCCGTTGGTTTCGGATGCGCCATGTCAATATGGAAGCCGATACAGAGAGCAACCATAATGATCCGATTGAAAACATTGTAGAAAAAAACAGCATCTGCGCTGCTATTATGGCATTAAACGCAAGCGACCGGCAGATTATTGTGCTGTACTATTATCAGGAATTGTCTGTCAAAGAAATTGCAATGATTATTGGAAAATCGGAAAATACCACAATCCAGCGTTTAAACAGGGCAAGAGGTAAAATGAAAAAAATTTTAACGGAGGCAGGATATGACAGAGAAAGACATTAAAAATATTCTTGAATCAGAACTTCACACAATACAATTGCATACAAAAATAAAAAACAAGATTCAAAAGACATGTATGGAGAACAGTAAACAGCAACATAACAGCAAAACCAGCCGCATAGGGAAAAGCATTGCCGCTTCTGTTGTAATAGCAGTATTGGGATGCAGCACCGTCTATGCCGGATATCAACTTTTGAACAAAGTTCATGTAAACGAGGAAGCATTGCCCGCACTAGATGCCATGCAGATTGTGCAAATCAATCCATTAACCGAGGAAGCGGACGCATACGGAAAGATTCATAAAAATTACAGCGACTTTAACACACTAAAACAGGATCTGGGGCATCCACTAATAGACTCTGATTTATCCCACAATAATCCTTATATGCTGTGCCAGCTTACAACAAACGCTGCCGATTATGTCATGATTCAAGTAGACAATTTTATTCTAGGTGATACAGACAACTACGAATATATCGAATCTGAAAACCGCTATATATATACCCACGGCACAGAATATTACTCGCCCATTTCATTGACTGCCGATTTAATCCTAAGCGAATCACAGCTACGCAACGGCTGGGATAGAGATTATCTTGGACTGTTTCAGTTCGTGGAAAGCTATACTTCTGAACAAGGTTTCACGGTAAATATTTTACAAGATACCCTGCTTGAAGATAATTTAGAAAATGTTATTTCCGAAAAATCAGCAATTTTTGTGATAGATGGGGTACGTTATTCTTTAAAAGGACGTATTTCTATAGATACATTAAAAAAGATAATCGCTACCTTAAAATAATAAGAACTAAAACAAGAAAAGCAAACAGAGCAGCCTTCCACATCGCTTTGGGGCTGCCGCATTAAGGGAAACATATACAAGCTATTATAACATTGTGTTGCGTTTTACATTATATCTTGTATAAGGAACTGTCAATAAATAATTCATCAATTTGACAATTCCTAATCAAAGTTTATTGCGACAGCCCCATATACATTATTAAGGGATTATTGTAATATTAGGGAAATTTTTAAAAATAACTTTTATACTACATAACGCCAGAGTTTACCGTACGGTACTGGTTAAACGTATATGACTGGCGTTATGTAGTCAGGTTACTCGGAAATTTTAACTGTTAAGCAGTATAAATAGTGCGCAGAATTTAAAAGCTATTTCTTAACAGTTCCTTAGTAATTCTCCTCACGCACTTCAAAGTAACTCTGCGGATGATTACAAGTTGGGCAAATTTCAGGCGCCTTTGTTCCCACAACAATATGCCCACAGTTGCGGCATTCCCACACCTTTACCTCGCTCTTTTCAAATACGGCTGCTGTTTCAATATTTTTCAATAAAGCGCGATAGCGTTCTTCATGGTGTTTTTCTATCTCACCAACAAGCCTAAATTTCGCTGCAAGCTCGGGAAATCCTTCCTCCTCAGCCGTTTTCGCAAAATCCTCATACATATCCGTCCACTCGTAATTTTCCCCCTCTGCAGCCGACGCAAGATTTTCCTTTGTATTACCGATCCCATTCAGCTCTTTAAACCACATTTTTGCATGCTCTTTTTCATTATCCGCCGTTTTCAAAAACAGTCCTGCGATCTGCTCATATCCTTCCTTTTTTGCAACGGAAGCAAAATAGGTATACTTATTTCTCGCCTGTGATTCTCCGGCAAACGCCGTTTCCAAATTTTTTTCCGTCTGTGTTCCTGCATACTTTGTTGTTTTCATATTTTCTACCATTCCTTTCCAATGTACAAACAAGTTGTACTTTTTAATTATTTTTATCTTGATATACAATCTCTCCATTAACGATTGTATACTTTACTACTCCGGTTAAATCCATTCCGGTAAAGGGAGAGTTTTGTGATTTTGAAACATAATTTCCGGCTTTGCGCACTTGCGTCGCATCAAAAATAACAATATCCGCCGCACGCCCAACCGATAGCGTTCCCGCTTTTAGCCCATATAGCTTGGCAGGATTGCAGCTCATCAATGTAATAATATCAGCAATAGAGAATCCTTCCTTTCCTACCAAATTTGTCAATGCCAGCGGCAGAGCTGTTTCCAATCCAATAATTCCGCTTGGTGCTTCTGTCAGCGGGCGTTCTTTCTCCTCTTTGCTGTGCGGTGCGTGGTCGGTTGCAATAATATCAATTGTTCCGTCCCGCAGCCCTTCAATAATTGCACGCCTGTCCTCCTCCTCACGCAGCGGTGGATTCATTTTTGCAAGCGTACCATATGTTATTGCTGCTTCTTCGGTTAAACTGAAATGATGTGGTGTTGCTTCCGCATGAATGTTCTTTCCGCGCTTTTTTGCTTCGCGAATCAACGCCACGCCCTCCTTTGTACTAATATGTTGTATATTTAAAATAACGCCTGTTTTCAGCGCAATTTCCAAGTCCCTTGCAACCAAGGAATACTCCGCTTCCCGCGGCGAACCACCAATCCCAAAATGCGCAGAAGCTTTCCCTCTGTTAATACCATTATTTGTAATGAGTGCTGGATTTTCCTCATGAAGACTTATTGGTACCCCACATTCCGCCACAAGCCGCATTGCCTGATCTAACAGCGCAGTATCTATAATCGGAATCCCATCATCTGTAAAGCCTGCTGCACCGCTTTGCCGCAGCGCCTTTATATCCACAAGTTCCTTACCTGCCAGCCCTTTTGTCACTGCCGCACAAGTGTAAACTTTTAACGATGTTTGTCTGCCTTTTTCCATAATATATTTCAGCGTTTCCTCATTATCAACCGCTGGCTTGGTATTTGCCATTAACACAACACTCGTAAAACCGCCCCGCAGCGCTGCCTGTGCACCAGAGAAAATATCCTCCTTATAGGTAAAACCTGGATCACGGAAATGGACGTGAACATCAACCAGCCCAGAGGAAACAATATATCCCGCTGCATCAATAATATTGCATGTGTTATTTTCTTGTTTAATAACAGATGCTATTTCTTTTATTTTACCATTCTCTATAAGAATATCCATTTTCCCTTCAAGATTATTTTGGGGGTCTATTACATATCCATTTTTAATTAATAACATACGTTATCCTCCTAAAGATTTATTTTCCTAACCGTTTAAATCACACACAATTTCAAATTTTATCCATTAAATAACGCTTAAACAAGTTCTCTATAAAGCTGTGTCAAACATTCCATAACATCTGGATATAATATTTCATCTTCCTTATGCCATGGTGTTTTTGTTAAGCCAAAGAAATTTATCGCTTTCTGATCTGCTGGCTTATTTTGTTTGATATTATAAAGTTTCTTCTCCATATATTGATGATATGTTATATCTGTACCTGCAATCATCTCATAAATTCTATGTTTATTCGCTGCTGTTTCATCAATCAGCGTTGAACCCATATCAAAAAAATCCATGTTAAATTTTTCAAGATCATTTATTTTCCCCTCGTTTTCTGTTATAGTATAAACAAATATTTGCCATAAAACAAGTTATTTTCTAAATTTTTCATCTACTTGGTTGTAACTCAGCCTTGTCGTGTTAAGGGCAAATTGTGGCTATGTGCATATTATTATACCTAACGTCAGTCTTTTCGACACTTAGGAACTGTTGAGGAATTACTTGTGACAAGTACGCTGTATAAATGTTTAACTTCAAAGAAGCAAATCACAGTTCTTGGATTCAAAGGCATAAAGGACAAAGCGTTATGTTAAGATATTCTGATGCCGCAGATGGATTTTTAGACAAGTAATTGTTATGAATAATTTATTATACTCACGCCCGTTCCTTAGTATCATAACCATTTGTATCAAATCAAAACGAAAGGATTACACTATAATTATAATGATAAGAAAAGCAAACAAACAGGATATACCACGCATAGCAGAAATTATTGTTTTTGGGAAACGTACTGCTTATAGAACGATTTTTCAAAATGATATAGAATCCTTTAATCATCTACAAGTTGTAGACTTAGCAAACCATTATATGAGAAATCCAAAGCGATTAGAAACAATGTTTGTATACGACGACGGTATTATTAAGGGAGTTATCAACGGGCTTCTCTTTGAAAACCGTATGGAATTATGCGATTTCTATGTAGAACCATTTTTTAAGGGACAGGGTATCGGCAGGCAGTTAATACAATATCTTATCCAACAAGCCAAACGACAGAATATGAACTTTATATTTTTGTGGGTAATTGCCGAAAATACCACCGCAAGGAAATTTTATGAAAAAAACGGATTCTGCGAAACCGGAGAAACTGCAATGATCGAAGGAACGAACAAACTAGACGTGTGCTACAAACTTATGATTTAATGATTTATACTAGCGAGTGTTTAAATTGGCCAATAACACTGACTCACGAGCGGAAATATTTTGAGTGATATTGTAAAATTTATCGCTTGTTAGGAACTGTTAATAAATAACTTTTAAATACCGCGTAGGATTTTTCTTCGAGAGCGCCACGCAAAAATCAGGCGCATAGCGGGCTATGTAATTGATTTTTGCGTGGTGCTATCGGAGAAAAAGACAAGCAGTATTAAAAGTTATTTTTGAACAGTTCCTTAGTATAACAAAAACAGAAAGGAATTACTAAAAATGAAACGAAAACAAATTTTTCTTCTTTTTGGCACAATTGCCGCATTGTTGTCAGCCTGCACAACCAAAAACACCAACGACATCCCATTTTCAGAACTGCAGATTCCCAACACCAACGATACAACAAATAATCCCCTCACTGCTGATAATGTAAGCACTTACAGCAGTATCTATGCACAAATTGCCGCAGATAATACCAGTGATTCCGTTAAATATGCTCTTATCTATCTTGACAACGACACAATCCCCGAACTTGTTGTCTATGATGCTGGTTATGATACTTATTCTCTATATACTATAAAAGATGAATCCGCTTTTTGTATGCTTGATTCTTTTACTACAGTAGAACTCTCTTATTTTGAGCAAACGGGCATTATCTGCTCCTTTACGCGCTGGAACGGCGGTGGCGATGAGGGAGGTTATGGTTTCTCTTACTATCAAACTGGATCTGATAAGACGCTTACAGATTTATCCGAACCTATTTTAAGCGATACCTACAATGCAGTTTACAATGACAACGGCGAATTTACAGGCGAAGGCATTACAAACTATTATCATCTAGGAGCGGAAATTGATGAAGCGTCTTATCAAACACGGCTTAGCGAGCTGGGCATTAAACAAGGTAACGGCAAAAGCTGCATGGAAAATGCACTTACCAAAGATGAATTTCTCCGCGATCTCAATTAATAACTCCTGTTATTTTATATATAACACTTGTTATTTAAACTGAATCGGCTTCTCTGCTATATCCTCTGTCTTAATCACAATATACGGTGTTGTCGGTGTATTCGTTACATTATCCGCTTTACCCGGACCAATCAGCGTTGTGTCAATATAGAGCGCTTCCTCCCCCTCATAAAATTCATTGACGCATATGCTGTATCCTCCGCTTGGCTGTTCACCATAACCAACTGCAATATATAGGCTTCCCCCCAATGTATAACTAATCTGAAACGCCTCTTTACTGCGCTCCGCAATAATCTCTTTTAACGCATCCGGCTGCTCTTTTTCCCCTATTACCGTAAAATCCAGATCCCGCAACTTATCAGGGGCTTCAGCTTCCTTACTGCACCCCACAAGCAGCAAACATAAAATAACAAGAGTTACTAATAATTTTTTCTTAAAATGCAAAATTTTCCCTATCATAAAAAAACGCTCCTTTTATGGCAGCCGCAGCCGCCCGCAATTCTCTTTATGAATAAATATGAAGCAGTGTCCCTAATTATGCATAGCTTAATGCATCTCAATCACTACGATTTCTTATGGACTTTGCAACATAGTGTAAAGTCCTAGGCTGAACGGTTGTTAGGAACTGTTCACTCTGTTCCAGTAACGAACGGTTACAATTTTCTATCTTCCCGTTGCTTTTGCTATTGCATTTCCTCCACTAGCCTTATATAATAGAAATGTTGACAATATACAACACCACTATAATATTTGGAAAGGTATGGTTATTCCTATGATTAGACTAATTTTCGTCGGCGGATTTGTAATATTGTTTCTTATTTTCAGTATTCCGATTATGATCGCAGAAAAAATAATTGGCAAAAGCAATCCGGAACGCAAGAGCCGTTCCAGCCTGGCCATTGTAAACTGGGCATTTCGGTGCGTCCGCTTTTTTGCAGGCACAAAGGTTGAATATATCGGCGAAGAAAATATTCCCACAGATACCGCTGTCCTGTATGCCGGCAATCACAGAAGTTTTTTCGATATTGTGCTGACATATCCCAGAGTACCGCGCCCCACAGGCTATATCTCTAAGAAGGAGATTGAAAAGGTACCTTTGCTCAATGTCTGGATGCGCAATCTTCATTGCCTGTTTCTGGATAGAGAAGACGCCAAGGCTGGATTTCAAACGCTGCGGGATGCCAGCGATTTATTAAAAAATGGCATTTCCGTCTGCATTTTTCCTGAAGGCACCCGCAATAAAGAAGATGGTACGCTGCTCCCCTGTCATGAGGGAAGTTTTCGCATTGCCACAAAAGTTGGCTGTCCCATAATTCCTATGACCATTACAAACAGTGCCGCTGTATTTGAAAACCAGTTCCCACGCATTAAAAAAGCACATGTTATTATTGAATACGGAAAACCTATTGAAACAAAGGGTATCTCCAAAGAAGAACAAAAGCAGCTTGGTGCGAAATGGCAGTCTGTTGTTCTGCAAACCTATGAGAAAAATAAAGAATTATTATAAAAGTAATTTGCGATGTCAAATTATCAATTATAGTAAACGCATTTTGTATTTGCGTTTTGACTTTTTGTATCTGCTGTGTATTCAATTAGATTTGGATGCAAAACGCAAAGGTATAATTCGTTTACTATATAATTTTACTATCGAGAACGTCCATAAAATTAGAAGATTTATAGCGCAACTGAACGGCAAATCTTTTTGCCGTTCAGTATAAATCATTAAAATTTCGCTCTATAGTCCACAGAGGATTGATAATAATTATCCCACCCCCTAGTATAATCCGCGCTAAATAACCTTATGTTTCGCTTGCCTATTTTCCTGATAGCACTACTCCACAAACGCAGGCGTAGCCACCGCTACGCCTGCGTTTGTGAAGCAGCACTCTCAGAAAAATATTCTGCACCAAACATTAAGGTATTTAGCGTGGATTATACTAGTGTTATTTTAATGGCTCACTGTATGGATTCTCCGATATCCCATTTACAATTTTTCTATCACTTCCTCAAAATGCATTCCATGTGAAGCTTTTACCAGTACTGTATCGCCGTCACCAATCAATTCATGAACCTTTTCCAGCATACTCTCCTTATCTTCAAAATAATATGCCATACAATCTGTATTTTCTGCTTTTTTTACACCATCATACAAATATTTGCACAGCGTTCCCACACAAATTATCACGTCAATCCCTTTTTGGGCAGCATATGCACCGACTTCTGCATGAAGTTCCTTTTCATTAACACCAAGTTCAAACATATCCCCCAAAATCGCGATTTTACGCGAATCCGCAGCCTGTGCCAGCAAATCAATCCCTGCTTTCATAGATACGGGATTTGCATTGTAACAGTCATCAATAATCGTAATACTTCCTGCATGAATCACATGATCTCTGCCATTTACCGGCTGTACATCACGAATGCCCTCCTGTATCTGCTCCTCCGTTAACCCCAGCAGCGTTCCTACAGCAGTCGCTGCCAGTGCATTATAAACCATATGCTCCCCCGGAAGTGGTATTACTGCTGAAAATACACTTTCCTGCGCCTCCTCTTTGCAATGGATTGTAATTGCGCTGCCCTCAAGTCCTTTATTCTGATAATCTGACGCATAAACTGCGTTTTTGCTATCCATCCCGAAAAACAGCGGCTGTCTGCCATGAACCGATGTAATTGTGCATAATTTATCATCATCACCGTTTAAACACACACGCCCATGCAAATCCAAAAAGTCAAATATTTCTGTTTTTGCCTTTAAAATACCATCACGTGTTCCTAAATTTTCTAGATGACATTGCCCAATATTTGTTATTACGCAGATATCCGGTTTCGCCACCTTGCTTAAGCGGTGCATTTCGCCGAAATCACTAATTCCCATTTCCAGAACTGCTACTTCGCAATCACTGCGAATACGCAGCACAGTCAGTGGAAGCCCCACTTCGTTATTATAATTTCCCCGTGTCTTCAAAGTACGGAATCCTTTAGAACAAACACTGGCAATAAACTCCTTTGTGCTGGTTTTCCCCACGCTTCCGGTAATACCGACTACTTTTATGCTAAGCTGTGTTCGGTAATACTCCGCTAACGCTTCTAATGCCTGAAAACTGTCCTTTACAAGGATATAAGCCCCTTTTGGCGCATCGGGAGCCTTTTCACAAATTACACCCAAAGCCCCCATTTCATATACTTTGTCAATAAAACTATGACCGTCAACATGCTCTCCCTTTGTAGCGATAAAAATATATCCCGCTTTTACCAGTCTTGAATCAATTACAACACCTTTTGCCCAAGCTGTATCCGCTTCCATATTTTCCGGCACCTGTTCCATATACAGCTCACCGCGAACTGCCTCAGCAATCTTCCTAAGTGTCATGTTTCTCATGCCGCTGTTTTCCATTTTATGTGATTCCCTTCTGCCTTATTTTTTCAAAGAAATATCAATAATCTGCTGACACAACTCTGGGAACTCCATGCCTACTGCTGCCGCCTCCTGTGGTAACAAGGATATCGGCGTCATTCCCGGAAGCGTATTTGCCTCTAAACAGTAAAAATTCAACTCGTCATCCATTCTAAAGTCTACGCGGGCATAAGTCTGAAGCCTTAATACCTTATACACCGATTCCGCGCAAGCCTGCATTGCCGCCGTAATATTATGGTCAAGGTCTGCCGGACACGTTTCTATGGTAGTGCCTGCCTGATATTTATTTTTATAATCATAGAAACCAACCTTCGGCGCAATCTCAATAATAGGAAGCGCCTTGCCCTCCATAACGCCGACCGAAAATTCTCTACCTTCTATGTACTGCTCTATAATCACTCTGCTCTCAAGTTGGAATGCCTTAGCAAGCACCGTATGCAGCTCCTCTCGATTCTCTGCTTTGTATACCCCGACACTAGAGCCGCCGCAATTTACCTTTGCAATACAAGGATAAATATTCCATGTTTCTACCGCTTGCTTATCCTCTTGGGAAATCGTAATCGATTTTGCTGTGGGAATCTTATACTTATGAAACAGTTCCTTGGAAATTGTTTTATCCATTGCCAATGCACTTGACAGATAATCGGTTCCGGTATACTTAATATCCAGCAAATCAAACATTGCCTGAATTCTGCCATCCTCTCCATTCCTGCCATGCAGCGCCAAAAAGACAATATCCGATTGGCTGCAGATCTCAATTACATTCGGACCAATCAAACGCTCGGGGTGCTCTTTCCGCATTGCCTTTACTGCCTCAATATCTGGATTCTGCTCAGAAATCGTACCGAAATTTTCGCTCCAATCCTTATCCTTGCTGAAAATATCTGCTATTTCCCCTGTATAGCCGAGGTAGACATCCAAAAGTACCAACTGATGCCCTTTTTTCTTGAGCGCCTGATATATTGTCGCCCCCGTAACCAGTGACACATCCCTCTCCGTGCTAATGCCGCCCGCCAATATTACGATCTTCATAAATAATCTGCCTCCCAAAATAAACTAATTGCATTGTTACTGTGCCGTTCCTACTGCTGTGCTATTCGATAAATTCATCAGCATATTACTGACGCCAAACAGCAAAATACCATTCCACTCCAAATTTCTACCTTGTGTATTTTCCGCCGCAAGCCATATCCCTTCCGCATTAACATAACAGTTTCCCGTATCATTCTGCCCGCCGATATATTGTATGGTATTTTCAATAATCTGCGTATACTCTTTGCTCGGCGTTACATCATTAATAAACCCCAACAGCAAAATATTTAACAAACTGTCTTCTATTGTACGTGCCCCCGTACCAAACCAGGCATCGTCTGCCGCCCCAATACAAATTTGCTCTGTTTTATCCACAAGACACATCATGATATACGTACAAAGGTCACGATCCGTATTTTTCTCTGCACTTAAATAAGCTAAAATCCCATAAAATATAAAACGATTTTCTGTATAATCCTCCAGCCTGCGCTCCAAAAATGAATTTACTATGGTCTGATATTCCTCTGCATTATCCGTTTTACTTAGCTGTACCGCCGCATAAAACCGTGCCGCCTTATACTCCTTGGATTCACAGGACTGCTCTCTAAGCCAGCTCCATGCCTGTTTAGCCGCATCAAGCAGCTCCTTTGACACAATGGTTTCATTGCTGCCGAAAAATTCTCGACTCATTGCCGTAATTCCACAAAATGCTGCGGTTGCCTCATAATCCCCATAAAGGCTGCCATCGCTGCCCTGCTGTTCCATTAACCAGTCTATCATATACAAAAGCTGTACAATTAAATTTTTCTCCGCATTTTCTGCACTAATATATTTATATGCTTCTTCATACAATGTGCCATTACGCTGAATAGAATACATTAAAATATGCATACCCAGACTAACATCACAGACGCCCTTTGCTGTTTGGGCAAACTGCGCATCGGAGGCATTGCGCATCAGACCAATAAAAAATGTTTCGTAAGCATCCTCCGCAATGGAAAAAGGATACGATTGCCCAACCACATCCGCCTCAATATAATAATTCCCCTGATCCATCACCTGCGTAAAATCGCCAAAACAAAGCGAAGCGCCACTCATTGCATCGGTTTCCATAGGGCTGATTACTCCTGTATAAACTGTTTTTCTGTCCGATTTGCGCACGACTCGAAACGTTTTGCCCTCCATATCACCGCAAAATAAAACCATTTTGCTTCCGCTCGCTTTATAACCTGCCTGATTCACATATATCTTGGTGCGGCTGACCGGAAGCTCTATCCCATAGTGAAGCAGCAGCGCCGCATGATTCTTCTCTGCCACTGGCAATTCTTGCGCCATTGCTTCTGTCTGCTGCCCCACAGTATTCGCATTAGAATCGTTCGTAGTATCGTTAGCGCATCCTGCAAGAAAAAATAACAGAATTACCACAAAGCAAAATAAAACTGTATTTTTATAATAATGTATTTTCTCTCTCATGTTTTCTTATTATTCCTCTATCTGCCGCCAAGCACGGAGGTTATCGAACTTAACGATTCCTTTACTTCTTGAAGGGACGCCACTGCACTGTTTAAATTCGCAAGTGTCTGCGAAAGTTCTACGGTATCCAGTCCTGCAACGGCCTCATTCAGCGCATTTACGTCAATTTTCTCTACCGTATTTGCGATTTGTTCCAAATCAACGCTTTCCATGGAATTGCTGACTTTATTTACTGTATCAATGAGCGAGTCAATATCCATATCTGATACCTTCTGTACAAGTGAAATAGCACTACGCACGGATTCCTGCATTTTGTAAAGCACCATACCTCCGCCTGCCAAAAGCAATATAAGCAATAATGCTGTTAATGTACATACTACCCTTGTAAATCCCAAATCTCTGCGAAGCTTCGCAATTTCTTTTTGTGTGAATCCTTCCATCATATATCCTCCCTTTTTATAATGTTCCATATTATGCTGTATTATACCAGAAAAACCTTGACACAGCAACCTTGATATGTTACCGACTTTGTGTTATACTAATCTATGATGTAATTATCTGCGGTTTCTCCCAAGTAAGTATAACGAAAAGAGGATTTAGTATGTTAACAGGTCAAAAATTGGAACAGCATTATAACTCACTATCCACCAATGATTTACATATTATACGAGAAGAATATATGTGGGTGCTCAACACGTGCGGCGTCCACAATGACGAACAAATAAAGTACATTGAAAAGGCACTGACACAGCGCGGTGAAGCAATTTCAGGTCACCAGAACAAAAAACTCCTGTTTCTGTGCAAATGCGGGCAAAGCCGTGTCGTCACTACCAACACACCAGACGATAAAATAAAAATGTTTATCTTTGAACAATACAATGTGCCATGCCCGAAATGCCGCAGTGTCAATTCCTTCTCATGGAAATACATTGACTAAAAAGCATCGGCATTAGGCAGATAAAACGGAAGCGGAAACCAACCTGCTGGGGCTGTTCCCAGTGGGTTTTTTGTTGTATTCTGCAAATGAAAATAATAATTTGTTGTTAACGCCTGTATTAATTTCTTTTCTTCCAACACAATATCCGGCTCTGTATCGGTTTCCTGCACAAAGATTCGGCTTTTGCCATCCATGCTCTTTTCCTTGGTTACGCTTATTTGATATGCTCCAAGCATATTCTGTGCACTATCAATTACTCCAATACAATACTCCCCATCCTGTAGCAGACAAATATTCTGTTTCCATTCCATAAGAAATTTAAGTGTATTTTTATAATTTAATATCCGCATCTTGCGCAGCGCACCGTTTAGCCAGACTTTGCTGACCTTATCAAGGTATTCTATTTTTCCCAACTCGTCCGTGCCAACACAGACACTTAATTCATCCAAATCAAATGCATCCATAAAACAATACAAAATCTGCGGTATTTGCGAAATTGCTGTCACTTCAAATTCTTCAATCATTTCCCAATCTTTGGAAATATTAAGATATCCCACAAGAATATCCTTCTTGTCATAATAAACAGCATATGTTTCCATCTGCTCACTTTGCAGGCACCACCAAAATTCTTCACGGCTTCTCGCTGTTACAATTCTATGCCGATACATTGCATACAGCTTATCCAGCACTTCCTCAAAATTTGCCTGATTTGGCTCTAGGAATTCAAAGCGGTATTTTATTTGTTCTTCCTGCGGATACAGATCATTGCAGCAATACCAAACATTTCTAATTTTAAAGCTAAATACCGTCTTAATTCCTACACTTTCAAAACCAAAATGCTGATAACGGTGTCTGTCACCATCTAACAGCATAATATCAAATCCATCATTTAGAGCCTGTTCTTGCGCCTTCTCCATCAGCGTGATCATATAACCTTTGCCGCGGCTATTAGGATGCACGGAAACTGTTCCAACATATGCCGCTTTTAATGTATGACTTCCTATTTTCAGCGTCAGGGGGTAAATGTCCACCAATGCACGAATTTTATTTCCTTCCTTTATCATGTGATGCAGCGGAATATGGCGGCGCTCCTCTGCATAGGCTTTCGGATAAATTTTCACAAAATCTGTTCTATTGTGTTCCATACTAAACACCATATCCGCAAAATCAAGAATATCCTCTGTATCTGCAGCCGTCCCTCTTACATAGCTGCCTTGAATTTGTTCCTTCATATCTCTATCCTTTTTAATCCTTTCCATTACAATCTCTGCGCCATATATGAAAAAGTACCGCCCAAAGCGGCACTTTTATATTCTAATTATTTAGTTCTGTCAAACTATCCTCTGGTAAAACATTTAAGCACGCTTAATCGCCTTAGGCTTAGAACCTTTCATAAATGCAGGGCGCACTGGTTCTTCTGCCTTTTCCTTATCCGGCTCCTCCGGCTTTTTATCTTCTGGCTCTTTCGATTTTACAGATTTATCGGCGTCACTTGTTTTTTCTTCCACTTTCTCTGGCGTCTTTACAGTTTCCTCTGGAAAAACCTCTTTCACTTTTACATCCGCATAGCACAGCGAACAAAATCCATTAATTGCCGCACCATTGCTGACCTGAATCGCCTTTGCTTTAATATCACTGTCAACAATTGCCTTTTCTCCTACAGTTACACAACCCTTGATATCCAGCTTCCCTTGGATTGCACCGTCGACTACAAGGCTATCTGCATTAATATCTCCAAGAATAACGGTATTTTCATGCACTACTGCACCTTGTACACATTCAATCTGTCCCTCAATAAAAGAATCCTTTGTAAACAAATCGTTTGCCTTAATATTTCCCTTTACATTCCCGCAGACATTGACACGGCTGTCAGAATTAATATCCCCATTCACTTCACCATACATTTCCAATTTGCCAGATATTTGGATATTGCCATTGATAATCGTCCCCTTTGGAATAATAGCCTCCGTTGTGTTATTGGTTTCTCCATAATAATTCATAACGTATATACTCCTTCCTCATGCCGCCATACCAATGGGCGGTATTGAGCCTGTCGATATACATACCGACAGGCTATTCTTAATTATATTATCCTTCGATTTCAAATTGCTGTGTATTCTCTGCTAAAGCCTCTGCCATTGCGGTAATCTTCTCTACATCATCACCACAGTCTGAAACAATACTCCTTAATTCCTGCATAGAAGCAGATGTTTGTTCCGTACTTGCGGCATTTTCTTGTGCAATAGAAGCAAGACTCTCGACTGCTGTCATTACTTCTGTCTTGTGACGGTTGAGATTGTGCACCTCTTTCTTAATATTATCAACTGCCTTACTGACTTCCTTAATTTCACCATTGAGGTCATTAAAAACGAATTTTGTTTCTTGTAACTCTCCGCTTTGCTTATCAATCACCTCTGTTACCTTATTCATGGTATCCACCGTTGTATTGGAGTTGGTAATCAACAGTTCAATAATATTTGTAATACGGCTTGCCGACTCTGCGGATTGATCTGCAAGCTTGCGAATCTCATCAGCAACCACTGCAAAACCTTTGCCGTGCTCCCCTGCACGCGCCGCTTCAATACTCGCATTCAGCGAAAGCAGACTTGTCTGATCCGCAATATCAGTAATTACATCCGCCGCAGTCTGAATATCCTGTGCTGACACATTTGTCATATTTGTTTGCTCACAAACTACATCAAATGCCTCCTTAGTTTGGTGGCTCGTACGAATTAATTCTTCTAGCGTTACACTGACACTCTGATTATACTCGCGCATTTTCTCGGTGCTGGAAACCAATTGTTCCACATTGTCCGACGTAGACTCAATCGCCGCACCCATATCCTGCACTTCTGAGCCCACCTGTGTAGTATCCTGCGCTTGCTGCGTCGCACTGTTTGCCATTTCCTCCACTGCACGATCAACGTTGTTTATATAATCCGCCATATTGGTAAAAGACTTTGAGAAATTACTAGATATTCTATCAAGATTGCCAGAAGCATCTTTAATATTACCGACTACCTGTGATAGATTGTGTATCAAGGTCTTCACACCGTTTGCAATATCTCCCACTTCGTCCGCACGCCGCGTCAGCCTGCCATCTACCTTAATATTTAACTTTCCTTTTGCAAGACTGTTAATCAAGTAATCTACAACTTTCGTAATCAGCCTGGTAACTGCTTTTACACTGAAAATGGTAATCGCCACGCCTACCACTAAAACGATGCAAAGCATAATAATACTTCTTAGCAGATTCGCGCGGTAGATTGTATTGATTTCCTCTTTGCTCAGCCCCACAAATGTCATACCAATTATTTCATCCGCATTATACTGATAGAGCGGCGTATAAAGCGCATAGTATTCAATGCCGCCAATCATTACATTCTCTGCATAATAGTTTTCGCCATTCTCTAGCACTCGCTGCGCAATTTCAGGGTCTGCCTGCGTCCCAACCATACGATTGCCATCTTTATCCACAAGACTTGTCGCTATACGCAAATCTCCATAAAATACTGTAACCTGCAAATCCACATGCTTGCTGAAATTATCAAAAAATTCCAGATTATCGCTGATATTGCGCTTTCCTTTATAAAACTTACCATTGACAAAATTGTAAGTGCCGCTTGCAATATTAGATACTGACACAGAGAACGCGTATTGCGCTGCATTTAACTCATGTTTTACCATTGCCCTAATAATACTGTCACACGCCATTTCCACAGAATACAACCCAACACCGAAAAGCAATACCATTGGAATCGCAACCACTATCAAAAGCCGTGATGTCAATTTCAGCCCCGTCCTCTTTTGCGTACTTATCCCCTCTTCTCTCATATGCCCCCTGCCTTTCTGTACTTTCTACCAAACAAGACATCTTTTCGTACAATTCTGTTCTATTCTATAAAATTTTATAACACACGTTCTACATTTATTTACTGATTGCATAAATTTTTTATTGATTCTATTTTAACACTGAATTAGCCAAAAGTACAGAAAAACTTATAGACAAAATAATATTTTAAAACAGCCCCCAAAGACCAAACAAAAGGCAAAACGATACCGCTTTGCCTTTTGCTTTGCCTATGAGGGCTGATATCCTATTTTTATGCTCCCGCAACTGCGCGGAATGCTTCCTCCAAATCTTCTATAATATCATCAATATGCTCAATACCAATTGAAAGCCGAATTGTATTTGGCTTAATACCTTGATCCGCTTTCTCCTCCTCGTTTAGTTCTGCATGAGTGGTAGAATATGGATGAATTACCAGCGACTTTGCGTCTGCCACATTCGCCAGCAGCGAAAACAGTGCTAAATTGTCAATAAAATCCTTTGCTTTCTGCTCATCACCCTTGATTTCAAAGGTAAAGATAGAGCCGCCGCCATTGGGAAAATATTTTTGATATAGCGCCTGCTGCTTTGGATCTGTGCTGACAGAAGGATGATTTACTTTCTCTACCATTGGATGTTTCGACAGATACTGTACCACCTTCAACGCATTTTCCACATGACGCTCCACCCTTAATGAAAGTGTTTCCAGCCCCTGCAGAAAAATAAATGCATGAAACGGAGAAAGTGTTGCTCCCATATCACGCAGCAAAATCGCACGGATTCTTGTTACAAATGCCGCCGCGCCTGCCGCCTGCGTAAAACTAATTCCGTGATAGCTTGGATTGGGCTCTGTAAGCTGCGGAAATTTTCCACTTGCTTTCCAGTCAAATGTTCCGCCGTCCACAATTACACCGCCTATTGTAGTACCATGTCCACCAATAAACTTTGTTGCGGAATGCACCACAATATCTGCACCGTATGCAATTGGTTTTACTAAATACGGCGTTGCAAAAGTACTGTCTACAACAAGCGGAATCTTATGCGAATGCGCAATCTTTGCCACTTCCTCAATATCTGCCACTTCCGAGTTCGGATTTCCCAGCGTTTCGATATAAAGCGCCTTGGTATTCTCCTGAATCGCGTTCTCAAAATTGGCGGTTTCCAACGGGTCAACAAAGGTCGTTGTTACACCGTAATCGGCAAGCGTATGCGCCAATAGATTATAAGTACCACCGTAAACATTCTTTGCCGCAACGATATGCCCGCCGTTTTGCGCTAAATTTTGAATAACATATGTAACAGCCGCTGCACCAGACGCAACCGCCAGTGCCGCTACACCGCCCTCAAGCTTCGCAATCCGTTGTTCAAAGATATCCTCTGTAGGATTGGTTAATCTTCCGTAAATATTCCCCGCCTCCTGTAAGCTAAACCGTGCTTGTGCCTGTGCTGCATTTTGAAATACAAAGGAAGATGTCTGATAAATCGGCACCGCCCTTGCATCTGTCACAGGATCTGGACTTTCCTGCCCTACATGAAGCTGCAATGTTTCAAACTTAAATGCTCTGTCCGCATAACTTTTCTTTCCCATATTTTTATCCTCCCTAATTTTCTAAGTTGTCCTAATCATACTCCCTTATTCCTAGTATGTCAATAGGTTTTGTATATTTTTTCCAACTGTCCCCTAAAAAAATCGCAAAACTGTGTATTTTTAAAATGTCATTTTTCCTGTACAGTAGTAATCGTGCTGTGGTATTATTGTATACGATATCCGCAGCAATAACAATTTTGAGAAAGGCAAGATTTTAACACCATGAAGAAAGTAGCTTTAATCAATGATTTGTCTGGTTTTGGAAAATGTTCTTTGACAGCGGCAATTCCCGTAATATCCATAATGGGACTGCAAGCCTGTCCGCTTCCCACTGCCGTCTTATCTGCGCAGACAGGATTCCCCAGCTTCTACTGTGACGATTTTACCGACAAAATGGACTTTTTCACCACAGAATGGCAAAAATTGGATGTACACTTTGACGGAATACATTCCGGATACCTTGCAAGTCCGGCACAGATTGAAAAAGTAATCTCTTTTTTGGATTGTTTTCAAAAACAGAATACAATATATCTGGCGGATCCAGTCATGGGTGATAACGGCAAAACCTTTAAAGCTTTTACGCCCCAGCTTCTTAGCGGAATGAAACGGCTTGTCACAAGGGCGAATGTTATTACGCCAAACCTAACTGAGTTATGCCTGCTTGCGGATTTTGATTACAGCGATCTCGTCCGCCATGCAGATAAATCAGATTATTTGGAACGCATTGCCGCTATCTGTCATACACTTTTAAAAAATACCTCTGCCAAACAGACAATTGTTGTCACCGGCATTATTAGTCACAGCAATGGCAACTCTTATATGGGAAATCTTTCTGTTAACGCTGATACTACTTTTTATACAGAAACGCCGTACATAGGCATGGGCTTCTCTGGCACAGGAGATTTGTTTGCAGCCGTTGTCTGCGGCGGCTTAGTTAACCAACTGCCCCTAGAAAGTACAATCCGTCTTGCCGTAGATTTCTTACAACCTGCTATTGAAGAAGCCTCACGCGAACAAGTGCCCGCAAACCACGGCATCCATTTTGAAAAATATTTAGGCAAGCTCATGCAGATATAAATATTATATTTTTATAAACAGCCGCTGCCAAAATAATATTATAAAAAATTGCAATACAAGGAGGACTTATTATGAACACAAAAACCGTATCAGAACCCAAAACCAAAGAAAGCCAAAGCGTCCGAATGCGCTATTTGACCATTACAGGACTCTTCGCCGCAATGATCGCCATTATGACCGCTTACATCTGTCATATTCCTGTCGGTGCGAATAACGGCTATATCCATTTCGGCGATTCGCTGATTTACCTTGCTGCAGCGCTGCTTCCAACACCCTATGCACTTGCGGCAGCAGCAATCGGCGGCGGGCTTGCCGACTTAATGACTTCCCCGCTGTGGGCGCCTGCTACCATTATTATAAAAATGCTGATTACGATTCCCTTTTCCAGTCAATCAGCCAAAATTGTTACAAAAAGAAATATTATTGCTACAATGATTGCCTATTTTATTTCCGGTTTTTGCTACTATGAAGCGGAAGCCCTGCTGTTTGGAACTTCCGTTGCACTGTTTGCATCTATGACAGGAAGCTTAATTCAGTCCGGCGGAAGCGCAGTATTTTTTGTAATCTTCGGCTTAGCACTGGATAAGATTCATTTAAAAGCAAAACTGGCAAATCAGATGGGCACGCACAAGAATGGAGATTAATATGGCAGACATACTATATACATACAAAAATCAAGTTTACGCAAATATTACAAACCAATGTGACTGTAGCTGCACCTTTTGCATACGTACTACAAAAGACTCCGTTGGTGATGCCGATACTCTATGGCACAAAACAGAGCCTACGTTGGAAGATATTATTAAGGCAATCGACGACTTTGACTTTACCGGATACAACGAACTTGTGTACTGTGGATATGGCGAACCAACCTGCGCTCTTGAGAATCTTTTGGCAAGTGCACAATATGTGAAGGACAAATACCATATCCCTATCCGCCTCAATACAAACGGATTAGGCAACCTCTATCACAAACACAATATCGTTCCGGAGCTTGCCAAAGTGATTGACAGCGTTTCCATCAGTCTTAATGCCCCTACTGCCGAAAAATATCAGGCGGTAACAAGACCGCTGTTTGAAAACGCGTTTCCGGCACTATTAGACTTTGCCACACTGGCGCAGAAAGCATTTTCACATACACAGTTCTCCATTGTAGATGTGCTTCCAGCAGACGAAATCGCACAATGCCAGAAGATTGCAGACGAGCGGGGGATTTATTTGAAAATTCGTAAGTGTGCATAGGGAATTATTGATAAACTGATATATGTTATTTTGCTGTGGATTAGCAGTGTTGAAATTATTTTTTATGGGGACTGTCGGGAAATCGTGGATTTTCGACAGTCCCTTTTTTCTTTTCTTAATTATTCTTTCTTACTATTCTTATTATTCTTTTCTTACTATTCCTTTCTTATTACTCTTTACTTAATCATTATTATTCTTTTGCAATGCATTTGGGATTTAATTGTTTAAAATCATTTACAAGCAATTGAATATGGGCAATTTGTTCTATTGTTAATCCCGCTGTGTCAATAAAAACCCTGTCATTATCCAATTCCAATAAATAATCTGCGGTACAACTAAAATATGCTGCTATTTTCTTTAACATATCAATAGAAGTCCAGCTAAGAAATGTCAATAGGCAAAATGAAAAATGTTAAAAAAATTTTTCTCAAGTAGTTAAAGAAAAAAAGGGTAACTTTAACAAGCCCACCCATGTGGAAATTTTGAAGATTCATGAGA
>VSNQ01000082.1:0-15726 GCA_009774395.1 Lachnospiraceae bacterium
ATATTTCAGACATGCTCCATATGTCAAGCCCGGCAGTTTCACATCATCTCAGACCATTGAAAAACAGCGGTCTGATTCTTTGCCGGCGTGAAGGAAAAGAAGTGTATTACCGGGCCGCAGATACAGAACAAGGACGTCTGCTGCATCAAATGATTGAGCAGGTCATGGAAATCACCTGCCCTGAATTGTGAGGTTTCCCCTATGAATGATGAATTGATACAAATAAAGAATGATGTAGAGAACTTTCAGCAAAAGACTGCAGGCACAGTTATTCCGCTTTACCCTGGTATAGATTTGTGTTATCTGACATTTTCAACAAATTCTTTTTCCGTACACCATAAAGCGCTGCCACACATTATTCAGATTAACTACTGCAAAGCCGGGCAGATTGTGTGGGAAATGAAAAGCCAAAACCGCATTTATCTAAATCCGGGTGACTTTTCCCTTCATACCATGAAAGCCTGTACGGATTCTGTACTTACCTTTCCAAAAGACATATATGAAGGGCTTTCCATTTACATTGATTTACAGGAAGTATCTGGTAATCCGCCTGAATTGTTAAACGGCAGCACTATCTTCGAAACGATATTGCCAAAAATATTTCGCGAGAATGACGCTCCTGTTTTTCTTGCTGGAAATGAACAGACAGAACGCATATTTTCAGCTTTTTTTAACCAGCCGGAAGAATTAAAACTGCCTTATCAGAAAATAAAAACGATGGAGCTGCTTCTTTATCTTGGCAAAACAGAACTTATCTCCAGCCAGCGCTTATTCGAATATAAGACTGAGCAAATCCGCGTTGTCCGGGAAATCCACGACCAACTAACCCGGCATATGGAGCAGCGAATCACGATAGAAGAACTATCCAAAAAATATCTGATTAACCCGACCACTTTAAAAACTGCCTTCAAGTCTATTTATGGGACTTCGATTGCCGCCCACATCAAGGAGCACCGCATGGAGCAAGCCGCAAAAATACTGAAAGAAACGGATGAAAGCATTGCGGAGATTGCACGGGCAGTCGGCTATGACAGCCAAAGCAAATTTACCGCGGCATTTAAGGCATATTTTAAAGTCCTGCCGAAAGAATACCGCAAAAAATTCCTATGTTAACAATTCATACGGTAATGGACTATAATGCAATTGGTACAGAACTGTACTAATTGTAATCCGATTTGGGTTTGAGAAGGCAAACTATGATAAGCAACACTATTCTTATGGAACAGCTAAACCAATATTACGACGCATGGCTGCAGTATAACAATGTATATGAAGAATGGGCAAAAGCTCACGGTTTGTCCGTCAACTGCCTGTTAGTATTGTGTGCAATTTATGATAGCGGGAACGGCTGTACACAGAAAAAGATTAGCAGGCAGTGGCTCATACCCAAGCAGACAATCAACATCTGTTAGGACTTCTTTTTCAGCTAATAGGATTTCTATTGCTATCTGCACAAAAAGGACAGACTTATTAAGAATCGTATCCTCTTGCAATACTTCCTGATTTGCTGATTGGACTGGCAATTCTGACTTAATTGCTAATTTAATTATTTCAATAATATCAGCAAATCTTTTCATGTTGCAGCAAGAAATCAACAAGTTACGCTAATATGCATTTAACTACGTATTGATTGAAAAACTACTGATTTTGATGATATTGACAAGTTTGCAATTTTAAGAATTGGTAATGGCATGTTATATGCTGCTGCACTTTAACAAAAATCGAAAAGAAGAAGGATAAAATAATTTACAATCAGAAAAAACTTTCCCTTGCAAGCTGCCCATAAAGGCAAAAGCAAGGGAAAATACATAGCAATTCACGTTATAAGGAATTGTAAATAAATAACTTGTTAATCTGATGCCGCAGATGGACATTTATACAAGTCAACTTGATGAGTTATTTATTGACAGTTCCTAAACATACACATCTATCCCGCCATAATATGTATCCTTTGTTTTCTCTATCTGCATACACCGCTCTTTCTGCATTAAAGCCTGTGCCTCCTGTTTGGATTCTGCTTCCACATACTTTATTGTAACATTCTGGTTATCTAATTCTAAGCTTTGTTTTGTTACTTTATCTTTTTCTGTTGTTTTTTGCAATTTATTTTCTTTTGCCTGTTTTGTTTCTTCGTCCTCACCGATGGACTTTTGTAATTTACTTTCATTTGTCTGCCCTATTCTATTTGGATTGAATCCAATTTCTATTTTTTGTGCTTTTTCGGCTTCCTGTGCTTTTTCGGTTTCTTTTTCTTCTTTCTCTTCTTTCTCCTTCTGCTTTTCTAAGCGTTCATCCATATTTTTCTTCATACGCTCTGCATTCGTCATCTCAGTTTCCGTTACGGAATAGACGGTGCTTTGTATACTGCCATCTCCGTTAATTGTCCAAGACTGCTGATAATAAGTCACTGTTCCGCCTAGTGCTTTATTTCTTGCGGCAAGCTGCTGATATCCCTGCTTTTCCAATTCTGGAATTTTCTTTATAAAATTCTCCAATTCTTTCGCCTTTTGAGAATTTCCTGTACATTTCTTGAGGAAGCTGCCAGATACTGCTACACTACCATCTGACATACTTTCATATTTCTTTTGCAGATAATTGTAATAATTAGATGTTGTGTCGTTTTCTGTACTATGATATTTGTATGAATCGGAGGTTGTGTCGTTTTCTGTACTATGATATTTGTATGAATCGGAGGTACTATTTTTTTCTAACTCCTTAAAATCCTTTTGCGAAATATCTGTATTATAATATAAATTGTTTTGGATACTGTTTCCAATCCCTGCAACTGCCATAAATTTTCTCCTTTCCGCCGCTTTTTTCTGCGGCTTTCACCCTCAATCCGGCAAATTTAAGCATAACTTTTCGTACATGCCACACGCCTCACTTCCTGCACTTTATTTGATATTACTCCGGTTATTAAAAATCGCACGCACAGCCTTGCTAATTTTCTGCATTTATCAGAATTTTTCTAAGAAATTGATGCGATTGATAACCACCTACGTGATATCTGCCGGCTTCTATACTAAGGAACTGTTAATCATTTGCTTATAACAATTACTTGTCTAAATATCCATCTGCGGCATCAGATAATCTTGACATAAGACATTTCTCTTTATGCCTTTGCCTCCTACGCCTGCGATTATCTTCTTTGCATAGGAACACTTATACGGCGTACTTGTCACAAGTAATTTCTGAACAGTTCCTTAGTATAACAATATGCACACAGCCGTACGATGCTAACTATTTTCTATTTTCAGCATTACTGACAATATAAATATGTTTCCTTCTGTTTTGTAATCAACTGCACCCTGATATTTTTGGGCTGTGCTGTTGATATTTGCAAGTCCTAGACCGTGTATTTTACCGATGTTTGACATTTTACTATCCTGTTTGCTTGTTTCTGGGAAATTCGTATATGGTTTCTGCACCAGTCTGCCATCAAAACTGTTTGCAATGTTTAAAATCAACAACTTTCCTTTTTGCCTTGAGCTTAACCGAATAAAAACAGATTTTTCCGGCTTATTTTCTCTTAAGCGAATGCAAGCCTCCACTGCATTATCCAAAGCATTGCCGATAATTACGCCAATATCATAACTTTGTACTGCCAAGGCAGCAGGAAATAATAGTTGGTCAGCGTCCAGCTCCAAATCTGGCAGTATTCGCGCTGCTTCATAATATTTCATATCAAGAAGGGCATCTACCACCGTATTCCCTGTTCGGAAGCGAAATTCCAGCCCGCCAAATGTTTGATTGAGCTCCGACAAATACATTTGCAATGCCTTATTTTCTATGGTATCGTCTGCACTGGCAAGCTGTGAAATTACGGAAAGCGTATTTTTCATATCATGTTTTATACTGCGAATTCCCACATCGATACGTTCCAACTCCTCCATATGTCTGCGCATGCTGCTTATCTGTTGTTCCAATACCATCCGACGGCTTTTTTCTTTGTGAAAATCTGCCATATTTTGAAAAATTTTCACGCCCTGCAAAATAAAAAGCAGTGAAAGAACCAATATTGCCAGCACCACCGGCATTAATCCTTTGTATTGGTGATACAATTGTATCGGAATTCCCATTGATGTGCTGTCTGCTATCCCGCTTTTTGCTGAAACAAATATGGTTTGCAACAAAATGCAAAGCAACAGGCTCATTACGCTGGGCATAATTAGAAAGAACTGTTCTGATTGATGCAGTATTATTTGCTTTTCCTGAAAATTATGCACAATCGACCGCAGGGAAAGAAACAGACACAAGGAAAAAATCGTTTGCAGCATAACACTACTTCCAAATGCTGTTGCATCGACAAGCATTTTTAATGCATCTTCTGAAACCAAAATACCTTTTTCTATGCACCAATTCCATACTACATATAAATACGCGGCTGACTGTGCTGCAATATATGCAATAAATGCGCTTAACTCTCTAACAGCAATAAATGTAACAATTAAAAACATTGAAATTGTACATAATTTAACATTTACTACACAATAAAAGCACAGCAATAGTACAAACAGGAGCATAAATAATAATGCAAATTTTGCAATTGTTCTAATACCACCGTAATCAAACGGCAGCACCCAGCTAAGAACTACTCGTGAAAGTCCATATAAAATAACCGTGAATATACCAGTTTGTCCATTTTTTCCTAAAAAGAACCGACTTTCCATAAAACTTCCATAAAAATAGTGCAGACACCAGCCTTCAAACAAGAAAAAAACGGCTGCCCAAATATCTTGTACTATATTATACACTAAATACTCCTCCGCTTTGCAGATACCACAGATACGCTTTGACAAACGCACTATATTTTTTCTTTGCAAGATAAACGATACTGCCATTGCTTAGCGTGATACTGTTATTGTTATATTCCGCAATATATGCCATATTTACAAGATATCCGCGGTGACAGCGGAAAAATGAAGTTCCAAGCTGTTGTTCCAATTCATCCATTGACGCATAAAATGCAATTGCTTCGCCAGCTTTTATCGTATAAATGGCTACTTTTTTTACACGGCTCTCGATATAAAGGATATCGCTTTGATAAATAGTAAGATTTTTTGCTTTAATAAAAAGCTTTTCTGCCTGCCTTTCCTTCCCTTTCTGCGCCTCCCAAATCGCACGCTCCAATACCTGTGCAAACTTTGCATTATCAATGGGCTTTAACAAATATTGAAATGCATACAGATCTAGTGCATCAAATACATACTCTTTCACGGCAGTAATAAATATTAAGACAATTTCCTTGGATTGCCTGCGCAGTATTCTCGCAATTTCAATGCCGTTCCTCCCCTCCATTTGTATATCGAGGAATACAATATCAAACAGTTTCTCTGCTGCAAGAATGGCTTCGCCCGAAGCAAATGCTTCCATATGACAGTTTGGCTGCTGTCTTTTTATCCAAGCACAAATTTCTTCTCTAACAGCAGGCTCATCATCAACGACTGCTATATTCAAATGCATCACCTCAAATCATATCCGGCAGTCATATATTATATCGGCAAAATTTCAGCGTTTTTCGGCAAAAGGGAATGAAAGGGTAGTTTTTCGGGAATAAACGGTTTTGCTTCACCCCAACGCCACATCTAAACTCATCATCACTGTAAATCCCACCGCAAAAAACACGACTCCTATATTAGAATGTTCTCCTTGGGATAATTCAGGGATTAATTCCTGTACAACAACTTGCATCATTGCGCCTGCGGCAAAAGCCAGAAGATAAGGAAGTGCCCGCGTTATTGCATTTGCTGCCAGTATCGTAAGAACTGCCCCGATTGGCTCCACAATTCCTGACAGCACACCATACAAAAAGGCTTTTGGCTTATTCATACCCTCGGATTTTAGCGGCATGGAAATAATTGCGCCCTCCGGAATATTTTGAATTGCAATGCCAAGAGAAAGCGTCAGTGCTTCAACAATTGTTATCTGTGCACTACCCGACAGCAATCCAGCATAGACAACACCGACTGCCATTCCTTCTGGAATATTGTGGAGAACAATCGCTAGTACAAACATTGTTTTTTTACCAAACTGGTGTTTTAAATTGTTTGTTTGGATTTTTTGTACGTTATCTATATTTTTCGTCTGAATGCCTTTTTGGTGCAAACATGTCGCAATCCTTCCAAGCAGCATTAAAAAAACTACTCCTATCCAAAATCCAACAGCCGCAGGAACAAATGCCAGTTTCCCCATATTTTGCGACTGCTCCATTGCAGGAATTAACAAACTCCAGATTGATGCCGCCACCATTACGCCAGCAGAAAATCCTATAATTGCCCTTTGTATACTCTCGTTTATCTTTGATTTCATAAAAAATACACAGACTGCTCCCAATGAAGTACCCAAAAATGGTATACAAATTCCTTTTATAACCTCAAATAACACGTTTCTCGCTCCTTCAACCCGCTTTTATGCCGTCACTTCCAAACGATTGCAGCAAAACGATTGCAGCAAAACGATTGCAGCAAAACGATTGCAACAAAATATTGCAGCAAAACGATTGCAGCAAAACGATTGCAACAAAATATTGCAGCAAAACGATTGCAGCAAAATATTGCAGCAAAAAACCATAGAGAATATGTATTCCTCTATGGTTTCTTATAGGCGGATTTATTTATCTATTCTAATATATGCGAAAGAACGATATCCGTTATTTTTATACTCTAAATTTACTCATTAACTGAACCATTGCTGCTGCTTGATCTTTCTGTTCCTCACTCACAGCCGCAGTTTCTTCAGAGGTTGCAGAATTGTTATCCACAATCCCTGCTACAACATTAATTCCTGAATTTATCTGAGAAATTTCTTCAATTTCCTTTTTCAATTTATCAACAATGCCGTTAATGCGGTATGTTGTTTCCTCTGCGCCCATCTGTACTTCTTCCATATTCTGCGCTGCTTCATTCGCTATGCGTGTACCAACTTCCACAGATGAAACCGTTCTCTTAATTAATTCTGATGTCTGTCCTACTGCGCTTTGAGATGCTTCTGCAAGTTTCTTTACTTGCTCTGCCACAACTGCAAAACCTCTGCCCGCTTCACCTGCTCTTGCCGATTCAATAGAAGCATTCAGCGAAAGCATATCAATTTCATCTCCGATATCAGAGATTGCTGAAATAACTGCTATAATTTGTTCTGAGCATTCATTTATCTCTTGCATTGCACACTGTAATTCGCTCATTTTCTGGGCACCAGATACCAATGTCGAACTTGCAAGATTGGAAATCTTCACCGCTTCTTCAGCTTCTTTTTCATTATATTCAATACTGTCGCTTAGATCAGTTAGCAAAATCATTAAATCAGATACCTGTGTTGCCTGTCCTGTACAAGCAACTGCTAAATCCTCTGCCGCTGCTGCAAGCTGCACAGATCCGCTGTCCACTTCATCTGCGACCTGTTTAATAGTCTTTACAGCACTGCGCATTTCCTCAATAATCTGAATTAAGGAGTCTTTAATCTGAACATACTCACCTACATAATTTTTGACAATTGATACATTGTAATTTCCCAGCCCCATTTGTTCCAACACAAGGGAAATTTCCTCAATAATCTCTGCAAGATTGTTTTTCATAAAGCCAATAGAAGCGACCATTTTTCCGACTTCGCTGTCATCTGCCACCAAATCCAGTTCCGTATGTAAATTACCATCAGCAAGGGAACTCATCTGTTCTGAAACTTTGATAATTGGTTCCAATAGTTCATTGCGCGAGAATCGAATTGTCCGCATACTCTCCATAACAAGCCAGACAAAACCAATCAGAAACGCCAATGCGCATACAATCTGGGCAGTTAAAAACATTATTTTGGAAGTTTCCAGACGCTTTTGTATCTTTTCGATAGTAATGTCTGTCAACTCATTAATTTTCTGAATTGTACTGCGGTATTCGCTGCCAAATACAAATGTAATTGCAGACTCCGTATCCCCTTGGGCAACCGCTGCCATTGCATCCTGCTCCAAAGGTACCAGACCATTAGAAAGAGCGGCAATTTCATTCATAGAATCCCATTCATCCTTGCGAATATTGTTTGCCTCTAATCCAGCCCATGCAATATCCCTGTTTTTATCCGTTTCCAATTCCTTCATATATGCATCATAATATACTTTATCTCCTGTTACGGCATAAGACTGCACTGCAGTAGTCAGTGCTTTGGAGCCTAATCGGTATTGATTAAGAAACATACTGCTTTCCAACTCATCATGTGCAGCATTTACATAGCCGACACTAACAATAAAAAGTAATACCAGTAATACAACGCCCAAAATTAACGAAATATTTGTCTGTCGTACAATTTTCATCAAGCGCCCTACTTGACTATTCTTCCCCAACGGTTCCCCTGTTGCTCTGTCATTTGATCTTTCCATATCTACAACCTGCGCCTTTCATTGACATTGTACGCTATTGTTCTAATAAAATGTCTTGTGCAATCCGCCTTTACAATATCGCTCCAATGTAGTTTTTTTGGTGAATATATACTATTATTATACTTGAATACTTACATAGGGTCAATAAAATATTGGGATTCTTGCAAAAAACATAATTTCTATTATTTATTGTGCTATAATATCTGGTGTTGCTGCTGTTTCTTTATCCTTTCCGAGAACCTCCACGACAAGCTTATGCGGCAGACATACAATAACTTCGTGCTGTTTCGATATCGGACGGTATTGCATGCAGTATTTATCAGGGCAATCCGCTTTCGCCATATAAGCGCTTCCGTCTGCTATTACAAGCTGGTTGCTTCCCTGCTGTCCCACAATCGCAATCACTTGATTTTGCGATAGAGTATACTCCCCAAAAATTTCTCCGTCAATGGTAATACGAACTTTTATTCCCGTTGTGCGTTGCTGTAGCCATAACCCAAACGACAATACTACTGCAACTGTAATCACTGCCAAAATCAACACTTTATCTTTTTTCCGAAATAGCGCCTGCGCCATATTCGTTCAATCACTTCCTTTTGTTCTGATCAATATTATTATGTCTGCCGCTTTGCAAACCACCGTTTCATGCAATCTATTAGTACATCAATATCCAAAGGTTTTGTCTGATGTTCGTTCATACCTGCTTTTTTTGTCGCTATCATATCATCTGTAAAAGCATTTGCAGTCATTGCGATAATTGGGATTTCTTTGGCATCTTTGCGATCAAGCGCTCGGATTGCCTCTGTTGCCTCAAGACCATTCATTCTTGGCATTTGAATATCCATAAATATTAAGTCATAATACCATTCTTCTTTCTGTGAAAAGCATTCCACTGCTTCTAAACCATCTACAGCGGTATCCACAATTACGCCAGAACTTCCGATCACCTCCTGCGCAATCTCCCGATTTAAGTCGTTGTCCTCAACCAAAAGAACCCGCTTATCTTGGAAATTCTGCTCCGATAAATCGTCTGTTCCCAACACTTCCTCCTTCGTATTCTCTCCAATAATTTTCTTTATCAAGTACATTAAGCGTGACTTAAATAATGGTTTCGATATAAAACCGTCCACGCCTGCTTCGCGCACTTTCTGTTCTACATCACTCCAATCATGCGCAGACAACATAATAATTTTGACTTTAGAACCTGTCACTTCGTGAATTGCTTTCGCTGTTTCTATCCCATCCATATCAGGCATTTTCCAGTCTAATATCACTGCGAAGAAATCGTCACCTTTTTCATGTCTTAGACGTATCTGTTCAATAGCATCTCTACCGTTTAAAACATATTCGCTTTTCATATTCATATCTGTTAAAATCGTGCGAACTGCTTCACAGGCATATGGGTCGTCATCTACCACCAGAACCGACAACCCCGCAAATTGTTCTATGCCAGTCATTACGGTATTCTGCTGCTTTAAAAATACTGTTACAGTAAATTTAGAACCGACACCCTCCTTACTTTCCACTGTGATATTGCCATTCATCTTCTGAATAATGTTTAGCACAATTGTCATGCCAAGCCCTGTACCTTCAATTTTGCTGACACGGGAATCTTCAGCACGACTGAACGGTTCAAATATCTTTCGCTGAAACTCCTCACTCATTCCAATGCCATTATCACTAAAAACGAACTCATAACAACCATATCCAAAAATCTGGGACGGTTTCTCCGTAATATCAAAATCAAGTTTCCCGCCTGCCGGCGTATACTTCACGGCATTTCCCAAAATATTAATAAATACCTGCTGCAGCCTAAGCACATCACCGATAACGTCTTCATGTTCTACATTAAAAAGATGTAGATTCAGTTCATGCTGTTTTGTCTGCACTGATGGCCGAATCATAGTAACAACATTCTGTATTAAATCGGATAAGTTAAATTCTTCCTCCGCCAAATCAATATTACCAGATTCAATTTTGCTCATATCCAAAACTTCATTGATTAATGCCAGCAGATGTTTGCTCGACACGGTAATTTTCCCCAGACAATCCGCTACACGTTCTTTATCATCAATATGTGCTTTTGCCAAATTAGTCATTCCCACAATTGCATTCATCGGTGTCCGAATATCATGGCTCATTTTTGACAAAAACTCACTTTTAGAAGCATTTGCATAAATAGCAGATTCATATGCTTCTTTTAAAATCTTATGGTTTCGCTCCTCTTTTTCTTTGCTCTCCGACACATCCTGTGCCAAATAAAGCGCTTTACTGGGTTTTCCTTGTTTCGTTTCCGACAAAATCACAGTTGCACGAATCCAGCCATTTGGATGCATTTCACCGTTTTCATATATAACACGGCGGTATTCCAGTGCAAATAACGGATGTTCTCGATTTAATTGCTTGATAAAATTCTTGCAGTCCATTCTTTCAAGATATTCCTGTTGATCATCCGGATGCACAAAATGTTCTGCATATACTTGAAATCCTTTCGTACAACTCTCATACGGAACCGTCGCATCAACCGTTTCATTTCTCTGTGTTACTTTACGGAAAATATCTCTCTCCAAATCCAAATAATACGAAGCAAAAAACAGACTGCTCATACTGCTGATAATATTTTTTCGTTCTCGCTGTTCTTTGGTGTCTGCCGCTTCCCGAAGTTTTGCCGCTGTAATATCTCTTCCAAGGATATTTACAATAATATTTTTTTCTTGCCTTATAAAAAACAAATGTTCTTCAAGCCATCGCACGGCGGGTTCCCTCGAACGGTACTGACACGTGACTTCTGCAAAATCTTCAATGGTTTCTGCCCTTTTTCGAAGACTTGACAGCGAAAGCATATTTAAAAACTGTTCCACATCATCTTCATGTACAACTTCCTCAGCCGCCTTATGCACATAATAATCATAATCTCCCGATTTCACACGCCCGAAACCGTCTACCCCATTCAGCACGATCCGTTCACACATTCCCGTATCAAGGTACACAGAATTCATAATACTATAAGTTGATTTAATAATCGTTGCAATACGCTTATCACTTTGATGCTGTTTAATCTCTTTGCGGGTACGTTTATCCACATCTTGGAGTGCCAGCACTACATATTGCCCTGCTTCTTTGTTTTCATAAAAGTGTGCCGTCACCAGTACATAACGGTATTTTCCATGAAACAGACGCTGGCAAAATACCTCTTTCTTGCGTTTCCCCTCCTGACACGATTTGCGCAATGCTTTAATAGTGAATGTATTCAAAAGTTCTTCTCTGTAGTCAAGATGAAACGTGGAATTGACAACCCGCTCCATAATTACATCCCACTCAGTATTTCCCTCATGCACTTCGCGTGCAATCTCCTTTGACATTCGAATGGGGTTAAACAGACCACTTGTCAGATTAATAACGTAGACGCCAAAATTCATTTCGCCCAGCGACTTGATAATCTCCTGATTATAGATGTTGATTTCCTCTAGTTCCAAACCCTTTCGATATGCATCATGCATGTCCTTCACATACAGCATAATAACTTCCTGTTTTGCAGAATAATTATAATCACGAATTACTTCCATCATATGCCAGCGAAATCCCCGATCGGATTTATACCGATAGGTACACGTCACAATTTCATTGCCGCGCCGGATCGCTTCACGCAAATGCTCTAAATTAGAGAATTTGCGGAAACGCTTCACATCATTGTGATAAATACTTCCTTCTGCTATAATATCCTCAAACCATTTTGATAAGATATTATGTTGTGGGCGAGAACTGCCCCAACCTTCCCGTTCCATTTTAATTATGGTAAAGTTATCCGCTGTTAAATTCGCCTTTAAAATTTTGTTATATGTATAACTGACTACATCCGCATGGGGCGTAATCGTTATCACAAAAGCCGAAATTTCCTCTTTCCAGCAGACTCTAGTCGCTGTAATATCTACCACTTGTCCAAAAGGCAAATCGTAGTTTATCGATCTGCTCTCCCGTTTACTGCCAATCGACAGAAGCGGACAATTCGGACAGGCTTCCGGCCAAAGTTCATGGCAGGCTATTCCCTCTTTTACATGAGGAGAAACCTCCTCCACTCGTTTATTATAATATAAAATCTCGTGATTATCTTCTCTTATTACATAAATTGCCGTTGTCTGCAAAGCATCCAAAATTGTTTCATATTCTCGTTTTTCCACATATGTTCCCCCTCACATATTGCTTTCCTTTACTATATTCATATTATCACTCACAGTCAAGAAATTCAATGTTTATCAGATTATTTAATATTTATTCAAATATCTGCGTGAGTCAAAAGAACAATTGTTTCAATACCATTTGTCCATGGAAACTGGTCAAGCACTGTTACGCGTTCCATACGATATCCACCGTCGAGCAATACTTCCAAATCTCTTGCAAGGCTCGTTGGTTTACAGCTAATATAAACCATCTGATGAACTTGGTATTCTATAATTTTCTCCAACGCCTTAGGGTGTATCCCATCGCGAGGCGGGTCGAGTACAATAACAT
Source organism: Lachnospiraceae bacterium (assembly GCA_009774395.1). Lineage (GTDB taxonomy): Bacteria > Bacillota > Clostridia > Lachnospirales > Lachnospiraceae > COE1. The sequence goes on from VSNQ01000082.1 coordinate 12,872, forward strand.
CCGGCTTTTCTTCTATGGTATCCAAGACTTTTAACACATCTCCTGCAATAAATGTACAGTTAGAAAGCCCATTTAATGCAGCATTTTGTTTTGCAGCCTCCACTGCCTCCTCCACAATTTCTACGCCGATAACTTTCTTTGCAACCGGCGCTAAAATCTGCGCGATAGTACCAGTGCCGCTGTATAAGTCAAAGATAACTTTCTCTTTTTCACCTGTTTGGGTTAACGTACCAAGGTACTTCCGTACAGTTTGATACAGCACTTCAGCGCCAAGACTGTTTGTCTGAAAAAAAGAGAACTGAGAAATCTTAAATTTTAGTCCAAGCAATTCTTCAAAAAAGTAATCTTTCCCATAAAGGACAACCGTTTCATCACTTTGCACAATATCCGCCAAGGTATCATTTTTCGTATGAAGGATACCTGTTATTTTTCCAATGAAAGGCAGAGCACACAGTTTATCCACCAAAGGCTGCAAATCATGTGTTTCCTGTGTAGTGGTCACTAGCGCAATTAACAATTCCCCCGTTTTCTGCGCCTTACGCACCAACAAATGTCTTAAATAACCTGTATGGCGTATTCTATGAAAATATGTGCTGTTCTGCTGCGTAAAATAATCCAGCACGCAGGATAGCACTTTGCGATAATCCGCATCAACAATCTGGCACTCACGAACAGATACGATATCATAAAAACTGCCCCGTTTGTGCATTCCTAATGCAAGCGGACCATCCTTATATTCATCTCCGAATGAAAATTCCATTTTATTACGGTATTCATATTGCACAGGGCTTGCCAAAATCCCTTCAAAAATTGTATTCATATAAGAAATAATATCTGTTTTATCTACGGATCTGCTCTCTCCATTTAATAACATCTGCTTTTCAAAAGCTGGCATTAGAAGACGCCGCACTTGGGATTCCTTGAGTGCAAGCTGTTTCTGATATGGCATATTTTGATAGCTGCATCCGCCGCATTCCCCGAAATGCGGACAGGTGCTTTCGACTTCGTAAGGTGCTTTCTCCAGCACTGTAACCAAACGGCCCTCGACTTTTCCTTTTCTTTTTTTATTGACCAGAAAGGATACTGTCTGCTCAGGTATTGTGTTTTTAACAACCGCTATTTCATCACCACTACGCACAATTCCCTTATTTGGAAAATCCAACCGCTCCACAAAACCCTCGTAAATTTCTCCCTTTTTCATTGATGCCCTTTCTGCGTGTTTAGGAACTGTTTTATTCCTTTGTCACGCGACTTCATTTTTTGCTTTTATTGATTCCCTTTTTTTGAAAAATGTTCCGCAAGTTCTCTCCATTGTGTAATGGTACTGTTGGCTCTCAACTTTGTAAAAAGCATATTGAAACCATGATACCAAACTCCTTTAGGTTTTATCTCTATTTTCAAGCATTTTCCCCCAAAATTTCCAAACAAAAACTCTACCACAAAGGGATACCCTTTATAAATGCTGATATCATATATTTGCACATACATTTTGTATGATAATCTGCTCCCCAATGAAATTTTACTTCTGGGTGCACAAAAATGGGGGTGCCTTTAATTTACGGCACCCCACATATCTGGTTCTTGTTCTCAGGAATCAGAAAATGAATATTTTTAAGCTATTCATTAATCTTCTGAAACTTCCTCAGCCTTTGCAGGTTCTTCTGCCTGAACAGGCTCTTCGTCCTTTGCAGGTTCTTCATCATCTTCATCATCAAAGAAATCGTCTTCAAAGTCATCATCAAACTCATCATCAAAATCATCAAGATAATCCGGCGTCATATAACGATATACCGCATACGCAATAGCCGCAACCGCTGCGATTGCGCCTACGATAGCCAATACCCATAACAGCGTATTGCACTTCTTCTCATTATCTGACTTGATTTCGTCTTTGCAGCAATCCTTGTTCAGCAAATTTTTGTCGTGAAGATATTCGACTAACTCATCCCATTTTTTCATGTTTTTCATAGTAAATGCCCCTTTCTTGTCTTTTCTGTAATATATCAGCATATATGAAAAAATACGTTAAATATATCATATCACCTTTTTCAAAATTTTACTACTATTTTTTATTACAATTATTTACAATTTTTCATTAAATTTTTCTTTCCTAAAAATTTGTCTTCTTTTTAACATATTTTCTGGAATTTAAGCTAAATTTTAATCAGTTTCGCAAATGCTGCATACATTATTTTATTACCATAGTTATCAAACTGGACGGTTACTTTGTAATCACGTGGGTCTTGCACAATATTAATCACGGTTCCCTCACCATACTTAATATGCATTACTCTATCGCCTTCGCCATATGTAAGCGATCCTGGTGCCGTTACTGGTGCTCCCTTGGTCAACCCCTCCAGCGATTTTGCAATATACGGCTTGTTTGCTGCTGGTGTTTCCTTTTTACGCGCAACAGCCTTGGGCTTAGAGGCAAGAATTTGCGATAAATCTTTAGAAGGTGTCGCAGTTCGTGTTGGTTGATTGCTATTAGATGCTGGCGGTGCAGTTCTGTTAGGAATACGCTGTCCTGCGGAAGCGGATACCGTTTGCCTTGCAGTTGTCTGACTTGGAGCAAGTTTTCCTTGTCCTGCTATTCCTTGGCTTGGGATGGGTTTCCCTTGTCCTGCTTTGGCTTGGCTTGGGATGGGTTTTCCTTGTCCTGCTACTCCTTGGCTTGGAACAGCTTTTCCTTGTCCTGTCATGCCTTGGCTTGGGACATTGCTTCCTTGCTTCGCCTGACTGGCGGCTCTTGCTGCGTATTCTACTGCTGCTTCCCAATTATTACGTGGTTTGTTGGCTGTCTTTGTGGTATATTCTGCCGCTTCTTCCCAATTATTACGGGCTTTGCTGGCTGT
>VSNQ01000082.1:15826-21978 GCA_009774395.1 Lachnospiraceae bacterium
TGGCTGTCTTTGTGGTATATTCTGCCGCTTCTTCCCAATTATTACGGGCTTTGCTGGCTGTTTTTATAGTATATTCTGCCGCTTCTTCCCAATTATTGTGGGGGTTATTAGTAGTTTTTGTGGTATATTCTGTTGTTTTTTTCCAATTATTGTAATCTTTGTTGGCAGCAGGTTCTTCCTTCCGCCGATTTCTATTCATATTATCATCAAACAATTCTGACGGAATCTCTTTTACAAAGCGGCTAATTGGATTATATTGTGTTTCGCCCCGAATCATTCGGCTTTTTGCATAGGTAATCGTTAAATCCTCTTTCGCTCTTGTAATCCCGACATAGGCAAGCCGCCGTTCCTCCTCAATCTCCATTGGATCATCTGCATTAATTGTCATATAGCTGGGAAAAATGCCGTCCTCAAGCCCTGCAAGATACACCTGCGAAAATTCCAGCCCTTTTGCACTGTGCAGCGTCATTAATAACACTTTGTTGTCGTCCCGATTTACGCCGTCGATATCTGCAACTAGCGCCACTTCCTCCAAAAACGCTGAAAGCGTTGCCTCTTCGCCAAGCTTTTCCTGCTCCATCTCAAAACTTACAATTTTTGTAATCAGTTCGTCGATATTTTGGATTCTTTCTTCTGCTCCCTCCTCATTTGACTCCTCAAGTTCTTTCACATAGCCTGTATTTTCAATTACGTCAGTAATTAATTCCTCGAGTGTACCAAACTGAGCTTTCGTGCGGAACATTTGTATCATTAAAACAAATTTTTTCAGCTTTTCTCCCGCTTTACCGCCGCCGACTCCTGCGATATTATCCACCTGCTGCAATGCTTCATAAAAGCTAATGCCATTGCTGTCTGCATAGCTTTGCACATGATTTATGCTTGCTGTTCCAATTCCCCGTTTGGGTACATTAATAATACGCTTTACTGCCAAATCATCTTTTCCATTGTCAATTGTCTTTAAGTAAGCAAGAATATCCTTAATTTCTTTTCTGGAATAAAAATTAACTCCGCCAACGATTGTATATGGGATATTTAGCGTAATAAAACATTCCTCCAAAAGACGTGACTGCGCATTTGTTCGGTAAAGCACGGCACAATCCTTATAATCCGCTACAAGTTCACGCTTTTTTCTACGAATATCGGCAGTGATATACTCTGCTTCATCGTATGCAGTGTCAAATATCCTAAAATGAATCCGATTTCCACCGCCTTTATCAGTCCAGAGCGCCTTGTCTTTGCGCTGTACATTATTATGAATTACTGCGTTTGCCGCATCCAATACATTTTGTGTCGAACGGTAGTTTTGTTCCAATTTAATTACGGTTGCATCTGGATAATTTTTCTCAAAATCCAATATATTCCAAATATTTGCACCGCGGAATTTATAAATCGACTGGTCATCGTCACCTACTACGCACAAATTGCGGTTTTTGTCTGCCAAAAGACGGATAAACTCAAACTGCGCTGTGTTGGTATCCTGATATTCGTCCACCATAATATAGCGAAATCGGTTTTGGTAGCCTTCTAGGACTTCTGGACAGCTTTTCAACAGTTCTACAGTCTGCACAATAATATCATCAAAATCTAATGCGTTATTTTTTTTCAATACTGATTGATATTCTTTATATGCACTTGCTATTTTCTGCTTATAAAAATCGCCTGCCGTTTCCATTTCATACACTATTGGCGAAATTAAATTATCCTTGGCTGATGAAATTGCATTTAAAATCGTTTTCTCTTTTAGCATTTTTGTATCAATTTCCAGCCTTTTACAGACCTCCTTCATAACGCTTTTGGAATCGTCGGTATCATATATCGTAAAGTTTGTATCATAACCAATACGATCAATATAACGGCGCAATATCCGCACACAGGTAGAATGAAACGTCGCTACCCATACGCTTTCCGCACCATATCCCACGAAATTGTTCACCCTGTCACGCATCTCACCTGCGGCTTTATTTGTAAACGTAATTGCCAGTATATTCCACGGATTGACGCCGACATTTTCAATTAAATAGGCAATGCGGCGTGTTAAAACGCTTGTCTTTCCCGATCCGGCGCCTGCCAATATTAAAACAGGCCCTTCTGTGGTAAATACTCCCTTTTTTTGTTCTTCATTTAATGTATCATATAAACCCATGCAGACCTATCCTTTCCTATTGTAAAATAGTAAACATATACGACGCTTAGGAACTGTAAATAAATATACTGCATAACGCCAGAATTCACCGTACTACGCTGGTTAAACGTATATGGCTGGCGTTATATAGTCAGGTTACTCGGAAATTTTAACTGTTAAGCAGTATAACTTGTTAATTTGACGTTGTATAAATGTTCCGCTACAAAGAAGATAATCGCAGGTGTAGTGGGCTACGTCAAGATTATCGGATGCTGCAGATGGACATTTAGACAAGTCAAATTGGTGAGTAATTTATTAACAGTTTCTTAGTACAACTTCTTTTGCAAATACACAACGGATATCTCTTTACACTCCGATTTTACAAGTATATCAAAAATTCCTGTTTTTGAGAAGACTTTAAATATATTTTTATAATATTGATAGGAAAAATTGTTACTGCACTCAAAAACAATTTGATTTTCCTTTCTACACAGCACGTATTGTCCGCTTGTGCAATATGCGCTATGCAGAAATTGGATAATCTTAACGTTTGTCAGCATCTATTTACGCTGCACCCATTATGTATTGTGTGCATATAATAAGGAAACTGGATTCTTTTTGGGGTGAATTTATGAAAAAGTTTCGATCACTTTCCATACTAATGGCGTCGGTTTTGCTTCTTTCTACCTTTATCGGTGGATGCGGCAAGAAAACGGCTGATACGTCTGGACTTACCAAGGTCACACTAAATGAAGTTGCACACTCAATTTTTTACGCTCCAATGTATGTCGCGATTGAAGAAGGGTACTTTGCAGAAGAAGGAATTAACCTAGAACTGATAACCGGTTACGGTGCCGATAAAACAATGACCGCTTTGCTTACAGGCGAAGCTGATATTGGTTTTATGGGATCAGAAGCATCTATTTATACATATTTGCAAGGTGCGGAAGACCATGCTGTTAATTTTGCCCAGTTAACGCAGCGTGCCGGAAATTTCCTTGTAAGCCGTACTCCAATTGAACATTTTGACTGGTCTATGATTAAGGGTACTTACGTTCTTGGTGGACGCAAAGGCGGTATGCCAGAAATGGTCTTTGAGTATATTTTAAAGAAAAATCAAATTAATCCTGATACCGATCTTACCATTGATTCTAGTATTGATTTCGGCTCAACTGCTGCCGCTTTTGCCGGTGCTAAAGAAGGGGATGCGGGTTATGCTGATTTTACTGTAGAATTTGAACCACACGCAACCTCTTTGGAAACGCAGCAAAAAGGCTATATTGTCGCTTCGCTCGGCACAGATTCCGGCTATGTACCATATACTGCTTTCAGCGCGCGGAAATCTTACTTTGAGAGTCATCCAGATATCCTTTTAAGTTTTACAAAGGCATTGCAAAAGGGTATGGATTATGTAGCGGCTCATTCTGCGGAAGAAATTGCAGAAACGATTAAGGGACAGTTTCCAGAAACAGATGTTGCTACCATTACCACCATTGTTTCGCGGTACAAAAATCAGGATACTTGGAAAACGGATTTGGTATTTACGCAAGATAGCTTCCAGCTCTTGCAGAATATTTTAATGGAAGCAGGAGAACTTGAAACTTATGTGGCTTATGAGGATTTGGTGGATAATACGTTTTCGGAGAAGGTGAAGAAGTAAATTAAGAATACTTTATTGTAAAAGAGCGGCTGCATTTGAAGTATATTTTCTGAATGCAGCCTTATTTTTTTAATTGAGTTTCAGTATGTAATATTAATTTATGGCACTTATTTATATGTGTGCCATTCTAAAATTCTCGTTCTAATCAATATAGTCATCTGTTTCCACAATTCCAATATATTACACTATTCCGAATAATAAAATAGCATTTAGACTTGATAGAAGCTGCATATCCCCATCTGGTTTACGTCTATTGACTTCCTTAAATCCATTCATCCGGGCGACCAGCGGCGAGCCGGAAGCCGTGGACGAGGTTTTACAAATTCTCCTTATCTTGAATTGTTTGCGCCAGCACACGGTCAAGGCAATGCTACAGAACCTCAAAATGCTATACAACAATTTCATATACTTCTTTCTGACTATTTTCGAGGATAACTGTATTCTGCACATACATCTTATCTTTATTGAAACTAAAACTAATCAGATATCCCTTTTTGCTATTTCTGCTGTCAAGGTATTCTTCAAGTTGCCGCAACCCTTTCTGCCGATACTGCTCCCCACGCCAAATTTTTAGTTCCACAATATACTCACATCCACCATAAGAGATCACTACATCCATCCTCGTATTGTCGCGGGTTTCCGGCTCTACATAATAGTTCCCCTTACCATTGATAATCGGTTTCATAAAACACAAAAACAATAATCTTCCCTGCCGTTCTATAAACGATACATCTTCATTTCTGTACTCCGCTTTCATAACTTCCTGAAACTTCTGTAATGCCCGTTCCATATCAAGCGCTCCGTTTTCGACAAACTGGTTGTTTTCATATCCAAATGAATATCGTTCCATTATTTTTTCTGATATAATGTGATTATACAAAACAATTTCAAATATTATATTCGAAATTGCAACAGACTTATCTTTTTCTGCAAGGATTCCAAACATCAAACCTATGTTAATTGCTGCATTTGTCTTGGCAAAAGGAATTTTTTCTCCTTTAAAAAGAACGATTATAATTGCCTGCTTCAATTCTTTATGATTTTCGATATTCTTAATCATATCATCAAACAGCGTATTGTCATTGTTCAGCAGTGCTTTTTCTGCGTTTTCCACATTCTGAATGGTCCATACCCTGCCACCGTACTCGTCTATCCACTTGCATATCCAACTGACCAAAAATGGATATCCGTTTGTATAAAAACGAATTTTCTCACTGACAGCCTGCGTATCTATAAAACTCCCTGTATCAATGGAATATTCATTCAACATTTTTGCAATTTCCTCTGCGGAAAAGCTCATATCAACATTAAAATCAGCCGCTATATTCCATGGACTATTGTACTTTCGCTCTGCCTCTGGACGAAGCTTCAATTTAAGGTTCTTGATATTATATACTCCCGCCAGAATCACGCTCTGGAAAGATGTATCCAAACCTTCCTGCATATCAAGATATTTGCTCCGCAGCAGTCCAAGAAAATTCAGAAATATCTGATTGTCCGAACTTTTATCAACTTCATCCACTAAAAGAACAACGCCTTTTTCAGCACTGCTGCATAATCTGGTTATTTTATCTCCCAATATATCAAATGCTTTGTTTGTAACTGTGGATTCGTCATAACGCCCATCTATCCATTCATCTATTATATTCTGTTCGACGTTCATCTGACGCAGCCTTTTTGCCACATTTTTTACAAACATATTTACAAACGAATTATTATCATTAAAATTGCTGTCATCTATGCCTTCAAAACTCAACCGGATAACGAGATAATTTCCTGCAAGTCTGCGTGCCAGAGCCGAAAGCATGGTAGTCTTTCCATACTGACGTGCCCTGTTAATTGTAAAATATGCCCCTTGCTCAATGTAATCCCTGGTGATTATATCTATTTTCTCGGATAAATCAATCATATAATGTTTATCAGGAACACACACACCTGTCAGATTAAATCTCTTCATAACGATTATTACGCCTTTCTACATACAATTCATACTGGCGAACACTAAAATTTGCTAATAATATCGACTTACAAGCATAATAATCTTGCGCTATTAAGCAAAGTTTATTGCTCGTGAGTATAGAATTGTAACACTATATTTATATTTTTTATTCCGTAAAAATCTTCTCACATATATAATATAATTATCATTATAACATACTGCAACTTACAGTGTCAAATCGGCCTTTGTTGTTTTGCAACCTTCAAATCGATACCTAAACCATGCATAAATCTTACTCGCTTTCTCTGTCTAATCGCTCAAAATAAAATGATGGCATATACTCGTCATTGAAATACCTGACTTTTACAGTTTCATAATCAAAACACCCTACATATCTTGAAAACAAGGCATTTGTAGGGTGCTTTTTGTGT
>VSNQ01000083.1 GCA_009774395.1 Lachnospiraceae bacterium
CCTTACCACTATACACATAAAAAGAATAAGTTCATAAGCAATATTTCTTGCTTACAAACTTATTATACGAGGAGGGGAATTATGGACAATTTTCACAGTTCAGTCAAAGAATTATTTAAGAAGGCAGATGCTTCTATTAAGATTAATATTTCCCGCAAGGAAGAAACACAAAAGGCACTTTTGGAAATCCTTCCGGATAAACAGTACGCTTCTTCCGTAAACTGGCTGGAAATTATAAAGAATCAAATTTTTTATATGGATAAATGGATATTTTTTATACAGTTTGCTGTCTGTACTATTGCTATTTTTATTATTTTAGCATTATATCATACTAACACCGCATCGGAAGATATCATCGCTATGGGGATGATTTTATCTGGTGTTTTAGGAGCAGCATCTGTATGGGAGGTTTGTTATTTATTTTTTTCAGATATTACAGAACTTGGAGAAAGCTGTTTTTTTAATGTGCGTCAAATGGTTCTGCTTCAGCTTGGGATTGCCGGATTTTTTTACTTATTTATACTGACATTTGTAATTTTCTACGTTGGCATGCAATGGAAATTAAACCTGTTGCAAGTCGGATTTTATTTTATGGTTCCATTTATTGTTTCAGAATGCGGCTGCATCGCTTCTATCCTTACCGAAATAGGCCGAAAAAGTCCCCTGTTCCCTGTACTTGCTGGACTTTTTTCTGCACTGTTTTTCAGTGCGTTGTCGACTATTCCGACACTATATCAGACAACCGCAACTCTATTGTGGGGTGTAGCGTTTTTCTTGGGAATGCTTCTGCTAGGCTTATTAATCAGGAAATTATTAAAAGAAATTGAAAAGGGTGAAATACTATGCGCAAACTAGAATTAAGCGATATTCAAAAAACATACAAAAACAAAACAGTTGTTCAAAATATTAACCTTAGTTTAGAACATGGAATCTACGGGCTTTTGGGCGAAAACGGCGCCGGTAAAACAACATTAATGCGTATGATTTGTGGAATTCTAAAGCCAACACAGGGGCGCATTACCTGTGACGGCTTCCCCATTTCTCTGCTTGGCGGAAATTATCGTAAATTATTAGGATATCTGCCGCAGGATTTCGGCTATTATAAAGATTTCAGTGCACTTCGCTTCCTTCATTATATTGCGGCACTGAAAGCGATTCCAGAGAAACAGGCAGTGCAAAAAATTGAAGAACTTTTTGCACTGGTAGGACTAAGCGACGCCAAAAATAAAAAGCTGAAAACCTATTCTGGCGGAATGCTGCGACGTGTGGGAATTGCGCAGGCACTTTTAAACGATCCCGAAATCTTAATTTTAGACGAACCCACCGCTGGATTAGACCCCAAGGAACGTGTGCGTTTTCGCAATATTATTAGTGCCTTAGGCAAGGATCGCCTTGTACTGCTATCCACACATATTGTGTCAGATGTGGCATATATTGCCGACCGTATTTTAATTATGAAAAACGGACAGATAATACAAAATAATCCTGAAGAGCAAATTTTAGCATCTGTTGCCGGCTGTGTATGGAAATGTGTTGTTAGCGAAGCACAATCGAAGGAACTAAACCAGCATTATATTGTCAGCAACCTCAAAAGCCACGACTCCGAAGTAGAACTTCGCATTGTTGCAAAAAATCCTCCCGTTCCCATTGCCCAGCCAATCGAAGCCACATTAGAAGACGCCTACTTATTTTATCATGCACAAGAGCACAGAAAGAACTAAAACGATTTATTTCTAAAGAAACCATTATTTTAAAGAAAGGAACGAGGCTGCAATGAGATTATACAAATCAGAACTATATAAACTATGCTCCAGAAAACGATTTCTATTTGGTACAGTCGGCGTACTGACTCTATTCCTCATTTACTTTTGGGTGCAATTAACTTCTATCAGCAGCATGGTAGACGGTGTGCAAGCATGGGGTTACCAAGCTGTACAGATGGACAGAGCCATTACTAAAGATTGGAAAGGTACGCTTACTGACGAAAAAGTGGCACAGATTGCCGATCTATACGGTTTTCCTCACATTATTAAAGAAAACTACAATAATTTTGTAGATTTTAACTTCTTAAATACACTGATTCACAAGCGGCTATCCGATGGATATATTAATACTTGGCGCGATTATAAAATAGCAACGCATATTATCCCGATTGCTGACAGCATTCTCGGGGAATTTGCGCAGGAATCTGGTATGCCCGTTATACTGGAATATTATTATGGATGGTATGTATTTCTTGAAGTGCTGACATTTAGTATTTTAGCAGCAAGTATCTTTATTATTTTTATTGTGTCACCGATTTTTTCGGAGGAAATCCATATTGGAACTTTACAGCTTTTATTTACAACAAAAGAAGGAAAAGGTATGGATATCGCCGCAAAAATAGCTGCAGCTTTAACTGTAAGTATCGGCATTTTTGCAATTATAGTGCTATTGGATTTCTTGTTATGTGGTGTTGTTTTTGGATTGGATGGATTAGATTGTTTTACAGGATTAGTTCTTGAAGATTGGGGTTATGGGCCACTTGCTTCTATGCCGATAAGAACATATATTCCCATTGTACTAATCTCCGATTTTATAGGGATTTTGCTATTGTGTGCAATCTCTTTGTTTCTTTCTGCATTTTTTTCAAGCCCATATCCAACAGTTGTTGTCAATACCCTTTGTTGGTCTGCACCTTTTATATTGCGTATATTCTTCCATAAATTATATCTATTTCAGTATATGTCACCCGTTTACATGGTTTTGCATTATGTCCATTTAGAAACGGATTGGATGGGGATTCGTCAAAAAATATTAATATTTGCATTTGTAACAACTATTGTGTTAATTATTGCCAGTGTGCGAAGGTATCGAATAAGATAAAGAAATCGTAGTAATTAAATGCATCAAGCCACCACAAAGTGGGGTTCACAAAGGGATTTTCACGAAGTGGGTTTGCATCGCTTGATGCGTTACAATTCAACAAAGCGGAATTGTAACACGGTTCCTAAAATATTCTTAAAAAAAATACTGCAATTTATCCAAAATAAGGTTATACTATAATAAGAACCTTAAAGAAAATAATGTTACGAATATCCGTAGAAATGGAGGAAGAAAATGCAGGGAAGAATACATTCATTAGAATCATTTGGTACGGTAGATGGGCCAGGTGTCCGCTATGTTGTTTTTGTGCAAGGATGCCCAATGCGATGCGCCTACTGTCACAATCCCGATACATGGGAAATGGACGGCGGCACATTGATGGAGCCTTCAGAAATTCTTGAAAATTATGAACGCAATAAACCTTTTTATAAGGATGGCGGCATCACGGTAACCGGCGGTGAGCCTTTGATGCAGATTGATTTTCTGCTCGAACTTTTTACAATGGCAAAGGAACGCGGCATTCACACTTGCCTTGACAGTTCTGGAATCGCTTATAAACCGAATGCTAATCCAGAATGGCTTGCCAAGCTGGATAAACTCTGTACTGTTACCGATTTAGTGATGTTGGATATTAAGCATATTGACCCTGAGAAGCATAAAGAACTTGCAAAACAGCCAAACGAAGGTATTTTAGCGTTTGCGGAATATCTGGATAAAATGCATGTAGATGTCTGGATACGCCATGTTGTTGTCCCAGGGCTTACCGATGATCCAAAAGATTTGCACCGCCTTGGCTACTTTATCGGTGGTTTAAGCAACCTCAAAGCCCTTGATGTACTCCCCTACCATACAATGGGGAAAAAGAAATATGATGAACTTGGCATGAAATATCGTTTAGATGGTGTACCAGAAATGGACAAAGGGCGCGTGCCGGAATTAAAAAAATATATTCTTGACGGCATAAAAGAGCGCCGCGGCATTCCTACAAATTATACTGCTTAACCGTTAAAATTTCCGAGTAACCGGACTACATAACGCCAGCTATATACGTTTAACCACAGCAGTATGGTAAATTCTGGCGTTATGTAGTATAAAAGTCCTCTTGTATAAACCAAACTATCACAATTTCGCTATGAATTATGTATTAAATTATAAACTTTAAAAGATTTTATATTTTTCACCTTGTAATCCAATCGAGTTTATATTAAAATATTTATATTGATATATATTTTAACGAAAAGTTTATTCCCCAGTTTTCGTATTGGGTAGTTTGAGTGTTGTAAATATATATCATGTGGCTGTGAATTTTATTGATATAAGGAGGAAATACGATTATGGCATACCAAATTAATGATGGTTGTGTTAGTTGTGGAGCTTGTGAGGGACAGTGCCCTGTAGGCGCTATCAGCATGGGCGATGGCAAATTCGAAATCGATCCGGATAAGTGCATCGACTGCGGTTCTTGTGCAGGCGCTTGCCCTACAGGATCTATTGAACAGGCATAATAGCACGATATCAAACATAAACAAAAATGCCGCACTCTCTTTGCTTACATCTTGCATAAGAGTGCGACATTTTTGTTATTTTGATATACTATTTTTATTTTGATATACTATTTTATAACTGCGGATCTATAATTGTCCTGTTTTTATGTTTGGCAAAACTATTTATACTTTCTATTTCACTTCTACTGCTTTTTTAAGAAAATGAAACTCTTTCTTCGGTTTTTTCTCGGTTTTTTCCTTAAAAAACTTTACAGTATTGTCTTTTGCGCAGTCTTTTCCTTTATCCATAATAGTATTTGCAGATAATCCTGCCGAAGTATCCATTAAGTTCTCCGTAGAGCCACTCACAGAACCATTCGACGGACTATCCGTAAAAGCATCTATGGATGCATCCATAGAAATATCTGTAGAAGCGTCCGCAGAATGGTCTACAGAACTATCTGCATAGCGATTCTTACGATTATTTGCGCCTATTTTCGCAGACAATTTTGTATCTGCTTTTTTCTGAAACAGTTTCTGCCTTTTTGCGGGCTTGCTATGTTTACCACTATACTGGCGCAGCAGCTCATCTATGCGCTTATAATATTCCTCGTCACGTTGCTTATCCAGCTCTTTCTTTGCGTTTTCCCGCTGATCTTCCCGTTCCTCTACCAACCGGAACTGATAATCCAATTCCTTGCACAAATCTGCCTTAACACTGTTGGATATACGCTCTGTCATAGTTTCCACTAATGCCTCGTTATTTTCAGCTACCGCTTCTTTAATCAACTTCTGAAACAAATATTGAAGCCGCACTACTTGTTCTTTCTGATTATCCTGCAACTGCGTTTCTTGTTTCGTTTCCTCCACAGTACCCATATCCTTTATCTGAATTGCAAGTTCATTATCCTCTGCCGCTGTACTGTCATGTACCATCGTTTCACGCGGCACAGAGGACACTTTCTTTTCCTTAACCTCAATCATATGCCGCTCGCTTTTGAGTTCTTTCCATTTTGATTCGTCGTTCGGTTTTAACTGAATTACTTTCATATCGCCGTTTTTGCCGATTTTTGTCAATTGCTTTTGTGCAAAAGGATTATCTGCCCTCATCTCACCAGACTCCTCTCTGTCATCTTGTATCTGTTCCAAAACCGCTCTGACCGCCTTTAGCTGCAATCCTTGGTCTTTTAAGCTCTTTATTCTAATAAAGCGCTCCACGTCCTCCTGCGTGTAGATTCTATGCCCCTGCTCGTTGCGTTTGATTGGCAGCTCAAGTTCTTCCTCCCAGTATCTAAGCACATGTGATTCCACATGCACCTCTTTTGCAGCCTCGTTAATCAGATACCTTTCTTTTACCACTTCTCTACTCCTTTCCTATGGCAATCCTTTCTTTGTGGGCAGCAAATACCTCCTGCACCAATTTATACTTAATTGAGTCGGGAAAATTTATCCTTTCTATTTTCATAGAATTCCCTACTCACGCGTCGGGCGTCCGTCAGCTTCTGCTGGCATATTTCCTTTGGACGCCTGTGTGCAATCGAGTAGAGAAGATTTATCTTCCCTACTCGTGCGCCGCCGATGCGACATATAATAGCATATTTCCTCTGCATCGGCGTGTGCATAAAGAAAGAGGGCATGTCCAACCATGACCTCTTTCGTGTTTGTCTCATCTTCACTTTGCGTCTTTGCACAAAGTCCTTAGAAGTTCTCTTGTCAATTACTTTGCTAAGTTTGCAAACTGTGTATAATCGGGCAGCCATGCTAAATTAATCGTGCCAATTGCACCATTTCGCTGCTTAGCAATAATAATTTCTGCCACATTTTTCAATTCAGTATCCTTGTTATAATAATCATCGCGGTAAATAAACATTACTACGTCCGCATCCTGCTCAATTGCGCCCGATTCACGCAAATCTGAGAGCATCGGTCTATGGTCGGGACGCTGTTCTACCGCACGCGAAAGCTGCGATAATGCGATAACCGGCACATGAAGTTCTCGCGCCAGTGCTTTTAACGACCTTGATATATCAGAAATTTCCTGCTGACGCGATTCATTCTTTCCAGAACCTGTCATTAACTGCAGATAATCTATAATCACCATTTCCAAGTTATATTCCAGTTTAAATTTACGGCATTTCGAGCGCAGCTCACTGATTCCAATACCAGGCGTATCGTCGATTAACAGCTTCGATTTTCCAATACTATCGGCGCTCTCAATCAACCGTTCCCACTCGTCATCCTTCATATTTCCAGTACGGATTGCCTGCGAATTAACCTTCGACTCTAAGGAAAGCAGACGGTTTACAAGCTGTTCCTTCGACATTTCGAGCGAAAATATCGCGACTGCCTTTTGTTCCTTAATTGCTACATGCTGTGCAATATTTAATACAAACGCCGTTTTTCCCATAGAAGGACGCGCCGCAACCAATATTAAATCCGACGGCTGCATTCCAGCGGTTTTGTAATCTAAGTCCAAGAACCCTGTCGCAATACCAGTAACAGCGCCTTTGTTTTTAGAAGCCTCCTCAATTAAGTTCATGGCATTCATAACAACCTGCCTAATTGGGATAAAATCGCTGTTATTGCGCTTCTGCACAATCTCAAAAATCTTTTTCTCCGCTTCCTCCAAAAGTAATTCGAGCGATTCCTTCTGTGAATAACAATTGTTGGCAATCTCCTCATTAATGCGTATTAATTTTCGCAGTACAGATTTTTCCGCCACAATCCCAGCATAATATTTAATATTAGCAGAAGTAGGGACTGCTCCCATTACATCTCGGATAAACTCCAAACTGTAAATCTCCGGCGGAACCCCTTTCTCTTTTAAACGGTTTTGGAGTATCATTAAATCGACTGGTTTCCCCTCGTCGTTTAATTCTATCATTGCGTCAAACAAAATACCATACTGCTTCCCGTAGAAATCCTCTCCGTTTATCTGCTCACTGGCAACGGTAATTGCTTCCTTGTCCAACAACATCGCGCCGATAACCGACTGCTCTGCCTCTATGCTGTGCGGCAGAACTCTTTTTATCACCGCTTCATCTAGTTCTGGCATTATACACTCTCCACTTGTACCTTAAGCTTCGCTGAAACCTTCGGGTGCAGTTTTACTGTCACTTCATGCATTCCCACAGTCTTAATGGTATCGGCAAGCTGTAATTTCTTCTTATCAATTTCTTTGCCGTATTGATCTGTAACGGCTTTTGCAATCTCCTTAGAGGATACGGAACCAAATATTTTTCCACCCTCACCAGCTTTCAATTCCAGTTTCACCGTCATCTTCTCAATTTCTGCTGCCATTGCCTGCGCCGCTTCAAGCTGCTCCTTTGCGACTTTCTCCTCATTGCGCTTTTGCAGCTTTAGAGTATTCATATTGGCGTCTGTTGCCTCTACGCCAAGCTTTTTGGGGATAATAAAATTCCTTGCATATCCCTCTTTGAGCTCCACCAATTCTCCTTTTTTTCCTACGGATTTTACATCCTCAAGTAAAATAATTTTCATTATAAAGCACCTTCCTCCAGCATTTCATTTAACGTTGTCTTTACAACGGCGATTGCACGTTCCGGCGTTGTATTTGTCAGCTGCGCGCCTGCAATATTCATATGCCCGCCGCCGCCAAGGCGCTCCATGATAATCTGTACATTCATCTCGTCAATCGATCGTGCCGATATGTATATTTTATTATTGTAATCAGTTACCACAAAGCTTGCCTTGATACCGCTTATTCCCAGCAGCTCATTGGCTGCCTGCGCCCCAATCTCTGTCGGGCTGTCCAGCCCTTCCGCGGGGCAAATTCCCATTGCATAAGCGTTTTTGTATATCTCGGCGCTCCGAACGGTTTCTGCTTTCGCCTTATATTCCTTCGCACCATCGCGGAACATTTTCCGCACTCTTGTTACATCTGCGCCACAGCGTCTTAAAAACGCCGCCGCTTCAAAAGTTCTAACACCTGTTTTTGCGGTAAAATTATTGGTATCCACTATAATACCCGAATAGAGGCAATCCGCCTCATTATTGCGTACTTTTACAGTACCTGCAATATATTGCAGCACCTCTGCAACCATTTCACAAGTACTTGAAGCATATGGTTCTACATAGGAAAGCGTTGCATTTTCAATAACCTCCGAGCTTTGTCTGTGATGATCCAATACAACAACGGTCTTGCACGCTTTAATTAAATCCGGACATTCTGTAATGCTCGGTTTATTTACGTCTACCACGACCAATACGGTATTGTTCCCAGCAAGCTCCAACGCCTCCGCGCTGCTAATAATAAAATCTTCCTCATAAACGGTTCTATCGCGAAATAAATCGGCAAGTGGACGGACAGACGTTGTAATATCATTAATTACAATATGTGGTTTCCTGCCCAGCGCCCTCGCGATACAACTAATTCCCACTGCTGAACCAAACGCATCCGCATCCGCAAGACGATGCCCCATAATCAGCACACAGTCTTTACTTGTAATAATTTCCTGCAGTGCATTTGCTTTTACACGCGCTTTTACACGTGTATTTTTCTCCATCTGCTGACTCTTACCACCATAGTAGACAATAGAATCCGGTGTCTTAACCACAGCCTGATCGCCGCCTCTGCCCAATGCCAAATCAATCGCTGTGCGCGCAAACTCACAGGTTTGTGCATAAGTCGGTGCATCCAATCCCACGCCAATGCTAATCGTCACTGCCATCTCATTTCCGATATTCACCGTTTTCACATCTTCCAGCAGGTCAAAACGCGCTTCTTTTAACGCAAGCACAGCTTCCTTACGCATAATTACCAAATACTTGTCCTTCTCCGTCTTGCGGACAATTCCATCCAATGAGGAAATACATTTATTGATTTTTCTGTCGATTAAGGCAACCAGCAACGAACGGCGCACTTCCTCAATACTCTCTAGTGCTTCATCATAATTATCAAGGTATATTAAACCTATCGCAAGACTCTCTGCGTCGTTTTTGCGCTGCAGGGCTTTTAACTCTGTTTCATCGAACAGATATCCTGCAATCAGAAAATTTCCTTCTTCGACGCTGTCCAGCATATCGCTGCCCTGAAATACATATTCCAAGGAAACCCGCTTCATCTTAAATACATATTCGTGCTCCTCAAATGCAATCGCAATCTCTGCTTCCTTATCAAAGTCCAATTTTTCCTTATTGACAGCCGAAAAAACGGAAGATATCTGTTTGTTTTCCCACTGTTCCCTATGTATTACCTGCATAAATGCATTGTTCATCCATATTATTCTGCCGCTGTCATCCATTAACACATGGGGCAGCTCTAAGTCCTCTAACAGCTTCTTCTGTATTTGCCCATACTGCGTGGCAAAATTAATAAATTCATTCATTACAAGCGTTTTATTGCGATAAAGCAGCACACTCGTCACAATCAGATACAATATTAAAAATCCTGTAACACATAAGCCTGATTTTATATTAATAAAATATATTCCTGCATTCACTGCTGCCAGCAATATTCCTAATATTAAAGTTACTTGTAAATAGGACTTTAAGTGTCCCCTTAATTTTATTTTTTGCTTCATGTATCATACCTCCCGCAAGCTGCGGAATCTTTATGCTATATTTTGTATTTATGGTTACTGTCTATCCGTCCCGCTTAAGTAAGGAACTATTCATATTACCATAACAAAGAATAATTTCTAAACAGTTCCTAAGTATTATGAAATTCAATCATACAATCCTAGTATACCATTAAATTTTCTAAAATTCCATAGCATATTTTGTCTATTATAATCACAAAGCGTTAGAATTTGCATATATCTTCACAAGATTCTTTAATATTTCCACAACGGTTTCCATATCTTCAATACACGCGAACTCATGTCTTCCATGATGTGCTTCAGAACCCGTACAAATATTCGGACATGGAAGCCCCTCAAACGAAAGTCTTGCGCCGTCTGTGCCGCCGCGAATCGGCTCTATCTGCGGCACAACACCCGCCTGTTTCATAGCTTCCACTGCGTTGTCAACGATATGCATTTCTTTTTCAATGATTTCACGCATATTATAATAGGAATCTTTTAATTCTAAGCGAAACACATTTTCGCCATATTTTTGATTTAAGTTATCAACCGTTCTGCGAAACAGTTCTTTGCGTTCTTCAAATTTCTGTCTATCATGATCACGGATAATGTATTCCGCTGCTGCCTTGTCCACTGTTCCCTGCATATCTGTCAGATGATAAAAACCTTGATACCCCTCTGTATTTTCAGGGCATTCGTTTGGTATCTGCGCATGAAATTCATAAAGCATCTTCATTGCATTGCGCATAATATTTTTGGCAGTTCCGGGATGCACGCTTTTGCCAGCCGCTGTTATTTTCGCACTTGCCGCATTAAAACACTCATAACTCATCTCGCCTAATTTTCCACCGTCAATGGTATAGGCATAATCGGCTTTAAATTCCTTGCGGTCAAAAAATTCCACACCGTTGCCAACCTCCTCGTCCGGCGTAAAACCAATATAAATTTTCCCATGTTTAAAATCCGGATGCGAAACCAAAAATTCTGCAAGTGCCATAATCTCTGCCACGCCTGCCTTATCGTCTGCGCCAAGCAACGTATTCCCATCCGTAACAATCAGGCTTTTTCCAGTATAATTCTTTAAACACGGAAAATCTGTAACACGTGTTACAATCTGTTTCTCCTCGTTTAGCACAATATCCTCTCCATGATACTGCTCTATGATACGCGGCTGCACATTGCTTCCGCTGACTGCGTCCGAAGTATCCATATGCGCAATAAAACCGATTGCCGGAACTTCCTCTTGTATATTGGAAGGAATTACAGCATAGATATAACAATGTTCCGTATGATAAGCACACTCCAGAAACATATCGCTTAATTCCTGATACAGCATTTTTGCCAAGTTATGCTGCTTTTCTGTTGAAGGTACCTTATCTGTGCACGCTTCCGATGACTGTGTATCAATCTTAACGTACCTTAAAAAATTTTCCACTACTTTGGAATATGCCATTCCAATGCACTCCTTTCTTAAATTTATTCTATTATCTTATCATTGAATGGCGGCGGCGTCAAATAGTTTCATTTCCAAAAAATTCCATAAAAACAGCACAAAGCCGCATAAACTCATAATTTATGCGGCTTTTTTATGCACAGCCCCATCCCCATGCAGAAGAAGTATGCCATTGCATGGCGCACAGACCTATATCATTTATATGATACTCACAAACAGTCAATTTTCGTGATTTTTTAAGATAATAAAACTTGTAAGTCGGTGCTATTGGCAAATTCCTAGTGAATCACCTGTGCCCAGTCCCCGACACCAATAAATGCTTTTGCCCAAGCATCATATGCAGCTTCTTGCGCTGTGCCAAGGCTGTCGAATACTAGTTTGGACTGCCCGGTAAGCCTTGTGTCTACCTGCGGCTCGCTAAAAGAAAGCAAGTAAATAATTTCCTCCACAAAAGGATTGCTCTTTGCTGCCACATACGACGCATAAAGCGCTGCTGCCTGCACTTCCACTCCCTGCGCATTGGTAAGTCCAATTTCACTTAAAATCACATGACGTGCTGCTCCCGTCGGACTTAACATCTCCGGCGACTGTAAGAAGTTCGTCAACAGTGAGAGGTTTTGGAAAGTCATCATTTTGCCAGAAGATACCTGCGCTGCCATATAAGCGCCATCAGGACAGCCGGACATATCCCAGAATTTCGCATAAGTTAGCGGCACTGGATAAGGATGCTGTGCTACACCCCAGTCGATGTTACCGCCGCTTGCGATTATAGCATTAAACTTTGTAAGGAAATCCTTGCCGTCAATGTATTCATAATACTCCTTATGACCCACTGGGCGGTTTCTATCCCAGTTCTGATCGATGCATACAAAAACGCGTGCATTGGCATTCTGGCTCTTAATTGCATTATACGCAACGCGGAAGGACTGCGCATACTCCCGAATATAATGATCCCAGTCTGTCCAAATCATATAATTCCATGTACGCACATTCACCTCATTGCCGATAATAAAATTCTCCACTGTAGAGTTTGCTGCACACTTAGACAAATCGCCTGCAATTGCGGCAATACCCGCTGGCTCTGAAGCGTTCAGCATATAGTGCTGCGGCGTAACCGGATGCGTGTCCGCAGGCAGAATCGCAGCTCTCGAATATGGGTTTGTAATCGCCTGATTCACACCCTGATTCATTACTTGTGCCGTGGTATACTTTCCAGCAATTACGCCGCTTAAATTCTCCGACATATAAAGATTGCAAAAATCTTTACCCTGCTCTGATTTCAAGGGACGAACCTGTCTTGGCTTTGTATGTGTTGCAAGCAGTTCTGGATTGGCTATGTACTGCGGATTGGCAATCAAAACATTCTGTCCGCCGGATTTTACCGCAAGCGCAAGTTTTGTATACAGTCTAGTATCCGTATAAGGCACTGTAAATACAGGTGTTAATGAAGCTGGCGCTGATGCAACTGGCACTGCCTCCGGCGCGGCTGCATACTCAAATGGCTGCAATTCAAACAAGTAAAGCGCTCCATCGTCGCTTGCCGGAAGCTCTGGCAATACAGCCGTATAGGAAATCGTCGCCTTGTCCAATAAAATACTCTGTGCCGATACAGCAAATGCCTCATTTAAAGCTTTTGCCGCTGTCGCCTGAATCCCCGCCGCTAATACAAACAACACAAGAAGCAAGCCGTAAATGTGTTTCTTTGATTTCAAATCCCTCATTTTAAAATTCCTCATTCCTTCCATATTCCCAACTTGTGGGGATGGTGAGGGTTGAACTCACAATCGCCGAGAACCACGTTCCCGACCGCTTTACCATTTACGCCACATCCCCAATTTCAATTTGCTTTCCCAATTATATCATAAACGCCGTTTTGTTACAATATGCAAAGAACTTTATTTCAGGGAACCTATTTATTCCTCTTTTACAACGTTTTCAATCACACATTCATGCTTTTTGTCTGCTTTCTCTTTGTTATAATTAATCCCGACTAACAATATTTCGCCGGTATAGTCTTTAAGTGCCTGCGTATACTGCCTGTCTTTTATCTGCTGAATGGCAGCTTGGGAAGATTTATTATATTTTAGTTCTACAACCATAGCGGGCTTCCTTGTATGCGGAAGCGGCAGGAATACAATATCTGCAAATCCGCGTCCTGTGGGAAATTCTCTAATAAGTTTATAGTCTTTGCGCGCACTGTAATACGCAAGACCGACTGCACAGCTAAGAGAATTTTCATCATTATATGTTAATATCGATGCAGCCTCTGTATGTGCGCTGTCAAGTCCTCTGGCGACACTTTCTTCATTGCCCAGCAGCGTATCTTCAAGCAGTTTATCCGATGCCTTTAAAATATGCATAATCTCCTGCCAGCCCCCAGTGCTCATAGCATTTTCAAATTCCATAATAATTTCTTTATTCGGGATAAATGCCTCTTTTGTTTCAGAGTTATAACCCAAATATCCTAAATGAATCAGCAACGTTAGCACATCATCCTTTGTCTTAAAATTACGCATATCATTCTGAAAACTGCGTGTGTTTATTGCAATCTCCCCACCGCCAAGCATCTGTACAATATCTGCACGAAGCCCATCAAAATCCATATCCATATAGATTTTAAGAGCGTCATAAGTTTCCGTGGATGTCCAAAAGCTGGAAAAATCCTGACAAATCATCGCCGCAACCACAGACCTCGGATTATATATATGTTTAAATTTTTTAAATCTATATCCATCATACCAACTGCTTATTTCGTCAAAATCCATATGATATCGTTCGCATAATGCCTTAACTTCTTCTTCCGTAAATCCTGTATATTCCTCAAAAACATACTGCTCCGTCATGGAATATTCCCAAAACATATTTAATGCCGAGTGTTCCCCATATTTTTTCACGGGAAGGATACCTGTCATATAGGCAAGTGCTACATAAGTCTGATCTTTTAGAAGATTTCTTAAAAAATCAAGGTATTGTTTCTGCAGTTCCTCTGACTTCTGCCGTTCACGCATTACACAATCCCATTCATCAATTAGAAAAACAAATTTCTTCTTTTTCTTTGCATAAATTCGCTCTAATGCGTAAACAAGAATGGTTTCTTTTTCTGAAAACAGTTCTCCATATTCCTCATAAAGTTCCTCGATCACCATATGCTCTAAATAATCGGTAATCTCTTGTTCTCTTGATCTGATTAAAAACTGCTGCATATTCAGATAAATCACATCATACTGATTTAAGTTTTCGTGGAAAGTTTCTTCCCCCTCGATTTTACGCCCCTGAAATAACTCCCATGAATCACAGCCTCTGCTATAATATGCCGCAAGCATTTCAAGTGTCATGGACTTTCCAAAGCGCCGCGGTCTGCTGACACAAATATACTTCTGTTTTGTATTGAGATACTGGTTCGTTTGTGCAATCAATCCTGTTTTGTCTACATAAATTTCAGAACGCACGGATTCCCAAAAACCGTCGTTGCCTGGATTTAGATAAATTCCCATATAGCGATACCTCGAATGCCAGATTTATTGAGTTAATAGCTTGAATAAAAATATTATGGATAAAAAGTTAAATTCATGTCATTGCCACAAATAGATCTGTTCTCTTGCCTGTAGCAAAGTCGAATCCTGCCCTTGCAAAGACAAATTATAGCATATAGGCATAGGAAGTACAATGCAGAAATTCCAAACAACTGTAAAAGCTTTCGTTTATTTTAATGGTTTCAAAAATATGATAATGTCTTTATCTGCAATTAGGCTTTTGAAAGATTTATAAAAAATCCGTGTTTTTATGTGAATGAATCGTTATGATTTAAATTATTAATATTGTTTCGAAATTGTAAGCAAGCACCGAAATGCTGCTGTCCTCCAAAAGAAATCTAATTCGCTCCAACATAAAATTCTGCATTACGAGCTGTGCTTTTCTTCCTTGGGCTTTGTAGTAGTGATGCCACGCTATCCAATAAGCCACATAATATATTGCGAAAACAGCATTCCTCCCGACAATCCCTTTTCAGAACACGCGTCTATCTTCACCTGTTAACGCTAAAGTTCTACACATATACATCTATCTTTTTATAAACAATATCCTTTTGACCATCGGCTTCTTCGCTCTTTATAGATATCTCACTTTCATCCTGCTTTGTTTTATTAGGTATCCCTTGTTCTTCTATATGGTTCTTCTCTTGTGCATCAATCGCATTCTCATTTATATGCTCTTTATTCTCTGGGCTCTGCTCTTTTTCCTGTGTTTCTTTTATTTCTGTATTTACTTCTCCTAGCGTCTTTGCTTGGGAGTTCATTGCATCTTCTGCTTTTTGTTCTACCTTGGCAAGTTCCGCATATTTACCACTAACATTTGCAGTACGCCCAACTACATTGGATGCACGAGCTATGTCAAGTTCAATTTCCACTTTTACAATATCTGCTCTATGCTCAAATGAATCTGCGGTATTCCCTTGTATTTTTGCCTGCTTTACGGAAGAATCTGCAGAAATCATTGCTTTCATACGGTCTTGCGTCAGCCCCGTTTTGGGCAAATTCTCTTTTGATGCCAAACCCTCCTGATTTTCTCTGTTCATCCCCCCATCTTTAGACATCTTCTTTTCCTGCTGCTGTTTGCGCTGCTCGATTTGATGCTGTCTTAACTGATTGTTCAAATCACTAATCTGCTGCTGAATTTCCTGACGCCTTTTCATCTTTTGTTCTACACTCATCTCTTTGTTGGACGAAATCTCTTGTAATTGCTTCTGCGCATTTGCGATCTGATCCCGAATATTTTTGCTCACAGAATCTGTAGTTTGATCCATATCTAAAGGTGCCTTAAAGGAAGCCGCTGCCGCATTTGCTCCGCTGACTGTACCGATTGTCATTTTTACTTCACACTCCTCTCATATTTTATATAGATATAATGTTTTTTCTATGTCTGTCTATATTATAGTATTTTCCTCCAAATTTTTCAATTATTACCAACCTTTAAAAATAACAAAATTAATCCAAAATAAACACAATTTATTGCCTTGTATTGTGTAAATCTTGGTGTCCCAGCAACAGTTTGAATTATCTGCGCAATTTTACCAAATGGATTATTCCCTTACCATACTGTACCTATTACTTTACAATCCCGCTATTTTGCAGTTTCCGAATTGATACTTCAACCCCAAAATCAGCTTTCTTTTGTTTAAGGTTACCACATTGTATACGAGCATATGCAATCGAATAGGAGAACATAACTTTAGTTCCCAGCAAGCACCCGCTTATTGTCACGCTGACACACTTTGCATAAAAATACTCCCATTATTCCTGTAACCACAGGATAATAAAACAGCAGCATATAAAACATTGGTATCTTAGCGCCAAATAACGTAATTGGTCTGTAATAGGTTACAAACTGCATATTTAATGCATGAAACGGCAAAAGCACAAGAATCCGTCCAAACAAAGAATCCGGCTCAGCGGCAGTAAAAAACGGCAGGCTTGGCAGCAGAAAAATTACAATCGAAAGAATCATTGCGGTAACGGTATTTTTGCTAAAATAAGATATCAGCAAAGTCAACATTGCCATACAATTATAAACCAATATCGTTAAAATAATCCCCTGTATCACTGCCTCCAAAAAATTCATTGCCACAGGGCTGCTGCGGAAAAATCCGGGCCAGCCAATCTGGATACTGGTATTCCATCCCTCCACACCAAAAAAAGCCAAATGCATAACAGACTCAACTACAATAAACAAGACTGCACAAAGATTTGTCAAAATCAAAGCAGCAGCAATTTTTGCCCTTACATCTTCCCTTCTGCCTTTGGGGCTTGTAAAAATAATAGATGCCATACTGCTTTGATATTCGTTAGCAAAAATTGGTGCCAACACAATAATTACAAGACAAAGCACTATCTTCATCTGTGTATTGATTGTATGCAGAAAATCCTCCCAGCTATCACTATATCCATAGTACAGCGGTTCTTCCATTTGTGGATAAACTGCGGATACGGTTTTTACTTCACTCTCATTGATTAAGAAATGCATCTGGATAAACTGCGAAACACAATCCAGTGGATATAAACTGTTCCAGCCCTGTTCTGTTGAAACCGTATAATTTTCCAACATTGACTGCACTGTTTCGTCCGTTAAAATCCCCTGATATTCTTGCGCACGTGCCTGATTATATTTCACCGCCTCGCGACCATATAGTGTTACGCCCTCTTCTGTCTGTGCTGTCGTAATATAATAACCTTTTGCAATCAAAAACGGTACAAACTGATATACGGCATACAGCAGCAAAAGCAACAAACCTACCCAGAAAATTTTTCTGCAGGCAATTTTTTTCAACTCACTTTTTAAAAGCCCTTTCATGCTTTCTCCCCCTTATACAGCATGTAAAAGTAAACGTCCTCCAATGTATGCCCAGCAGCTTCTGCCTGTGCACAGGGCGGTTCATCTGCCACCAGCCTTACAATAACTCCTGATTTCTCCGTTCTTGTATTGCAGACACAATACTGCTGCTTTAGATGCTCCGCTTGTTCCGCGTCTACATGGCATTCCCAGACTTTTCCTTCCAATGAACGGAGTACAGCTTCCCTCTCGCCGCTGCAAATTAGATTCCCTTCTTTCATTATCAATAAATGCTCCGCTGTATGCTCAATATCCGAAACAATATGCGTCGAATACAAGATAATCCGTCCCTGACCAAATTCGCCTAGAAAATCACGCAGGCTTCCCCGTTCCAAAGGATCAAGCCCAGCCGTCGGTTCATCTAATATTAGTATCTGCGGATTATGAAGTAACGCTTGGGCAATTCCGACACGCTGGCGCATACCGCCGGATAATTTTTTCATTTTCGTTGTGATTTCATTGGTAAGGTTTACCACTTGCAGCACCTTTTCTATTTCGCTATGTAGCTCCGTTTCCGCTATTCCTTTTAGCCGCGCAATATATTGCAAATAATCCCACACTGTAAAATCTGGATAATAGCCAAGCTTCTGCGGGAGATACCCCAATCTATCATAATAGCGTTCCTGCATTATCGCAATTGACTCGCCATCACACAAAACCTCGCCCGTATCACTTTTTTGCAGACTGCACAATATCCTCATTAACGTAGACTTACCAGCTCCGTTCGCTCCCAAAAGCCCATAGATGCCATTTTCCAGCTTTGCAGAAAACGATTTTAGTGCCTGTTTTGTCCCATAGCTTTTTGAAATTTCTTTGATTTCTAAAATCATATTTTAAACCTTTCTTACGTTTGCGCAATACATTCCATATTTATTATATAATCACAATTTTCCATCACTTGTTTATCATGTGAAACAATTATAACAATTCTATTTTCTTTTACTTTTTGTAAAAATTTCAACATTTTCCTTTTTGCATTTTCATCTAACATTGAAGTAGGTTCATCCATTACCAAAACAGACATTTCATCATAACATTGCCTAGCAAATGCTATTTTTTGTTTTTCACCGCCAGACAAATTACGAGGATTATTATTTATAAAATCTATATCATTGTCATCCATATTTATAAAATGAATTTCTCTGTCTGCTATCGTTTCACGAAAACGAAGATTTTCCCTCACTGATTCAAACAACATTATTGGTGACTGCTCTACAATTCCAAAATAATTTCTACGCAAATGTGACAAATCTAAGCACTCTATATCATATCCGTCAAATTTAATCATTCCACTATAACATTTATCATAAAGCCCAATAATCAAATTTAACTCTGAAGCACCTATCAGTATCCTTCTATCAATTAATTCTTTTTCTATAGTTCTCAATTTTTCTTCTACTGTTCTGCCTTGACGCATATAATAGCACAAATTATTAAAAACATTTTTCTTTACAATTGTCCAATTACCAGTATCCATATTGGTTATTATAATATTATCTTTATATATTTTTGCATTACACCGTGGATTCCACTGCAAACCATCTTTATTTACTAAGTTTTCATTCATTTGCTTTATTTGCATTACTCTTATGACAATAACCCTTTCCTTAAAATTTCTTAATATTACTTTATACAATAAAATTATTATAATTTATCATAAAAAATAACACCATGTCAAAATTAGGAAAAAAATTTTTCCAGTTTTGACATGGTGTTGTTGTCAATTACATAGTGCAATTGTTAAAAAGCTATTTTAGAGGTGAACGTATATGAAAAAACACTATTTAACAATTAAGAAACTATATTTAACTTTTATATCTGTGCTTACATTGACTTTCTTTCCTTTATGTGTTGGTGACTATCAAGTTTTAAATGATCCCAATCCACTTGAAGATGCAGATGTATATTCCCTTACACCTCCTCTCCATAACAACTTCGATAATAATTCTTTATAATATTTACATTATAGTTATCATTCCTTGCGGCAGCAATATAATATGCCTGCCGCAATTTTCTTTTTATCTCTAATATTTCATTTGCATTACTGTCTTTTTCAATTATTTTATTCATATCCCATACTATCGCAACAAGTGCCATTGGAATCATTCTTCCATAATCAAATTTTATAGCATTTTCCAACAGTTTCTTTCCCTTATCCAATGCCTCTTGATATTTATCTTGTTGTTCTAACGACCTTATATAGTTAAAGTTAATCACCATCCGCAGCTTCCTAACGCTAATAAAATCCATATATTCTTCTTCCAAGCCAAGCAGCAGTGCATCATAAATCCTTATCGCTATATCTGGCTGCTCATTTACAGAATACGCATTCGCCAGACTCATTAATGTCAAAATTTCTAATTCTGTGAAGGGAAATGCATCTTCTTTTTTCTCAATAAACAGATACTTCTCATACTCTGGTACTGTTAACCGTATGGCATTTTCTTCCCGTTTTATCCATTCTTCTGCATCAATCCGCTTATTTCGATAATCCAACAGCCCTTCTATACGCGCAATATACTGCTGATTCATTGGTGTATCGGCTATCTTTCTTTTTAGAATACTTAAATATCTGTCAGCTTCCCGATAATCGAATTTCGACAATGCATCCTCTAACCATATTCGTTCTTCCAGCAATTCCATATCCTTACTCATACATAACGCATAACACCGACTTGTGTCACGTCCCATCTTTGCCATTAACTGGCTGTATGTTTCCCGTTTTACTGCGTGCTTACCATTTTCAATACGTGACAGCGTTTCCACAGAACAAATCCCGTCACTCAACTGTTCCTGCGTTATTCCGGCTGCTTTTCTTGTTAAACGGATTACATCTCCAACTCTGTAATTTGCCATTCCATTTTCTCCCTACAAAATACTTCAATTTTCTTCGCAGACTCCGTTAATCCGCACACTTCACAAGTACAGTACGCCATTAAACATTCTCTTTGTATTTCTTTCCTTTTTTCTGTATCAGCGTGTTCTGCGCCTAGTTGAGCAAATAATGCCTGTGCTTTTAGAAAATGGAGTTTTTCCAACGATTTTATTCCTCTGCCCTGCGACACAAAACTTATCCCTTTCTCTAAATATTCGATTGCTTTTGCATAATTCCCAAATGTACGTTCTAATTCTGCTAACTCTATTGTAATGCTTACACCAATTTCTTCTTTTCTATGCTCTGTATAAAAATACTCAATATATTCCAAAATCTGCAGCAATTCCACTCGTTTTTCCTCCGCAAAGCCAACGTTCCCTCCAATATTTTGACTTTTATAAAAATCTGGAGTACTATAATGTGTTAAAATCTGAATCAGTTCGATTTCGGTCTGTGTATAGAGCTGCTTTGGTGGCGCACCATCTTTCCCAAATGCTGGTTTCGTCAAACGCAATGCCTTCAGAACTTTTATTAAAATATTTTCACAAACTTCTTCTTTGTAATCTATTTTTTCCTGTTCTGAAAGCAATGCAAGCTCGATAAGCACTTCTTGATATAGGCAGAACTGTTGATGCAAATCGGGCGTAGTCTGTTTCATTCCACGATAGAGCGCAAGTTCCTGATAAATTTTCTGATACTGCTTTTGCTGCATTAAATCTTGAATATATCTGCGCCTTTTCCACAGTGCATAATCTTCGTCATTTTGCAGAAGTTCTAATTGTTCCGCTTCCTTGCCTATCCGCTCAAGAAGCAGCGTTCCCAGCAGTGAATCCGCACTCCGCTTCCCCTGTTCTATTCGACTTAAGGTTGCAACAGAACATAAACCTTCGCAGACTTGTTCTAAGCTTAAGTTTTTCTTCTGTCTAAAATATGATATTGCAGCACTAAGGGCATTTTGTTCCTTTTGTTTTCGCTTTCTCATTTCTGCACTACTCCGTTTGTGTCATTACTCCATTTGCAAGTTTCTTCATTTATATAGAATCAT
Source organism: Lachnospiraceae bacterium (assembly GCA_009774395.1). Classification (GTDB taxonomy): domain Bacteria; phylum Bacillota; class Clostridia; order Lachnospirales; family Lachnospiraceae; genus COE1. The sequence goes on from VSNQ01000083.1 coordinate 21,650, forward strand.
ATTGTAAAAACAATATATACTGCTTAACAATTAAAATTTCCAAGTAATCTGACTACATAACGCCAGCCATATACGTTTAACCAGTGCAATACGGTAAATTCTGGCGTTATGTAGTATAAATCTATAAATCGAAAATGTCTGTCTTACATTAGTATTTTATCATCAATAATTGACCTTGTCAACGACAGATATTATATATTTAGGGTTGTTTCATGAATACTTTATCATCTATTTTTCAAATTATAAGGGAAAATGTTATTTAAGATATTGCCTTT
>VSNQ01000084.1 GCA_009774395.1 Lachnospiraceae bacterium
ATGCTTCTCCAGTTAAAGAGATTATCGCACAGATTTCGGGACTTGTAAAAACGCTAGATTATTCATCGCTTACGATACAACAATCCCGAAGGATAGTCGGTTTGTAGGCAATACAGCGCTATTGTACAATGATGAATATATTGCGATATGGAATATTCAGCAGACAATAAACGACGATTTAGATATGATTGCTTCACTTATGGTGCATGAAATGTTCCATGTATTTCAAAATATCGAGCAGGAAAAACGGTTTCCATATGATTTGAAAATGCTGAACTATCCGGAAACAATGGAAAATCTTTCATTAAAAAGGTATGAAAATCAAATTTTATGTCAAGCTTTTTGTGCAGATGATCTGGAGGAAAAACGAAAACTATTAAAAGAATTTATGGCAGTAAGGAAGTACAGACAAACAATAATCGGTGATATTATTTTGCAAGAATATTGCACGGAAACCATAGAGGGAATCGCAGAATATGCAGGCAGTATGGCATTAAAGCAGTTATCGCCTGAAAAATACAAAGAAAAAACAAAAGCATTTGTTCAATATCTTACAACGATCAATCAGGATTTTTTTGATATTAGAAGAATGCTTTATTATTCAGGAACACTGTTTTGTATTGCGCTTACAGAAGCAGGAGAACAAATTAATCATAAGATAAAGGGCTGCGAACAGACATTATTTGAAATGATTTCGAAAGATATTGAGGTGAAAGCAGTTCTAGCTGCTAAGAAGAGCGATCCAGAGTTGAAGAAAATTGTGCAGCAGCATAATGAAGAAAAAGAGCAGACGTTTGCAGATTTTTTGCAGCAACATACCAATAAAGCAACAGGAACGTTTCAGATTTGCGGATACGACCCTATGAATATGGTAAAACTGCGCAATATGCTTTTGTGTACACATTTTTTAATGTTAAAAAGAGCAGAGGAGAAGCCAATGTTTCTGCAAGGCCCATTGATAGCAGTTTTGCAGGAGGGAACGGTAGATAGAGTGTGTGAATATATTTTATAGGCTGTATAATAAAATGCGTAACTTGCCACACCCTACGCGAAGCGAATTTTCATAACACCTTTACGAGGTATTTCTATTATGGTATACTAACGATAACCAAATTGTACCAAATATAGTTGATGCACACAAACGTTTCGTAATAATACAAAAAGGAGTTGAATCTTATGCAAAATTATCCTATTGACCTAAAAGTCAACGATCCCTTGTTTATGCAGTTAATTGAAAATTTTTCAACTGTTCCGCAGACGCGCAAAAACACAGCATCACATATGCGTAAACTTGTTTCGCGCACTGGACGCAGCCCTTTTTATATAAACCATGATGATGCCAAAAGATTTTACGAATCCTGCATTGCAGATATTCACAATAAAACTTATGAACCACTTTATATTAAAAGAATTATGCAGTCGTTAAAATCGTTTTATCAATATTTATACAATTTATCAGAAAATGGATATTTGGATATTACTTATCCGTGTGTTAAATATGGGAATCCGTTTGATCATCTAAGTGTTAATGAGGATATTCCAGATAAAACGGAATATCATGAGGAGGATATCCCCAGCATGGAAAGTATAGATAAACTGTTGTCCTGCTGTGAGTCGTTAAATATAAGAACTGCTGTCTGCCTTGCATTTCAGATGGCAATGCAGATTAATGAAATTGTATCTCTGAAAAAAGAAGATATTGTGGATAGTCAATATATTAAGTTAAATGCTGTAACAGAAAATGGAAAAACGTTTCGTTTTTTAAAAATTCCAGATGATCTAATGAGTAAATTGGAACAACTTTTCCAAGAAACGGCTTCCCGTTCCTGTGAATATGTAATACAGTCAAATGGAAATAAGCCATACAGTATTCGAGGATTACAGAGCGCTTTGCATAAAATTGTAAAGGAAAATGATATTCCGTTTAATATTACATTTAGTGCATTGCGCAAAGCGGGTATTCGACTGATATTAAGCAATGGAGCACCGCCGCAAGAAGTAGCAGAATATACAGGAGTTCAAGGGCGCTGGCTTTCTAAATATGAAAAGGTTCCCTTGCATCTTGTAAAAGATATGTGTTCTTATCAAAATATCGAAATAAAGTAGATAGAAAAAAAGAAGATAGAAAAAACTAGATAGAAAAAACTAGATAGAAAAATTTATTGTTCAGCTTAAGATTTTGCATGGCTTGATGCTTGCAACAGGAAGCCAAAGGATGAATTGTTACAAAAATTTAGAATTATATGGCAGATTTTTATTGAAACATATGTATGGATATGCTATAATTTCTGTTATGGCGTTTTTATATGCACACGGTCACCCAAGTACAAATTGTTAGCAGAAGCTGGTGGGTGCCGAGCAGGGAAGATGTATTTTCTCTATTCGAATATTAAGGTTAACAGGAAGTTATATTTTGAGATAATAACTTTATTGGTACCATATGGGGGAGGGTTGTTATGTATGCATATATAAAAGGAGAAATCGCGGATATTGCAGAGGATATGCTTGTCCTAGAATGTAATAATATCGGTTATAATATTCGTGTTCCTTCCAGTGTAATACAGCGTCTGCCTGCAGTTGGGACAACGATAAAAATTTATACCTATACCAGCGTAAGAGAAGATGCTTTTCAACTATTTGGTTTTTTATCAAAAGATGATTTAGATATCTATAAAAAGTTAATTACAGTTAACAGTATTGGACCAAAAGGCGCACTTGGGCTTATGTCTGCGATGAGTACCGATGATTTACGCTTTGCAATAATTTCTGGTGATGCAAAGACCATTGCGAAAGCACCGGGAATCGGCAAGAAGTCGGCGGAACGGATTATTCTTGATTTGCGTGATAAAATTGGTTTACAGACAGATTCACAAAACTCTGAACTATCTGTTTCTGATATCGCAGAAAATATGGCGGCAAAAAATGAAGTGAATGAAGCAATCGAAGCAATGACAGCGCTGGGATATTCGCCGGCGGAAGCTGTAAAAGCAGTTCGGCAGATTACAATTACGGATGGGATGGATGCAGGAGAAATATTAAAACTTGCATTAAAAACCGTTATGAGATAAATTATTTTTTAAGTGTCACTAGAATGGAGAGCATTATGGCGGGCAGATTCATTGAAACGAAACTTCTAGAGGAGGATGTAAAGCTAGAGGGCAGCCTTCGTCCGCAGAAGTTGAAAGAATATATTGGTCAGAAAAAAATTAAAGATATTTTAAGCATTTATATAGAAGCTGCAAAACAAAGAAATGATTCATTAGACCATGTGCTGTTTTACGGGCCGCCTGGACTTGGCAAGACCACACTTGCAGGAATTATTGCTAATGAAATGGAGGTTCATGTAAAGGTAACAAGCGGGCCGGCAATCGAAAAGCCAGGTGAAATAGCAGCAATATTAAACAATCTCCAAGAGGGAGATATTTTGTTTATTGATGAAATTCATCGTTTAAACCGTCAGGTAGAGGAAGTGCTTTATCCAGCAATGGAAGATTTTGCTATTGATATTATGATTGGAAAAGGGACAGCGGCGCGTTCTGTGCGGCTGGATCTGCCGAAATTTACACTGATTGGTGCAACAACCCGAGCGGGACTTTTAACTGCACCACTGCGGGATCGTTTCGGCGTGATTCAGCACCTGGAATTTTATTCTGTAGAAGAATTAATGCTGATTATTCAACATTCCGCAAGGATTTTGCAGGTATCAATTGATGAGGCAGGCGCAAGAGAGCTTGCGCGCAGAAGCCGCGGCACGCCGCGTCTTGCCAATCGTATGTTAAAGCGTGTGCGTGATTTTGCGCAAGTGAAATATAATGGACAGATTACGCTGGAAGCAGCAAACACCGCATTGGATATGTTAGATGTGGATAAACTGGGACTTGATCAGACGGATCGCACTATTTTAATAACTATGATTGAGAAATTCAGCGGCGGGCCGGTAGGACTTGACACACTTTCCGCAGCGATTGGAGAAGACAGTGGGACAGTGGAGGAAGTGTATGAACCATATTTGTTGAAAAATGGATTGATTATGCGCACGCCGCGTGGCAGAGTGGTAACAGATTTGACATATCGTCATTTAGGGATAGACCGTTAAAATGGCTGGTTTTGAATCGGAAACGGGGGAAGATTATGTCTGCAAAAACAGATACAGAAGTAATTATCGGTGGGAAAGTTTTAACTGTTAGCGGTAATGAAAGCGCAGAATATTTACAGAGAGTTGCTGCCTATATTAACAATAAATTGAATGAATACAATAAAATGGATAGTTTTAAACGCCAGTCGCTGGACAAGCAGAATATGTTGATTCAGCTAAATATGGCGGATGATTATTTTAAGGCAAAAAACCAGATTGAACTATTAGAGCAGGATTTGCGTGCAAAAGAAAATGAACTTTATGATTTAAAACATGAGCTAATTGCCGCGCAAATTAAACTGGACAATACCAATAAAGCCTTAAAAGAAGCACAGCAGGAACTCAATGAAAGTTCTAAACAGATTGTGCGTTTAGAAACAGAATTAAAGGAAAGTAAAAAATAGAGGATTGGCTGATTTATGGAGAAGAAAAAGGTCGAATTGCTGGCGCCTGCCGGAGATTTTTCGTGTTTTATGGCGGCTGTCAATGCAGGTGCTGATGCGGTATATTTAGGGGGTACCAAATTCGGCGCAAGAGCATATGCCAATAATTTTACGGATGGTGAAATTATCGAGGCTCTTAAAATCGCGCATCTTTTTGATAAAAAAATATATCTTACAGTAAATACGCTTGTGAAACAGAGGGAACTTAACGAAGTAGTCCCTTATATTGAACCGTTTTATAACGCAGGGTTGGATGGCGTGATTGTACAAGATATCGGCGTTATGGCAATTTTACATCGTGCATTTCCGCAGCTTGCGCTCCATGCCAGCACACAAATGACGATTACAGGATATTATGGTGCTGCCTTTTTAAAAAATATAGGTGTTAGCCGTATTGTTCCAGCAAGAGAACTTTCCATAGAGGAAATTAAGAATATCAAAAAACAGACATATATTGAAATTGAAGCGTTTGTTCATGGCGCAATGTGTTATGCGTATTCAGGGCAGTGTTTATTTAGTTCCATTATTGGAGGAAGAAGCGGAAATCGCGGACGTTGTGCCGGCCCTTGCCGGCTTCCTTATACAGATGAAAAAGGAAAAACAACATATCCGCTTAGCCTTAAAGATATGTATACTTTGCCGATTCTTCCCAAACTAATTGCCGCAGGAATTGATTCCTTTAAAATAGAAGGGCGGATGAAAAGTCCCGAATATGTGGCAGGTGTTACAGCAATATACCGAAAGTATATGGACAAATATTATGCTGATCCACAGCAAACGTATCAGGTAGCAAAAGAAGATGAAATATTTTTGCGTCATCTTTATATACGAACTGATATTTGCCAAGGTTACTATGAACAGCATAACAGTAAATCAATGGTGACAATCAAAAAACCTGGATATTCTGGCACAGATCCCGCGGTTCTTGAAACAATCCGACAGCAATATCTAACAAAAAAACCAGAAATTTCAGTTCAAGGATTTGTAACTATTTATATCGGAGAAAAGCCCAAATTTACATTATCCTGTCAAGGGATATCCGTTACAGCAGAAGGGGAATCCCTAGTCAGCCAAGCGCAGAAACAGCCACTCACAAGAACAGATATCGAGAAACGATTTTGTAAAATGGGAGATACATTCTTTAAAATAGAACAGCTTACCATAGAAACAGACAATAAATCATTTCTTCCAGTAAAAATACTCAATGAACTGCGTAGGCAGGCGTGCGCGCAGCTAGAGGAAAAACTGCTGACACTAAAAAATATAGAAAGAACAGTCAGTCCAATAGAAATGGATAATAATGTGGATAAAACAGCTAATACAGCAAATATCAAGAATAATGTGGATAAAACAGCCAGCACAAATAAAACGGATAATTTTATCTTAACTGCTGCTGTTCTAACGATGGAACAGTTAGAAGAGGTTTTACAATATTCAACTATACAGCGCATTTATCTTGACGCAGATTTATTTATAAAAAATAATTTAGACAAGAGTAAATTAAATAAAAAAACGATACAAAATAAGAACAATTTAAGAGGAAAATCGTTCTATCTTGCGCTGCCTTATATTTTGCGCAGACGCTCGTATCCATATTTAGCCATTTATCAGCGGTTTTTAGAGCAGGAGTCGGTTTTGCCATTTTCTTTTGAAGGTGTTTTGGTTCGGAATCTTGAGGAATTGCAATGGCTGAATGATATTGGATATAAGGGAAAGCGGATAGCGGATTTTTCTATTGGTGCATGGAATAGAGAAGCAGAGAAATTCTTTTTGTCTTTATGCGATCAAATTTCGGCTTCCATTGAATTAAACAAGAAGGAATTGCAGGAATTATCAGGGTTTGCAGATATGGAATATGTTCTATATGGCAGGCTGCCGCTGATGTTTTCTGCTAATTGTATGCAAAAAACAGTGCAAACTTGTATTGCAGACAGGGAATCGGTTCAAAATATATATTGTTTAACGGATCGATACAATAATGTATTTCCAATCTTGCAAAACTGTTGCCATTGCTATAATATTTTGTATAATTCCGTTCCATTATCGCTGCATGGACAGTTTGAAGGTCTAAGAAAACAAGGAATCGGTTCGTACCGTTTGGATTTTACAATAGAAAGCAGCGCAGAAGTGAAAAAAATTCTTGCATATTATTGTGATAATTTAAGGAATAATAATGGTTTACCGTTCCCTTTGGAACACTATACCAATGGTCATTATAAACGCGGTGTGGAATAGATTAAAGATAATCCATAATCAGCCGATAAGAAATATAGAGGAGGGTTGGGGCGCTGCCTACACAGATGGAGGAAAAAGATGCTAAAAGCAGTGATTGAGTTATCAAAGTATATATTAGTCATAAATATTTTGCTCTACACATTGATAAGCTACATTCTGTTGCGGCGTGATGATGGTGAGCGGAAGTCGGTATTCCTTGTTTTGCAGGATTTGCTTATTCTGATAAATCATTTGACGGGAAGCCTTGTTCTGCTGTCCTCAAGACAGGATTTAACTTTTTTATTTTTTCCGCTGCTGCAGGCGATCGCAGCATTTTCGTTTATGGTACTAATGCGGGTAATTTATCCGCAGTCTAACAAGCTGATATTAAACCATACTGCAATGCTGTTGTCTATTAGCTTTGTGATACTAACGAGAATATCACTGTCACGTGCTACTCGTCAGTTTGCAATTGTTGCGGTTTCACTGGTAATTGCATTGGTAATACCTGTATTGTTAAAGTATATTAAACTAATCCGAAAATGCGAACTGCTTTATGCTGTAGTAGGAATTGCAATTCTAGCATTTGTACTGATAAACGGCAGAAGCAGTAATGGTTCTAAACTTGCTTTTTCGATATTCAAACTGTCTTTTCAACCGTCTGAATTTGTTAAAATAATTTTTGTTTTATTTTTGGCAGGGATTCTATCACGAGCAAAACATTTTGGACATATCGCATTATCGGCGATTGTTGCAGGGGTACATGTACTCATTCTCGTTGCTTCTAAAGATTTAGGAAGTGCATTAATTTATTTTATTACCTATATAGTACTGCTTTTTATTGCAACACACAAATTGCGCTATCTTGGAGCAGGACTTGCAGGAGGAGCAGCGGCATCTTATATAGCATATTTTTTGTTCTCTCACGTGCGTGTGCGTGTTTCTGCATGGTTAAATCCGTGGATGGATATTGATGCGACGGGATATCAGATTACACAGTCATTGTTTGCAATTGGAACTGGTGGATGGTTTGGCATGGGAATTGATGCTGGTACACCTAGTTCTATTCCCTATGTAGAACAGGATTTTATTTTTTCTGCAATTTGTGAGGAATATGGTGTTATTTTCGGGATTTGCTTAATAGCGATATGTGTAAATTTGTTCCTTGAAATCGTGCATATATCTCATGTGTGTCAAGATAATTTCTTGAAGTATACAGTATACGGGCTGGGTACGGTTTATATTGTACAATTATTCCTTACAATAGGAGGAAACAGTAAATTTGTACCCCTAACAGGCGTAACGCTTCCATTAATTAGTTATGGCGGCAGTTCGGTGCTCTCTACAATTATTATGCTGTCGATGATTCAAGGTTTCTATATTCACAAAGATTTTGTACTTAATACAATGTCTAGCGAAAGTAACAAAAATAAAAGTAATAAAAACGATGCAGCAGGAGAAACTGTGGCGGGAATTAAGAAATTTTTGATGCGTTTTGATATTTCAAAAGTGCAGATGAATATGATAGCAGGTATATTTACAATCGGATTTATTGCAATTAGCGTTTATCTGGCACATTATGTTCATTTTGATAGTCCACAGATTATTAATAATGCTTACAATACCAAACGACAGGAAATTCTTGCGGCACAGACAATCCGCGGCGATATTTTATCAGCAGATGGAGAGGTGCTGGCGACAACTTCGGCAGAAACAGAACAACGTAGTTATCCTTTTGGTAAAGTATTTTCCCATGCAGTTGGCTATGCATCAAACGGAAAAATGGGTGTGGAACAAAACGCAAATATTTATTTAGTATCCTCGAATATTTCCTTAAATAACAAGCTGCAAAATGACTTGCAAAATGAAAAACACAAAGGAAACACGGTGGTGACGACGTTTGATGCCAAATTGCAGAAAATTGCTTATGATGCACTTGGTATTTATGAGGGTGCGATTATTATAACAGAACCTTCTACTGGTAAAATTCTTGCAATGGTTTCCAAGCCGGATTTCGACCCGAATCATATTGCAGATATATGGAATGATATAATTGAAGACGAGGACAGTTCGATTCTTGTAAACAGAGTGACACAAGGGGCATATCCGCCTGGTTCTACATTTAAAATATTAACAGCGCTGGAATATATCCGCGAGAATCCGACCGACTATCAAAATTATACCTACCAATGCGGTGGACGGTTTATAAAAGGAAATAGTAAAATTAGCTGCTATCATAATACCAGCCATGGATTAGTCGATTTTCAAACGGCTTTTGCGAAATCTTGCAATTCCTCTTTTGCAGATATTGCATTAAATATCCATCGTTTCGATTTTATGAAGATGTTGGAAAGTCTATTATTTAATAAAGCACTGCCTGTCAATTTTCTGTCAAAACAGAGCAATATTTCCACAGAGTTAGAGGACAACGACAATGTCATGATTCAAACTGCCATTGGACAAGGCACTACACAGATGACACCACTGCATTTGGCAATGATTACAGCAATGATTGCAAATAATGGTGAAATGATGATACCTTATATGATTGACCATATTGAAACAGCTGACGGTAATATTTTAAAACAATTTTCGCCGGAATCTCTGGGACAGTTTATTTCTGTAGAAGAATCCAATGCATTAAAGACATTAATGTCTGCGGTTGTGGAGGAAGGAACTGGAACACGATTAAAAAGCGATGGATACCGTGCCGCTGGAAAGACAGGTTCAGCAGAATACAATAATAATTCGGATTCTCATGCATGGTTTACTGGTTACACATATGATACGGATAATCCATTGCAGATTACGATTATTATGGAGGGGGCAGGCTCCGGTGGAGAGTATGCAGTTCCGGTAGTACGTCGTATTTTTGACCAATATTATAGTGGTAGATAACTTTTTTTAGAAAGAATATTAAAAATTATTTGTTTTTCATATATTTGTTGAAAAATCTTTGTAATTTTTGTAAAAAAGGTGTATATTAATATTAGATGTGCTGTTTGAAGAACGTCAAACCACTACTTTATTTAGAAGGGAGCTACAATATGCTAAAGCGCTTATTTGGGAACTACCTAGTTGAAAAGAAAATAATTACTCAGGAACAGTTAAATTCTTTACTTCCTGTTCCAAAAGACGCTACTGCAGAGGTTGAAACAATTGTTACGATACTCAAGATGATGCCTGCTTCTGCAGTAAAAGAAATTTTGGCTGCAATTGACAAAAATACATCACGTTTTGGAGATATCGCTATCGAAAAAGGGTATTTAAGTGATGACAGATTGGATACAATTTTAACATACCAATCGAATGCATTTATGTCATTCTGCCAAGTTTTATTGAATAAGAGGATTTTGCAGATTGAACATATTAATCCGTTGTTAGACGAGTATCAACAAAAAGGCGGATTTACAGAATTACAGATGAGTGCGTTGATACATGATGATTTTGAACAATGTGTAGATATTTTTGTGCCACTTAAATCAGCGGAATTAAAAATGCTCGCCCTAACACTGATACAGACACTGCGCCGCTTAATTGATGAAGACGTATATCTTGAGAAGGCGTATCTTGCCCGTTCGTTTCAATTGGACAAGTATGCCTGTCAGGCGATTGTTGGCGATATGCATCTTCGGATATATCTTAGTGCGCCGGAGGATGGACTTCTCGGCATAGCAAATTATTTTTCCGGTGATACATACGAAGTGGTCGACAATGATGCACTTGACAATATCGGTGAATTTATCAATTGTGTCAGCGGGTTATTCGCAACGAATTTAAGCTACGAAAACGTATCTGTAGATATGAATTCGCCGGAGTATTCATCCTTAGCGGGGCCGTATTTAAGCAATGAAAAGCTTTATGTAATCCCCATCAATGCAAATGGCTATAGTTTTAAAGCTGTTTTTGAAGTATATGAATAAAGTACATGAAAATTGATTGAGTATAAGGAGATAGAAATATGAGTACAGTTTTGATAGTTGATGATTCCAAAACTTCTAGGTTTATGCTGAAAAGAATTTTGGAAGCAAACGGATATGAAGTAGTTGGAGAAGCAGAAAATGGACAGGACGGCTACGACAAATACTGTCAGCTTATGCCAGATTTCGTTACACTTGATATTACGATGCCGATTATGGACGGAATTGAAACTCTTGTAAAAATTAAAGAATTTGATGAAAATGCAAAAGTAATTATGGTAACGGCTGCAGGACAAAAAGGAAAAATGTTGGATGCAATTAAACTTGGCGCTGCTGAATTTGTGACGAAACCATTTGAAACAGGTCAGATAATCAGCATTATGGAAAGTATAAAATAAGTATATATTGTACGCACCGTTACAGTTCAGCCTAGGACTTTGCACTATGCTGCTAATTATGGCTTATACAAGCCATGTATACTAACGACCGTTAAGATTTTCCAATTTCTGCACAGCCCATAATGCATAAGCGGGCAATACGTGCTGTGCAGAAAGGAAAATCTAATCGCTCGTGAGTATAAGAAAGCGTAGTGATTGCAATACATCAAGCCATTGCGAAGTGATTTTGCATTGCTTGATGTGTTACAATTCAGCAAGGCTGAATTGTAACTCGCACCATAAGGAGGAACGCCATGATTGAAGCTACGAGCTGCGGAGGCGTAGTTATATTTAGAGGCAAAATCTTGCTTCTATATAAAAACTTTAAAAACAGATATGAAGGCTGGGTGCTTCCAAAAGGAACTGTTGAAAAAGGTGAAAAACATGTAGAAACTGCGCTTCGAGAGGTTTTTGAAGAATCTGGCGTGAAAGCAACCGTAATGCGGTACATTGGAAAAAGCGAATATTCCTTTAGCGTGCCGCAGGATGTGGTCGAGAAAGAGGTATATTGGTATTTGATGATGGCTGATAATTATTACAGCAGACCGCAGCGGGAGGAATTTTTTGTAGATTCAGGTTATTATAAATATCATGAAGCGTATCATTTACTTCGTTTTTCAAATGAAAAGCAAATTCTTGAGCGGGCTTATCAGGAATACCTTGATTTAAGGAGAACCAGACAGTGGATAAAGCCCCGATAAATGGGCTTGATTGGTTAGTTTGGAAAGAAGGTCAGTCAAATTGACCTTCTTTCTCGTTTAGGAACAGGTTACAATTATGCGCTTTTATAAAAAGTTATATATGAGTCCGTCCATTGTGGATAAACGAAATCGGATTCTATGGAAATTGCGGACAGGGCGGCCACAGCCTACAATTTATTACATCGCGCTTGCTAAAAATAATGATTTGTTTGAGATCTGTCACAGTGCAATGCTCAAACAGCGTTATTTTCGGAAAAAAGAAAACGCTCCCTATATTGTGGGAATAGCGAATGGGTATTCTGCTGCCATAGATTTGGTTTCAGAAATGCTTCTTGATGTATGGAGGGCAACAAACAGCTATAACGTGAAAGCTTATTTTAATAAATAAAACAGGGGATTATATGATATCAGTAATATTAACGATACTAAAGATATTGGGATTGATTCTGCTGATTCTTTTAGGAATACTGATTCTTGTGGTTTGTCTGGTTTTGTTTATACCTGTAAGGTACCGTATTGAGGGTGATTATCAAAGCAGCAAAGCAACTGTATCTAGTCGTGTAACATGGCTGCTACATTTTGTATCTGCCAGAATCCTTATGGAATACGAGAATGCGTTTTCTCTTCATATTGCAGTACGGGTATTGGGAATACCTATTTTTGATAACAAAAAAAAGGCGGCAAAGAAAAAAAAGAAAGAATCAAAAGAAGCTGGCTATAACCCAGAAGAACCATCACCAGATGGTACAGATACGGAAATTCAAGCTGCGTCGACGGACAATTCGGGCAATTCAGAATCCAACAATGAAGAATCAGCATCTTGGCAACGTTCTGATTTAGAAGAATTGGAATTGGAAGGAACGAAAGTAAGGGAAACAAAAGGAGAAGAATCTGAAATTCTTGAATCTAAAATTCTTGAATCAGAAATCCTAGAAACAGAAATAGAGGAAGCTGAAATAGAGGAAGCTGAAATAGAGGAAGCTGAAATAGAGGAAGCTGAAATAAAGGAAGTTGAAATAGAAGAATCTAAAAACGAAGCGGATAAGAAATCATTATTTGAAAAACTTTATATTATTTTTGGAAAATTCATGCAATTTATAGAGAATATTCAGTACACTTTTCATAAATTATGTGATACAATAGTTAAAATACGGGATAACTTAAATTATTATCTTGATTTATTGCAGAAACAAAGTACGACACGTGCAATTGGTACATGCAAAACCCAGCTTATGCGTATTGCGAAAAGTCTTTCGCCGCAGAAATTTCAAGTAAATTTGCATTTAGGTTTTGAAGACCCTGCTGTGTTGGGAGAGATATTGGCTGTATGGGGAATGCTTTATCCTTTCCACCAAGGACGGATTGATATTGTGCCAGAGTTTGGGCAGACTATATTGGAGGGCGATATTTTGTTAAAAGGGAAAATCAGCCTGTTTGTTTATCTCAAGGTTGCACTGATTCTTTTCTTTGATAAAAATATAAAACAACTTATCAAGCAAATAAAGCGAAGCATATGAATGGAGGTTAATTATGGCTGATAATAGCTTTAACGGAGTAGTAAATACCATGATGCAGGGAATGGAAAGTTTTCTTTCATCCAAAACAGTGGTTGGTGAGCCGACACAGCTTGGTGACACTACCATTATTCCACTGGTAGATGTAACATTCGGCGTGGGTGCTGGTGCTTCTTCTAAAGATAAAAAGGACAACGGTACAGCAGATGGCGGTGCAGGTGGTATGACTGGAAAAATGTCACCTAGCGCAGTTTTAGTAATTAAAAACGGACAAGTAAGGCTTGTAAATATTAAAAATCAAGATACTATTAATAAGATTATTGATATGGTGCCAGATTTAATCGATCGGTTTACATCAAAGAAAGATATGCCCAGTGATGACGAGGCAATTAAAACTGCTTTTCCAGAAGAAGAATATTAATAAAATGAAAAACCTAAAACCAATTCCTGCTGCATATAATTACACATAAGCGGACAAAAACAGGAATAGGAGATGCATATGTATGAAAAAGTTAATCGGATATTCCATTATTTGTTTTTCAATGGGTATGCTTTTTATGATAATTTTGGGCGAAACATGGATTGGATTAATTTTAATTGCTATTTTTATCATAATCGGTTATAATTTGTTACAATGTAATTGTTAGTAATAATTATAATAATACATGAGGAGTATGGAATATGATAGATTTTGATGAGGAGCTTATGAAAATGGAAACTCCTGACGACATCAAAACAATGAAGCATTGGATGTTTAAGGAACAAGTCAGGATTCAGGCTAAGCAGGAGGAATTAGAAGCTCTTAACCGCGATTTGCATAGTTTAAAAAGGGCTTTAGAACGAGAACGGATTGCGCTTGATGTAAAGGCCAAAACACTAAAAAAGCGTTATGATGACAATGAGATTTTTATAGCGAAGAAAAAGAAGATTATTGAGGACGCCTATCAGCAGTTAACGTTGGATAGAAAAGCTTTGGAATGCGAGCGCCTAAATTTTGAACACGAAAAAGGTAAATATAAACGGCAGAAAATGGCTGGAATGCGTAATAACAGTCATTCTTTTGAGAGTGGGGCATATGATGGGACATGCTTTTTTCGCGGCGTAGATAATGATATGGAACTACGTAAACGTTATAAAGAACTATTAAAAATTTTTCATCCAGACAACAAATGTGGAGATACTAAGACCTTTTTGTTAATTCAAACAGAGTATGAGAGTCTTCGCAGAAAATATTATGAGATGTGAAGGATTGTGAAAACATAAATAAAAAAGAAGCACAAAAATGCTTCTTTTTTATTTATACGCATGAGCCTCAAAGGAAAAATATCAATAAGATGACGAATGCCCAGCGCAATAAGTAGAGAAGATAGTTATTTCTCTTCTCAATTTCATTCCATGAATATTAAGCTCTTTCAACGCATCCAGAACGTAAGCATCTCGTACATACATGAATTCTCTTAGCAGCTCCGTTTATGTTGCATTTTACTTTTTTAATATTTGACTTCCAAATTTTATTGGATCTTCTATGAGAATGGCTTACGTTATTACCGAAATGAACGCCTTTGCCACAGATATCACATTTTGCCACCGTTAGCACCTCCTCGACTATACTAAGTCTTTCAACTCGCAACAGTGATATTTTACCAAAAAAAAAGATATAATGCAAGCTGTTTTTTATAAAAAAACAAAAATTCTGTAAAATTAATAATAAGATCCATGTTTGATAATAGGTAAATATTTAAAAATTTCAGAAAATATTGACTATTGTGCGAAATAGATATAAAATTGAATAAGGAGTTTATTGTTATTTAAAAAGAAAAAGTTATAAAATTAGTTTTTTAAGTGGAAGGGGTGCCGGCGTGGCTGAGGAATTTAGTGTAGATGGTATGGTGGATATGTACCTGTACGAAAACGGACAGTTAATGGAGAAACTGGAGGAAATCCTACTTGAAACCAAGGATGACGATGCTTTTGATGAGAACAGCATTAATGAAATTTTCAGAATTATGCATACAATTAAGGGTTCATCGGGAATTATGATGTATGACAATATTATGAAGGTTTCTCATAAGCTGGAAGACATATTTTTTTATCTGAGGGAAAATCTGGGAAAGATTACCGAGCCGCATATAGAACTGACAGAAATTGTCTTCCAAGTTCTTGATTTTATCAATGGAGAAATGGAGAAAATTAAAGATGGAAATGATCCTGATGGGGATAATTCCGATTTGATAACTATGATGAATGCTTTCCTTGATAACATTAAAGGAGGAGGGAGTGCTGCACCAGAACAACCGAAACCTAAAGTTGAAGAAAAAAAATCTGAAGAAAAACTTGTACTGAAACCAAATCAGTTTTACATTGCACCACAGGCTTCTGGGGATGAGAAGTGTTTTCGTATTCGGATTACATATCATTCTGATACACAGATGTGTAATTTGCGTGCATATTCTGCGACATATGCATTAAAGGAATACACAGAAGATATGCATTACACACCAGAGGATATTTTAGTAAGTGAGGAAGCTTCTAAAAAAATCTTGGAAGATGGTTTTTTAATACTTGTACGTGGTAACTTTACTGAGCAGAAACTGCATGAGTTAATTGATACAACTTCTGAGATAGAAAGTATTGATATTATGGAAGTTTCGCAGCAGGAATTTGAACATGGTTTTTCGGATGCACCAATTCCGTCAAGTCCAATGGAGGAAGAACATACATCGGAAACACCTGCTGCATCAGAACCACAGCCAGGCGATTATGTTATACATAAGGAGGCTGGCAAAGCAAAACAGATTACAAAGACGAAGAAGAAAAAAGAGCATAAGCAGTCGTTTATGAGTGTTAATATTGACAAGATGAATACATTAATGAACTTAATGGGAGAAATGGTTATTGCAGAATCAACCGTATTACAGAATCCAGACTTGCAAA
Source organism: Lachnospiraceae bacterium (assembly GCA_009774395.1). Taxonomy (GTDB): domain Bacteria; phylum Bacillota; class Clostridia; order Lachnospirales; family Lachnospiraceae; genus COE1. The sequence goes on from VSNQ01000084.1 coordinate 16,299, forward strand.
TACCAGATTTGGAGTTATCCAACTTCCAGAAAGCAGCGGCACAGCTTTCTAAAATTACAACAGAAATGCAGGAATTGATAATGTCAATGCGTATGATGCCGTTGACAAATACATTCCAGAAAATGAACCGAACAATATTTGATATGTCAAGAAAACTTGGCAAAGATATTGAATTTGAAATGATAGGTGATGCTACAGAAGTGGATAAAAATATTATTGAGAATATTTCCGATCCGTTAATGCATTTAGTACGCAATTCTGTGGATCATGGTATTGAAACGAATGAAGAACGTACTGCCTCTGGTAAGACAGAAAAAGGTAAAATTATCCTTGAAGCAAAGAATGAGGGCGGCAAAGTTTGGATATCTGTAAAGGATAATGGAAAGGGACTAAATCGGAAAAAGCTGTTTAAAAAGGCTTGGGAGAATGGTATTTTGCCTGATAATCGTATGGAAAGTGATTATACAGATAAAGAAATTTTTCAATTTATTACATATCCCGGTTTTTCAACAAAAGAAGCTGTTACGGAGTTTTCAGGCAGAGGCGTAGGGATGGACGTTGTTGTGAAAAATATCCAAAAAATCGGCGGTGCGCTGGACATTGAATCTGTAGAAGGCCAAGGAACGACTATGACAATGAAAATTCCGCTGACAATGGCAATTATTGACGGTATTGTTATGCGTAATGGTAATACAAAATTTGTTATGGAAACTTCCGCAATTAAACAATTTATTCGTGTGACAGAAGATAAACTGATCAATGAACCAAACGGTGAAGAATATATTATGATACGCGATGAATGTTATCCGATTCTGCGTCTTAGCCAGAAATATGACCTTGAAGATGCTGTTACAAATATCGATGAAGGCGTAATGCTAGTGCTTGAATATGAAGGAAATAAGCTTTGTGTATTGATTGACGAGCTAATCGGAACGCAAGAAATCGTGGTAAAACCGATACCTTCTTATGTAAAGAAAATACACGGTATTTCAGGCTGTACACAGCTTGGTGATGGAAGCATCGCTCTAATTCTTGATGTTAGTGGATTAATGCAAGCATAAAGTACAATGCAAGCATAAAGTTAAAAAAATCAATATAGGGAAAGGCATGGTTTTAGTTATGGAAAAGAGTGAGCAAGACTTATTGGAAAGCAATGGATTTGATGTAGAAGGAGCTTTAAAGCGATTTTTAAATAATGAGGCATTATATAAAAAGTGCTTGAAAAAATTTTTGAATGACAAAAGCTATGAGCAGTTAAAAGAGGCATATGCTTCTAGCAACTGTGAGGAAGCATTTAAGTGTGCGCATACCATGAAGGGGTTTGTATCGAACCTTGGAATTAACAAAATGTTCCACCTGCTGATTCCTATGGTAGAAAAGCTTCGAGAGCAGAATATCAATATAGCGGAGGAAATGCAGCAATTAGACGAATTATATCATCAGACTTATAAGCTTATCGAAGACCTGTAAAAATCCCCTTAAAGTATATAGGAAAGGACAGGGATTGCGAAATGGCGGATAAAAAAGAATGGATTGTAGGCGGATTTCAATTTGGAACAGAGAATGATGCAAAGATTGCCAAGGCTGAACGGGGAAGAATTGAGCATCTCGAGGGTAAACTGGATTATGATAATCCTCAAATGTTGGAAGCAGTGTACAAAAAGGCAGTTAATAACCGTGTTTTTCAAACGCCTGTCGGATACGCATTCCTAAAAAGGCTTCAAGACAGCCTGCGGGAAAATGGATCGATAGAGGATATACCGAATATTCCTGTGTACGGTGTTTACAGTCTGCGAGAGGGTGCAGCGCCAACTATAGAACGAATAAAGGTAAGCCAGAAAAAACCAAAAGTAAAACCAACAAAAGAAGCAATCAGCATATGGGCATCACTAACATTTAATGTGGTTTTATTGTTACTGGTAGTTGGTATGTATGTAATTGCTATAACAGGATCAAAAAATCCGAATATATTAAATTATGAGAAAGTAATTCAAAATCGATATTCCCAATGGGAGAAAGACCTCTCGGATAGAGAACGTGTTATTCGTGAGAAAGAAAAAGAACTTTTAATAAATGAGTAATTGCATCAAAACTTTCAAAATGGTGAATAAACATGAATAAGCTTAAAATATTGGTAGTTGATGATGAAAGCAGAATGCGAAAATTAGTAAAAGATTTCCTTGTAAAACAGAATTATGAAGTTTTGGAGGCAGCAGACGGGAGCGATGCTTTGGATATATTTTTTGACCAACAGGAGGAGATTGCGCTAATTATTCTTGATGTAATGATGCCCAAAGTGGATGGTTGGCAGGTGTGTAGAGAGGTACGAAACTACTCTAAAGTTCCCATTATTATGCTGACTGCAAGAGGAGATGAACATGACGAATTACAAGGTTTTGAAATGGGAGTAGACGAGTATATCGCGAAACCGTTCAGTCCTAAAATCTTGGTAGCTAGAGTTGAAGCAATCCTTCGCCGAACAAATCAACTTACCGCAGAAGATATATTGGAATATGGTGGTATTTCTATTGATAAAGCAGCACATGTAGTTACAATTGATGGAGCACCGATTGATTTAAGTTTTAAAGAATTTGAATTATTGACATATTTTATTGAAAACAAAGGGATAGCACTTTCAAGAGAAAAAATATTAAACAGCGTATGGAATTATGATTATTTCGGTGATGCCCGCACAATTGACACCCATGTAAAGAAACTCAGAAGCAAAATGGGAAACAAGGGTGACTTAATCAAAACAGTCTGGGGCATGGGCTATAAACTCGAAGTGTAAAAAGGGTACATTGGAAAAAAGAATGTAGTATTTACAAGGGATTGAGGGCTGTCGTGGGTACGCGAAAAAGAGCAAAAACTACCAAATAGATAAATTTCTATGGAATATATAGTATTTTATGGAAAAGAAAGAACGATATGGAGTGGCTGGAAAGCTTGAAAAATAGGGGTTTTTGGGAAAAACTACCAGATTTTTGAAAAAACTGCCAAAAGGAATTTTGGGAGATTTGGGAACTTTTTTTCAATGGTGACAGCCAGTGACAAAGACGTGACAATGTAAAACACAAAAGAATACTGAAAAATCAAGGCTTGCAGAGCATAATGATAAGGTGACAGAACTTTTTAAAAATGAATAGAGAATAAATTGTTTCGGGGTTTTATTCCATATGGGATAAAACCCCCATTTCGTAAGAGTGACAAGGAATGACAGGGAGGATTTATATATGATTGCACAAAAAGCCCCTTATATCAGAAGTGCCTACCAGCAGCTGCAAATCATTAGTCAGGATAAACAAAAATGTTATCAGGTATTCCAAAAAGTGATGAATAGAGTTATAATGAATCCGAAAACAAATTGAAATTTTTAGTAGAGAGGTATAAATAGTGACTGAAAAAGAAAAAATGCTTGCAGGACAACTTTATGATCCATCTGATTCAGAGTTGGAACAATTACGCTTGAAAGCACGTAAACTGGCAAGAAACTATAATCTGACTGACGAGGATGAATGCGAAAAGCAATATAAAATCCTCAAAGAATTACTACCGAATACGCGAGAAATTCCTTTATTGCAGGCACCTGTCTATTTTGATTACGGTTGCAATACATATTTTGGAAAATATAGTGGGGCAAATTTTAATTTTACTTGTTTGGATGTCTGTCCTGTCCACGTTGGAGATAATGTGATGATTGGTCCAAATGTTACCCTTGCTACACCTATGCACCCACTGCTCCCTAGTGAACGAAATTGCAGGTTGCGAGAAAATGGCAGTGTATATAATCTTGAATATGCGAAACCCATTACCATTGAGAATAATTGTTGGTTAGCTGCTAACGTGGTTGTTTGTGGAGGTGTAACAATCGGTGAGGGGGCTGTTATTGGAGCTGGTAGTGTTGTAACAAGAGATATTCCACCACATAGTCTTGCTGTAGGCAATCCATGCAGGGTTATTAGAGAAATCACGGAAAAAGACAAAATGGAATGATTTTTGTGTATTTATTTACAATTCCTAAGTGAATTGATATAGAGTAATTATATCAGATTACATTGTCCAAATATTAAAGGGAGAAAAAAGAGTGAAAGAATTTGATAAAACTTTCACAATTTGTTTGTGCCTTGGAAAGGAATGACGAAAAATATGGAAGAACTTTCATGTATGAAAATGAAGGATTCTGCAAGACGAGCTTCCAACAGTGATCAAAGCAGCATGCTTAACAGGATATCAGAGTTTTTAGTGCAGCATGCGAATCCCTCGATTGTTTATCATGTTAAAAACGATATACTGAAAAATATCACAGACGACGAAAAAAGAGATTTGCAGGATAGGATTTTGCAAGAGAAAATAATCCAAAGCATCATTACATGCCAAAAAGAAAACGGTTGGTTGGGCAATGGTTTTCATGGGTCTAACAAAAATGCAGGACCATATGAAAATCAAGAGGTTGGTGTAAAATATCTTGGCGAAAAACTGGTGTATAAAGATACTCCTGTTCTGAAGAATGCAATAGAAGCATTCAAAATTATATCTCCAAAATTGTTTGGCGAAGGCGATATTGACTGCAACAGATACGCAGCCGCCGGCTCGGACATCATTAAAGCTGCTTGTGTTGCAAGGGCTGGTTATGAAGATGCCTTTGATATTACAAAAGAAATTACCACGGCATTGGAATCTTTTAGAAGAGTTACTGAAATAAAATCGGTGACAGATATCGTAAAAATAAGAAAGAGACCTCCCGAGCGACTCAACCCTGAGGGAATCGCATATGTTTTTAATGATTATGAAAAATGGCCCTGTTGGTATCATCTGGATATTTTGGCTCATACAAACAGTTGGCGGAATAATGAGAATATAGCAATGCTGGCAGATTCTTTTAATAAGTTACTGAAAGACACAGGCTTGAATTATTCACCTGCCTATTGTATAGATATTGGACATTTGGTTGGCTGTTGTGGTGCATATAAAGAGGGTATGAAACTGGGTATAGAAACTGGCGGAAAGTATTATGTATTTCTGGATTTGGTAGAGTATATGTGCCGATGTGGTTTATACAGTCTTGTTCCACCGCTAAAAAAAGAGGTTGATATTATTTATGATTCTATAGATGAGCAGGGAATATGCCGTGCAAACTACGTCGAAAAGGCACTTAAAGGAATGGGATGCTATGGTGGCGGGCAACTGGAGGTAGACTGGAGGAGCAGGACTAGGAAGCTTTGCGATGTAACATACAGAGGACTGTTGATACTGTATCATTCGGGATTGCTGAC
>VSNQ01000085.1 GCA_009774395.1 Lachnospiraceae bacterium
TTTTTGAAATGCTCCGAACGCCATTATATATGCGGTGTTCAGAGCATTTTTTTACTCGATTGCCTGCAAAACTCAGGGTACATGGGATAGTGTGGGATGTCAATAAAAATTTACGCCATCTCCGCAATCTTATAAATTAATTTTTTCGAATCTTCCCACCCAAGGCAGGGGTCGGTAATAGATTTACCGTATATATGTTCGCCGATTTTCTGGCAGCCTTCTTCTAAATAGCTTTCTACCATAACGCCTTTCACTAACTTACGAATATCACTGTTATGCTTGCGGGAATGCAGCACCTCATTGACAATCCGAATCTGCTCTTGAAACTGCTTATTGGAATTACTGTGGTTGGCGTCTACCAGACAAGCAGGATTGAGTAAATCACGCTCATTGTATTTCTCAAGCAGCAAAACCAAATCCTCATAATGATAGTTAGGGATATTATTTCCATGTTTATTGGTAGCGCCGCGCAGAATTGCGTGTGCAAGCGGATTTCCAGTGGTATTCACTTCCCAGCCGCGATAAATAAATGGATGCGGATGCTGTGCCGCATAAATCGAATTAAACATAACACTGAAATCACCGCTGGTCGGGTTTTTCATGCCAGCTGGAACATCAAAACCACTGACAACAAGGCGGTGTTGCTGATCCTCCACAGAACGCGCGCCAATCGCTACGTAAGACAGAATGTCAGCGACATATCCCCAGTTTTCAGGATAAAGCATTTCGTCTGCCGCCGTAAGCCCTGACACATCAATGGCGTGAAGCTGCATTTTCCGCATAGCGATAATTCCTTTCAAAAAATCAGTTTCCTTTTCTGGATCGGGTTGGTGGATAATTCCTTTGTATCCGTCACCGGTTGTCCGTGGTTTGTTTGTGTAGACTCTTGGTATAATCATCAGCTTGTCCTTTACTTTTTCGTAAACCTTGGCAAGCCTTGAAACATATTCACAGACAGCATCTTCGTTATCTGCGGAGCAAGGACCGATAATTACGATAAACTTGTCTGATTTTCCTGTAAAAATATCGCGGATTTCGGCATCGCGTTTCTGTTTTAATTCCTGTGTCTTTGCCGGAACAGGAAATTCCTGATTAATCTGATCCGGTGTGGGTAGTTTCTTTATAAATTCAAAACTCATTATTGTGTTCCTCCATAGATAATTTTTCCTTGCATTTCCATACCTCCTGCGCATATAACACACATACCGCTCAATATGCGAAAATTTATTTTCAAACTTTATATTCACGAGCGGTTAGATTTTCTTTTCTGCACAGCATGTATTGTCCGCTTACACAATATAGGCTGGGCAGAAATTGGAAAATTTGTAACAGTTAGCTCAGGACTTTGCATTTACTGCAAAGTCCGTAAGAAAACGTAGTGACTGAGATGCATCAAGCCATTACGAAGTGGTTTTGCATGGCTTGATGCTTGTAATAGGAAGCCAAAGGCTGAATGGTACAAAATCTTATTGTTTGTCAGTATTACATTTTCAATCAAAAAAGTTGACGATTGGCAAGTACACTATATTGATTGGGGTATGGCTGTTAAAATATAAAACGCAGGAGCGAAAGATTTTCCCGCAATTTTTAATTATATATGATATATTGTTTTAACGCAAGAATAATTAGTAAATCTAAGAAAATTTGGCTGCATACAATACCGTAGATATATCCTGAAAATCCAATAGAGGGAATTACGAAAAAAACAAATCCCAGCCGCACCAGTAGCGCAAGCAGGTTATAGAGAAAGGTAATTCCCGTCCTGCCTAACCCGTTTAGAATACTGGACAAGGTTCCTGAAAGATATAAAAACGGACAGACAAAGGAAAGGGCACGTATCTGGCTTGCCGCAGCACTGCTTCCAAACAACAGTACGCCAAGAAGTTCTGCAAATGTAAGGAAAAATATCATGCACCCGACACCCAACAGAAAACAGACCCCCAGCGTAAGAGTAACCGTTTTTTTTATGCGTCCGTTATTGCCGCTTGCCTGTGCTTCTGAAACAGAGGGCAGCAGCAACGAGGCAGCGGCACCTGTAATAGCACTTGGAAACATTATCAGTGGAAACGCCATGCCGGAAAAGACACCATAAATAGAAAGTGATTGAGACAGTGTTAGTCCGCTGGCTATTAATTTTTGGGGAAGCTGTATTGTTTCTACTGTAGAGAGCAGGCTGATGCAGATGCGGTTTAAGCTGATCGGCGCTGCCAAAGTAAAAAGTGCACAGGCTTTTTTTCCGGATATTTCGCCAGCAATGCGCCCTGAAGCCTTTTTGGACTGGATTATCAGCATCAGACAGGAGAATAAAGCAGATACAATTTCACCTGCAAACATCCCAATACATACAAATGATAGTGAAGGATTTGCTTCCATTTTCAGAAACATTGCATACAGCAGATAAATGGTTGATACACGCGTAACTTGTTCAAGAATCATAGAGAAGGCTGGGACTGCTGCCTTTTTACAGCCATAAAAGAAACCATTAATACAACTGTGCAATGCGGCAAGCGGGAATGAAAGTGCGCTAATTTGCAATAGTGGCGTGCAGCGCGGTTCACCGATAATCACTCTTGAAATAAAAGCGGCATAGTGAAAGACAAGATACGCCATACCAGCCGAGAGCAGCAGCGAAATCAGAACACCAGTATATAAATACCCATATGCTTCAGCAGATTTGTCTTTTTTGGAAGCCGCTACAAACCGTGTAATAGCATTTTGTATACCAGAAGCACATACAGAATGCACCAATATTAGAACTGGCGAAATTAACCCAATCACGCCAAGTCCTTCCTCTTTAAAAATGCGTGATAAGAAAATGCGGTAAAAAAATCCGATAAGCTTCGTAATCAAGCCTGCAAGCGTTAAAAAGAAGGTTCCAGTAACAATAGGATTTTTGAGATAGCGGGGATTTAGGTAACGGGAAAGTTTTGGCGATTTATGAGATGTCATAGTATACCTTCCTTAGAAATCGTATCCATACATTGTATGAAACGGCAGCTTAAATATGACAGGGTTGCTATTGTTAGTCAAGGATTTTGAAGAATAAGAGAGGAAGATAAATATAAAATAAATGTATTGGAATTGTGTATATTTGTGGTAAAATGGTGATGTGAAACAATAGATGTTTTTGCCACTGTTCGAGCCAATGGACTTGAAACTCATACATTGCAGGAAAAAGGAGGGGGACAAAATCATTTTGGATGGATGTTTGTTGAATAAGGTCTGTAACAGATATAGTTTATGCACTGGCAATATATGCCCATAAAATTCAAATAATGAGGAATGACTATGAAGAACCGCAAACGCAGTCTGTGTTATTATAAGAATCAAAATAAATGGAATTTATATGGCAGTTGGTTTCCAAAGATATGCCCGTATTGTGGCAATGAAAAGTTGTATATTTACTGGAAATACGATGCTGTCTGCTGTCCCTGTTGCGATATATGGATAGAAAAGGCGTGCAGTGATCCAAACTGCGAATACTGTGCGAAACGCCCGTCAACACCGTCAGAAGCATTGTTTATGGAAAGTGGTAGTAATTCCTATGAAAAAGAACAGCGCACACAACAATACCAGCATAAAAACGAGGGCAAAATACGCCATATGCAGAAGAGAGCATTGTATGATAAAATAAAGGATAATAAACGTTAAAAGAAAAGCACTTTCAAACGAAAGATTAGTAATTTGCCAAAAGGTGGGGATATAAGAGTGAAAAAATCATTTTTATACAATAAATTCTACGAGCAGGATTTTATTGTCAAGAATGATGGATTGGTACGCAGAAGTATAAGGGGCTGTCGCATTAAGACAAACGGATACAAGATAGTCTAACACTGTGTTAAGATTTATACCATATCTGGTATTATCAAAGCTTATTGCGACAGCCCCTATTGAATGGTATACGTGCAAAGCACATAGGGGGTAAAAATGTCAAATAAAAATAGGAATAAATCAAAAAAAGTAGTAGTCGGTATGTCAGGCGGCGTGGATTCTTCCGTGGCAGCATACTTGCTAAAAGAGCAGGGTTATGAGGTTATCGGTGTAACAATGCAGATATGGCAGGACGAAGCGCAGGAAACGATGGCGCAAAATGGTGGCTGCTGCGGACTGAGCGCAGTAGACGATGCCAGACAGGTCGCAGCGAAATTGGATATTCCATATTATGTTTTAAATTTTAAGGAGGTGTTTCACAAGTCGGTGATTCAGCCTTTCGTTACAGAATATTTACATGGATGTACACCGAATCCTTGTATTTTGTGTAACCGTTATGTAAAATGGGAAGCATTATTGCAGCGGAGTATTGCACTGGGCGCAGATTATATTGCAACTGGACACTATGCCCGCATTATGCAGTTAAAAAATGGCAGATATGTTATCAGAAATTCTGTGACTGCAAAAAAAGACCAAACATATGCTCTGTATAGCCTAACACAAGAGCAGCTTGCCCATACCTTAATGCCAATCGGTGATTTCAAAAAGGAAGAAATCCGTGATCTTGCCGAGCAAATTGGATTGTCTGTTGCGTCAAAACCAGACAGTCAGGATATCTGTTTTGTGCCAGATAATAATTATGCATCCGTAGTGTTAAGAGAAGCAGAGGGGGACGTGCCGCCTGCTGGAAATTTTGTTACACGGGACGGAAAAATTTTAGGGCAGCATAAGGGTATTATTCATTATACAATAGGACAGCGGAAAGGTCTGAATCTGGCAATGGGGCATCCTGTATTTGTAACAGAAATACGACCGGAAACAAATGAAGTTGTGATTGGAGAAGCGCAAGATGTTTTTTCCGATACGCTTGTATGCAATCAATTGAATTTTATGGCAGTGGAGGATATAGACGGCGCTGTGGAAGTAACGGCGAAAATCCGTTATTCGCATAGCGGTGCACCTTGTACAATCGAAAAAATTGACAAAGACCATTTAAAGTGTACCTTTCAAGAACCTGTCAGGGCAGTGACACCCGGACAGGCAGTAGTATTTTATCAAAACGACTATATTTTCGGCGGCGGGACGATTGTAAGTAATACCAGTACAGCGTTGCACAAATAATAGTGAAAAACAGTGCCTGATATTTGTGTAATGATGTATTATTTCGCTATAGCTTGATAAATTCCGGCAGCCGCCCTTGATAGACGCAGTAGTATTGGAAACCGCAAGCCTTTAAAATTTCCTCTGCCTTATCAAACTGATTGGCGATCCAGTCGGGGGAATGCGCATCAGAGCCAATGGTAATCCGCTCTCCGCCAAGTTTACGATATCGTTTTAAAATTTCAAGACAGGGATTGGGTGCGTTTAATCCATGTCTAAAGCCGCCGGTATTTAATTCAATTCCTTTTTCATCTTCCAACAGGGTATTAAGAATTTTATCAAAAATATCGGCGTGTTTTTCATACGTATATTGATCGTTTTTCGTTGGACCATACCGCACCACATAATCTAAATGCCCATAGACATCGAAATAAGGCAGTTTTTGAATACAGGCAAGCACCGCCTCAAAATATTCTCTATGTGCTTCCTCCTCGCTGCGGCCCTCAAAAAACTCCGGATAATAAGGGTCTTTGCGGTTACATAGATGAGAGGAACCGATAATAAAGTCAAATTCCTTCGACTTAGAAAAAATGGCAAGCTCCCGTTTTAAATGCGGCTGAAGCCCCAGTTCCACACCGAATCCAACAGAAATCTTATCTTTATAGCGATCCCGCAGCCGAAGCAGTTCATATAAATAAGAATCGGTATTGAGTTCAAAAATAGCATCTTGCCCTGCCAGATAAATATAATCAGGATCATAATGCTCAGTAATGCAAATATGGGTAAGTCCCAAAGAAATTGCTTTTTGTATCATATCCTCCATTGGTGCGCTGCTGTCACCAGAAAAATTGGAGTGCAAATGAAAATCCGCTTGAATAGCCATACGAAAATCCCTCCTGTTATAGATTTTTTTATTATACTAAGGAACTGTCCAAAAATAACTTTTAATATTGCTTGTCTTTTTCTCCGATAGCACTACTCAAAAATCAGTTATATAGCCCGCTATGCGCCTGATTTTTGAGCAGCACTCTCGAAGAAAAATCCTGCACACTATTTAAAAGTTATTTCTTGACAGTTCCTAAGCGTCGAAAAGACTGACGCTAAGTATAATATTATGCACACAGCCGCACAAAGGAAAATTGCCGCTTTGCGGCGTGCGGCTGGTACACATAGCCATACAAAGGTATACTGCTGCTTTGCGGCGTGCAGCCGGCGCAGTTGCACAGCATATTTTTTTGCCGTGCTATATCACTTTGAAAAATTACGAAACAAATATATTTTAATGTATATGTTAATATTTTACAAGTAGCAGTTTTTGTGACGGAATAGGAGTTTTTTTGTCGAGTTTTGATAATTAAAAGCTGTCTGGAATAGAACCTTGCGTGTTTATAAATATTTTATTATTAGTTTTTTATGTTTTTTGCAATTTTCACTTGAATTTTATTCCATAATTAGGTAGAATTAATTTGTTGATAAAATTTTGTCAATCATCCGCAGACGGACAAGCAGCATAAGCTAATAAGATTCATTCTATTACTTATCTTCTGTGTTATTCGAGCGGATATTTGGACAAGATAAGGGAAGATAAAATATTATCTATTTTAGGAGGGACTAAAAAAATGGCAGTAAGAGTAGCAATTAATGGTTTTGGCCGTATTGGCCGTCTTGCATTCAGACAGATGTTCGGTGCAGAAGGTTATGAAGTAGTAGCAATCAACGACTTAACAAGCCCTAAGATGTTAGCTCACTTGTTAAAGTATGATTCTTCACAGGGAAAATATGCTTTGGCAGATAAGGTATCCGCTGGAGAAGACACCATTACAGTTGACGGCAAGACACTCAAAATCTACAAAGAGCCGGATGCAAACAATTGCCCTTGGGGTGAGTTAAAAGTTGACGTTGTATTGGAGTGTTCTGGATTCTATACAAGCAAAGAGAAAGCACAGGCACATATCAATGCCGGCGCCAGAAAAGTTGTTATTTCTGCACCTGCAGGAAATGACCTTCCTACAATTGTATATAATGTAAACCATGAAACATTAAAGGCTTCTGATACAATTATCTCTGCAGCATCTTGTACAACAAACTGCTTGGCTCCTATGGCAAAAGCATTAAATGACTTAGCAGGCATTAAGTCTGGTATTATGAGCACAATCCATGCTTATACAGGCGATCAGATGATTCTTGATGGTCCTCAGAGAAAAGGCGATTTAAGAAGATCTCGCGCAGGCGCTGTAAATATCGTTCCAAACAGCACAGGTGCTGCAAAGGCTATCGGTTTAGTTATTCCTGAGTTAAACGGCAAGTTAATCGGTTCTGCACAGCGTGTACCGACCCCGACAGGCTCTACAACAATCCTTGTAGCAACTGTTCAAAAGTCTGTAACAAAGGAAGAAATCAATGCTGCTATGAAAGCAGCAGCAACAGAGTCTTTCGGATACAACGAGGATGAGATCGTATCTTCTGATATCGTAGGAAGCACATACGGTTCTATCTTTGATGCTACACAGACAATGGTTGGCGCTGACAACTTAGTACAGGTTGTTTCTTGGTATGACAATGAGAACAGCTACACATCTCAGATGGTTAGAACAATTAAGTATTTCTCAGAGTTAGCATAATTTATAGGAATTGTCCTCGGACAGTGATAAAGACCTATCAAAGGTCCGGTCTTATGGACCGGGCCTTTCGTTATGCACAGCCCCATGCAGAGGAAGTATGCCGCTTCAGCGGCGCATAGGGCGCGCAACGAGTAGGGAAGAAGGATATTTCCCTACTCGATTACTAAGCGTCGACAAGACTGACGCTTAGTATATCTGTGCACATGGGTGCGCAAAGAAAATAGAAAAGTATAGGAAAGGAAAATATAGAAATGGGATTAAATAAGAAAACAGTTGATGATATTAATGTAAGCGGGAAAAGAGTGCTTGTACGCTGTGATTTTAATGTACCTTTAAAAAACGGCGAGATTACAGATGAAACACGTATTGTTGCAGCGCTTCCTACCATCCAGAAGTTAATAAAGGATGGCGGCAAGGTTATTCTTTGCTCACACCTTGGAAAAGTAAAGGAAGGCCCGAACGAGAAAGAATCTTTAGCACCCGTTGCGAAAAGACTTTCAGAGAAGCTTGGCAAAGAGGTAAATTTTGTTTCGGATTACAATGTAACCGGCGAGGCCGCTACAGCAGCAGTTGCAGCGATGAAAGAAGGAGATGTTGTATTATTGCAGAATACACGTTTCCGCGGTAAAGAAGAAACAAAGAATGGGGATGAATTTAGTAAGGAATTAGCTGATTTAGCAGATGTATATGTATGTGATGCATTTGGTTCTTCTCATAGAGCACATGCTTCTGTTGCAGGTGTTACAAAGTTTATTTCAGAAAAAGGCGGCGAAAATGCAGTTGGATACTTAATGCAGAAAGAGATCGAGTTCCTTGGCAATGCAGTAGAGAACCCTGTTCGTCCTTTTGTTGCAATTCTTGGCGGTGCAAAAGTAGCAGACAAGTTAAATGTTATCAATAACCTGCTTGAGAAGTGTGATACATTGATTATCGGCGGCGGTATGGCATTTACTTTCTTAAAGGCAAAGGGATATGAGATCGGTAATTCCTTAGTAGATGGTGAGAAGATTGATTACTGCAAAGAGATGATGGAAAAGGCTGAGAAACTTGGCAAGAAACTATTGCTTCCGATCGATACTACAATTGCAGATGGTTTTCCTAATCCGATTGACGCAGAAATTGCAGTGGAAATTGTAGATGCAGATAAGATACCAGCAGACAAAGAGGGGCTTGATATCGGCGAGAAAACAGCAGCACTTTTTGCAGATGCAGTAAAATCGGCTAAGACAGTTGTATGGAACGGACCTATGGGCGTATTTGAGAATCCTACACTTGCAAAAGGAACCATTGCAGTAGCAAAAGCATTGGCAGAAACAGATGCAACCACAATTATCGGTGGCGGTGACAGTGCAGCAGCAGTAAACCAGTTAGGCTTTGCAGATAAGATGAGCCATATTTCTACAGGCGGCGGCGCTTCCCTTGAGTTCTTAGAGGGTAAAGAGCTTCCAGGCGTTATGGCAGCAGACGATAAATAAAGAATAAAATGAAGCAAAGGCAAAATAAAAATCTAGGAAAGGAAAAGCTAATTAGATGGAAAATGTAAAGTCCATCTGGCATATATATTTTTGTATATGTTTTTAGTTATGAAATAAATATGGCAAGAAAGAAGATTATTGCTGGCAACTGGAAAATGAATATGACACCAAGCCAAGCAGTGAAATTGGTTGAGGAGTTAAAGCCGTTAGTGCAGAATAATGATGTAGATGTTGTTTATTGTGTACCAGCAATTGATATTGTACCAGTAGTAGAAGCTGTGAAGGGAACGAATGTAAAGGTCGGTGCTGAGAATATGTACTATGAGGAGAAAGGCGCATATACAGGCGAGATTTCTCCGGAAATGCTTGTTGATGCAGGTGTAGAGTATGTAATTATCGGACATTCTGAAAGACGTGATTACTTTAAAGAGTGTGATTGCACATTAAATAAAAAAGTAAAGAAAGCGTTTGAGCACAACCTTACCCCGATTCTTTGCTGCGGTGAGTCTTTAGAGCAGAGAGAAATGGGTGTTACAATGGATTGGATTCGTTTCCAGATTAAATCTGACTTAACAGGTGTTACCGCAGAGCAAGTACAGAAACTGGTTATTGCATATGAACCGATCTGGGCTATCGGTACAGGCAAGACTGCAACGACAGAGCAGGCTGAGGAAGTCTGCAAGGGAATCCGTGAGTGCATCGCAGAGATGTATGACGCTGCAACCGCAGAAGCAGTACGTATTCAGTACGGCGGCTCTGTAAATGCAGGAAATGCAGCGGAATTGTTTGCACAGCCGGATATTGATGGTGGCTTAGTCGGCGGCGCATCCTTAAAGGCAGATTTTGGAAAAATTGTCTGCTATAAATAGAAAGAAAATAGAATAAAATTTCGCTAATATAAAAAGAAGGGGGTTTCGGCAATTGCTGGAGGCCCTTCTTTTACGTTTTTTATTTCATTTCCTTGATTTGATAAAGGAAAAACGTTCTTGACATATAACATTTGTTAGCATATACTAACGGTAGAAATATAAAGCACTTAGGAACTGTTCAGAAATTACTTGTGACAAGTAATTGTCAAGAGTAATTTGTTTGCATAATTGGGGGAATTACAATGACACTAAAGGACTTAGAAATCGGGCAGTCAGCAGTTGTTGGAAAGGTTGGCGGGACAGGTTTTCTACGGCAGCATCTGCTGGATATGGGGGTAATACCGGGCGTTGAGGTAACGGTAGTAAAATATGCACCAATGGGCGATCCCATAGAGCTGCGAATCCGCGGCTATGAATTAACACTGCGGCTGGCGGATGCACAGCAAATAGAAGTAACAGAAATAACACCATTAAGTAAACAAGAAACAGATGCAGCACCGTTTACTGTGCATGAGAAAAGGAATTTAACAGGTGCAGGAAAGAAAAAAGAACATCCTGGGCTTGGAGAGGGTGGGCGTTACCATGTTAAGGCGGAGGAAAATCCGCTGCCAAAGGACACTTGCCTGACATTTGCCTTAGCAGGCAATCAAAACTGCGGAAAAACAACATTATTTAATCAATTAACAGGTTCCAATCAACACGTTGGTAATTTTCCCGGTGTTACGGTAGATCGCAAGAGTGGCGCGATTAAGGGAAATGCCAATACATTGGTAACGGATTTGCCCGGGATTTATTCTCTTTCTCCGTACAGCAATGAGGAAATTGTTTCGCGTAAGTTTATTTTAGAGGAAAAACCAACGGGGATTATCAATATTGTAGATGCAACAAATATTGAACGAAATTTATATTTAACCATGCAGTTAATGGAGTTGGATGTGCCAATGGTATTGGCGCTGAATATGATGGACGAGGTGCGGGGAAATGGTGGGTCGATTCGCATTAACGAAATGGAGGATATTTTGGGCATTCCAGTAATTCCAATTTCTGCTGCAAAAAATGAAGGTATTGGTGAGTTGGTGAGTCATGCTTTGCATATAGCGCAGTATCAGGAAAAGCCAGGAAGAAAGGATTTTTGCAGCCAAGACGATCACGATGGAGCAGTACATAGATGCCTGCATGGAATTATTCATTTAATAGAAGACCATGCAGTGCGGGCTGGACTTCCAGTGCGTTTTGCTGCAACAAAGCTGGTGGAGGGTGATACAGGAATACTGGAAGCATTAGATTTGTCGCAGAACGAACAGGAAATGCTAGATCATATTATATATCAGATGGAGGAAGAACGGGGGCTGGATCGCGCGGCAGCAATTGCAGAAATGCGGTTTACTTTTATTCAAAGCTTGGTAGAGGAAACCGTGATTAAACCCAAGGAAAGCAAGGAACGAGAAGCAAGCCGCAAAATTGACCAATTTTTAACAGGAAAATATACAGCAGTTCCAGCGTTTGTGGGGATTATGGCGCTGGTATTTTGGCTGACATTTAATGTAATCGGCGCATGGATGCAAGGTGTGCTGGAAGCAGGGATTACATGGCTTACAGACCGAATAGACATTCTTATGACTATATGGAATGTCAATGAAGTTTTGCATTCGCTGGTGATTGATGGTATTTTTAATGGTGTAGGAAGCGTATTAAGCTTTTTACCGATTATTGTAACACTGTTTTTCTTTCTATCACTTTTGGAAGATACTGGTTATATGGCAAGAGTTGCCTTTGTCATGGATAAACTGTTGCGCAAAATTGGTTTATCTGGAAGAAGTATTGTTCCTATGCTGATTGGTTTTGGCTGTACTGTGCCTGGCGTTATGGCAAGTAGAACGCTCCCCTCCGAGCGTGATCGCAAAATGACAATTTTATTGACACCATTTATGAGTTGTACTGCGAAACTGCCAATTTATGGCTTTTTTACAGCGGCATTTTTCCCAGAATACGGCGGGGCTGTTATGGTGGCACTGTATTTCGGTGGAATTGCAGTAGGAATCTTGGTAGCGTTGCTTTTAAAAAGCAGTATGTTTCAAGGCGAAGCAGTGCCTTTTGTAATGGAATTGCCAAATTATCGTATGCCTGGCGTAAAAAACGTTGCACAGCTTTTATGGGAAAAAGCAAAAGATTTCTTACAGAGAGCATTTACTGTAATTTTCATTGCAACAATTATTATATGGTTTTTGCAGACCTTTGACCTGCGTCTAAATGTGGTAGTAGACTCACAGAATAGTATTCTTGCAGTAGTTGCCGGAACGATTGCACCGCTGTTTGCTCCATTAGGTTTTGGTGATTGGCGGATTTCAACAGCACTTATCGCGGGATTTATGGCGAAGGAAAGTGTTGTTTCAACTTTGTCCATATTGTTTGGCAGCACGCAGAATCTGCAGTCAGTTTTAACACCGCTGGCAGCAGTAGCGCTTTTGGTTTTTTGTCTGCTCTATACCCCCTGCGTGGCAGCAATCGCATCAATTAAGCGTGAACTCGGCGGTAAATGGGCAGCAGGAGTCGTTATCGGTCAATGCATAATTGCGTGGATTTTTGCATTTCTTGTGCGGCTGGCTGGGATGGTGTTATAAGAGAACAAATACTTTTGTGAAAGAATCCAAAGTCTGTGATTGCAATATCCGAAGGTTGTGTGTATAATTATACTCACGAACGATTAGATTTTTCTTTCAGCACAGCACGTATTGTCCGCTTATACAATATGGGCTGTGCTGAAATTGGAAAATCTTAACGGTCGCTAGTATAAGAACATAGGGTAAATGAATTGCGGAGTATATTGGAGGGAAAATATAATGGATATTCAATTGAAGGATGCCGATAAAATAACAATGACACACACCGGATTAATCCCTGGGAAAAAGGGAAAAGTAATTCATGTAAGTTTTGAACGCAATACAGATGGACGTAAGGATTATGCTGAAATTGTGCTGCCTAGCCGTAGCGTAGTACGATCCGAGGGCTTTGAGGAGGGAGAACTTGCGCAGCTTCAATTATATTTAAAAGGGCAGGAAAAAGATATTGTAAAAACTGCAAAGCAGATTGATCATGATTTGATTTTTAAATTATAAAAAATTATTTATATAATGGAAAACGATTAGGATCTGTTCAGAAATTACTTGTCATGAGTAATTTGTTAACAGCTCCTTAGTTTCTGAGAATGAAAAAGATGATGCTAAAAACACAATGTATGTTATGTCCCAGAAATTGCAAAGCAGATAGAAAAAATGGACAAAAAGGATATTGCGGTGCGGCAGATAAAATTCAGGTGGCAAGGGCTTCTCTGCATATGTGGGAAGAACCATGCATTAGCGGTGACAAAGGTTCCGGAACGATATTTTTTTCCGGCTGTCCTCTTCGATGTATATTTTGTCAGAATCGGGATATTGCACTGGGAAATAAAGGAATTTATCTGTCGGAATCAGAACTTTCGGCGGTTTTTCTGCGATTACAGGAGAAAGGCGCACATAATATCAATTTAGTAACACCTACACATTTTGTACCACAGATTGTTTGTGCATTAAATCTTGCTAAGGAAAAAGGCTTAAAGATTCCTATTGTATACAATACAGGAAGTTATGAGAAAACGGAAACGATACAGCAGTTGGAGGGGCTGGTAGATATTTATTTGCCAGATTTAAAATATATAAACAGTAAATTGTCCTCTCAATATTCCAATGCGCCAGACTATTTTGTAATAGCGGATCGGGCAATTGCAGAAATGGTGCGTCAAATAGGAAAACCAGTTTTTGCAGGTAATATAATGCGTCGTGGTGTTATTGTCAGGCATATGGTAATTCCAGGGCACACAAACGAAGCAAAAGAAATTATTTCCCATTTGTATTATAAATATGGGAATGATATCTATATCAGTATTCTCAACCAATACACACCACACGGAGATTTAACAAACTATCCTGAAATCGCAAGAACTGTTACAAGGCGGGAGTATCAGAAAGTGGTAGATTATGCGATTACAATAGGGGTCGAAAATGCCTTTATTCAGGAGGGAAACACCGCAAAAGAAAGTTTTATCCCGGATTTTGATGAATTAGGGCTATTAGAGATTCCTTTAAGAACCCTTTAAAATGGAGGTTTTAATGTATAAAAATTATATATTTGATTTATATGGCACACTGATAGATATTCACACAGATGAATACAGCAAGAATTTTTTCAAGAAATATGCAAAGTGGCTTCGCAGGCAGGGCTATACGTTTGCGTGGAAAGACTTCTGTAGCAAATATACCAAAACAGAGCGAGCCTATAGAGAACAGGCAAAGATTGCTGGAAAATATAGCAAGCCCGAAATTCGTATTGAAAATGTATTTCATGATGTTTTGGCAGGAAAAGGATATTATCCTTCTCAAGAAAAAATTGTGTACTTATGTGAAAATTTCCGAAAAATTTCACTGATAAATATGTGTCTGTTTCCGGATACACTAGCCTGCTTGGAAGGACTGAAAAAAGCTGGAAAAAATATCTATCTATTGTCCAATGCGCAACGAAGCTTTACATGGCAGGAATTGGAAAAGACAGGGTTAGTGCAGTATTTTGATGGAATATTGATTTCTTCCGACGAGGACTGTATGAAACCCGATCCCAATTTTTTTCAGATTTGTATTGAACGCTATCAATTGGACAAGCAGGAGTGCCTTATGATTGGAAATGAACTGCAATCGGATATTGCAGGAGCTGCGGCGGCAGGAATAGATTCTTTCTATATTAACCGTTTTCCTGTTTTTCATAAACCTGCCAATCCCTCCTACCGCTATATAGCGCCAAATGGTTCATTAATGGAGGTCTTAAAGCAGACAGAAGTGAATACAAGAGTGAACACAGAAGTGAACACAGAAGTGAACACAGGAGTGAATACAAAAGTGAAACAGTAATGAACCATACTGATGATTCATGATATAAGGAGATTTGCAATGTTAACCAGATCCGACTTCCTTTCTCTCAATTTTGTAAAAAAAGAAGACTTTACAGGCAGCCATCAGGGAATGCGCTTTTTACTCCGCTGTGAAACGGTTGAGGACGAAAAAAAACTAAAAGTTTTTTTATGGGGTGAACCCTATGGTTTTGATGCCACGCCAGAGGAGCAAAAAATATCCTCTTTATTTTCTTTTGATGAAGAAGGGCTACATCAAGCGATTGATTGGATGAATGTTCATTATGAGGAAGTACGAAGTTATTAATTGACAGTTCCTTAGTGTTTATTTAAAATGAAGTATTCCTTTTGGATATCCATGTGCACAAAAAAGACAACCTATATGACGGAATAGGTTGTCTTTCTTTTTATACACAAACTTCTAGCCATCGGCAAGCTCTTAAGCCATCTGGTTTACAGCTTTGGATAAACGAGAAACTTTTCTGGAAGCAAAATTCTTATGATAAACGCCTTTGGTTGCAGCCTTATCAATAACGCTGGTAGCGTTTAATAAAGCAGCAGAAGCAGCTTCCTTGTCCTTTGCATCAATCGCTGTGTAAACTTTCTTAATAGCAGTCTTAACACTAGAACGGATAGCCTTATTTCTGTCTGCTCTTGTTCTATTAACTATAATTCTTTTCTTCGCAGATTTGATGTTTGCCATACTTTAACACCTCCTATTTTCTCGGATTTTACAGATTAATTCTTAAATATAAAATATCTATTGGATATTGAGATGTTTTCATTGAGGCCGGACACGGACGATCTAATGGAAACATACTTAAATATTGTAATTTATGGAACGCAATCTGTCAATACATATTCTATATATTTTTGGAAAAATTATAAGAAAAGTAAAAGTTACTGTTTAAAAGTTACTGTTTAAAAGTTACTGTTTTTTTTTCGGTGTTGGTACGAAGGAAACAGTAAAATAGTAATAAGTAAAATAATGTAAGGAATAGTTATTAAATATTGGAAAGGGTGAAGGTATGCAGCAGTTTCAAATTAGGACAGACTTGGCATTAGAGGCGACAGAGAGTGTCAAAAAGAAAGAAGCCGGACAGTTGCGGGGGGTATCCATAGAAGAGTATGACGTAATGGAAGATGTTCATATATCAAAAGTAGTGATTATGAGTAAAAATGCCGCGAAAAGTATGGGAAAACCCACTGGTACCTATATTACGCTTGAAGCGCCAGATCTTCAGGAAAGCGATGAAGATTATCATAGGGAAATATCGGAGGAACTTGCAAAACAGCTTCGAAGCGTTCTTCCAGATATTGGTAATGAGAAGTCGATATTAGTGGTAGGGCTTGGCAACCGTGATGTGACAGCGGACGCGTTAGGGCCAAGCACCGTTGACAATTTATTTATTACACGCCATATTATTCGAGAATACGGGAAACAGGCATATCATGCTTCTAAAATGCACCAAATAAGTGCGCTTGTGCCAGGTGTAATGGCAAAAACAGGTATGGAAACCGCAGAAATTATAAAGGGTGTCATAAAGGTAACAGAACCTGACATAGTTATAGTAATAGATGCGCTTGCCGCAAGAAGCGTAAAGCGATTAAATCGTACAGTACAGATAACAGATACTGGTATTCATCCTGGTTCGGGTGTTGGCAACCATAGGAATGCACTTACCAAAGAAAGTCTTGGCATTCCCGTTATTGCTATTGGAATCCCTATGGTTGTTGATGCGGGAACGATTGTTTGCGATGCGCTTGAAAAACTTTCACAGGAATACGACGAAGGGAAAGCATCGCTGGATTATTTTAGGAATAATGCCGATACACAGCTTCATAATATGTATGTGACAGCAAAGAATATTGACGAAACAACAAAGAGATTAAGCTTTACTTTATCAGAAGCGATCAATATTGCGCTGGATATGGAAGCATAGCAAATTAAGAACTGTTACGGCTGCGTCGGCGGGACGGCAGTGCTAGGGGGAATCGGATTGAATTTAAAATCGGGAATCAAGAAAAAACTGGCAGCAGTGGTTATTGTTATATTCTTTTTTCTACAGCTTGCTTTTTTGGTAGCAGAGGATATTCAAAATGACAATATATCCATTAAAGAGGGATTGATTCAAAAAATTTATATGCAGTGTATCAAGTTGTACAATCCCTTTTTAATGTATGTGGACAGTGATTGGGAACAGCGCAATATTCAAGAAAAAGTATGGTACTGTCTACAAAAAAATATTCCCGTAGAACAGTATACAAGAGCAAATTACAGTGAGGAAACTGTGAGCGCTTATATGCAGGGAAATAATATACAGCAAGAATCTGGTGAAAAAGAAGAACCAGACAACTTCCCACAGTCTGATCAAACAGCTTTCCATGAAACAACAGCCGATGAAACAGTGATCGGTGAAACAGTGGTTCGTGAAACAAGCTCTGACACAGATAATGCAAATACAGAGTATCATGATGAAATCCCCCATAGCCAAAATTCTACTGATGCAGCAGAATTCGGCGAAAACGATATCAATGAAAATAATGCATATCAAACAGTAGAAGAAGTGACAGGCGAAGCAGGTACACAAACACTTACAGATGATGAACGTGCACTGCAGGAGGCAGTAATTGCAGAAAATCAAATAGCAGCCAATACTGGTGTAGGAATGATAAAAGCATTTGTTCCGCCGAATGCGCCAGTAGCTACATATTCCGAGCAGCAGCTTCAAGAAAGCGGCTTTATCAAAGAAACATTTTATTCGGAAGACCCCACTACACAGATTCAGGAAACGCAGGTACAATATCAGACGTTAATGGGCTTTGATGCTGTGCTAAAGCAGGATAACAGTGCGCCGCAAATACTGGTTTACCATACCCATTCACAGGAACGTTACCTTGCATCAGAAACTTTGGGAGCAGATAGTACGGCGCAAGGAACAACAGTTGTAGATGTCGGTGAATATCTATGTAATCTTTTACGGGATCAATATGGCTACAATGTAATTCACCATTTAGGACAATACGATGTGGAAACAAGAGATGACGCCTACGCAAATGCCAAAGTCGGGCTTGAGCAAGTTCTTGCGGAAAATCCTACGATAGAAGTGATAATCGATCTTCACCGTGACGAAACCAATCCCAATACAAAACTTGTTACCACAGTGCAAGATATTCCAATGGCAAAATTTATGTTTTTTAATGGATTAAGCTATACAAGGCAGATTGGTACATTAAACAGCCTGCCAAATCCCTATGTGCAGGATAATCTTTCTTTTGCGTTTCAGATGCAGTTAGCCGCAGAGGAATATTATCCGGGGCTGACCAGACGAATTTATTTAAAAGGCTACCGATACAATCTGCACTACCGCCCCAAAAGTCTTTTAATTGAATTAGGATCTCAGACAAATACCGTTGATGAAGCACTAAATGCTTGTCAGCCACTGGCTCATATTATTTCTATGGTTTTAAATGGAGAAAATAAATAATTGGTTGCAAATGGTCTATTAATTTTGTATGATACATGGTATACTATCCATAGATGCATTTTTGCATTTTTTAAAAGCAGTAAAATAAATTATTACGAAAGGCAGGTAATAAAATGGCAGCAATTCATTTAACAGAAGCAAACTTTGAGCAGGAGGTAATGCATTCGGAAATTCCAGTATTAGTGGACTTTTGGGCTCCATGGTGTGGGCCATGCAAAATGCTCTCGCCAATTATTGATGAAATCGCAGGCGAAGTGACGGACGTCAAAATATGTAAGGTGAATACCGATGAAGTGGACAGCATTGCATTCAAATATAGGGTAATGTCGATTCCTACACTGATTTTATTTAAAAATGGAACACCGGTGGCAACTTCTGTTGGGGCAAAGCAAAAAGCAGAAGTGCTTCAATTTATCAGGTCGTAAAATGATATGGAAAAGTAATTTTACGAAAGCACTCAAAATTTCTTTTGCAGTTATCCTTGCTATTATAACAGCGAATCTTTTGGAACTGCAATACGCTGTTACCGCAGGAATTATTACGATATTAAGTATACAAAACACGAAAAGGGAAACACTCAAAACAGCAAGGAACAGAGGCCTTGCTTTTGTGTGTGCCCTTTTTTTATCTGCTATCTGTTATAAAATTTTAGGTTTTACAGTTCCGGCATTTATTACATATTTGTTTTTATTTACAATGGTCTGTCTCACCGCGAAATGGAACGAAGCAATCGCGATGGACTCTGTTTTGATATCACATTTTTTGTCCGAAGAACAGTTTGACAGTATGCTGCTGTTTAACGAAGTGATGCTGTTTGTGATAGGTACTTCCTTTGGTATCTTAATCAATTTAATTTTACGTAAAAAAGAACAGGAGTTTGAACGGCTGGCGGCGGAAGTAGACGAGGAAATCAAAGGAATTATCCATAGAATGTCGGTTTATTTATGTGTAGAAGATAAAACGGAATATAAATCGGACTGTTTTTTTCGATTGGTTGAAAAAATAGACAAGGCAAAAGTATGTGCGTTGCAAAACTGGAATAATACATTATGGAAAACAACCGCTTACGAAATGGATTACATTAAAATGCGTGAAAATCAAAGCCGCGTATTGGCAAATATTTATCAAAGCATAATTATGATAAAAATTTTACCGAAACAGACTGCGCAGGTAGCCGATTTTCTGCAACATATTGAACAACAGTATCACAGAAATAATAATGTGACCAAACTGTTGGATAAACTAGAAGAAATGTTGGCATATATGAAAGAAGAACCGCTTCCGCAGGACAGAGCGGAATTTGAAGCAAGGGCGGTACTTTTTTATATGCTCAAGCAGTTAGAAGAATTTTTATATTTAAAAAACCAATTTATTTTAAAATATAATGCATAATTATTACGCATACCTTCTTTTAGCTGTAAGTATACTAACGACCGTTAAGATTTTCCAATTTCTGCACAGCCCATATTGCATAAGCGGGCAATATGTGTTGTGCAGAAAGGAAAATCTAATCGTTCGTGAGTATAACTGCAAAAAATAAGAAAAAATTATTTAGATGTTACGAAATATATTATGATCTTTGATTTTTATTCAATATTTTCTTACAAAATTTGGATTTTTGTGGTATACTATAAATAGTAGTTTTATTGGCAACGGTTATGAAACATTTATTTTTGCAGGAAAGGTATGGTGAATATGTTTGAAATTGGTGATTTTGTAATGAAGGCGAACAATGGTATCTGTAGAATCGATGATATAGGGCATCCGGATATTTCAACTGCAAACAAGGAAAGGCTGTATTTTTTCTTAACTCCGCTTAATGAAACGAATACAAAACTATATGTACCAACAGATAAGGCAGACAACAGTCTTAGGCGGGTGATAACAGAAGAGGAAGCATGGCGCTTTATCGAGGAGATACCCGATATTGATGAAGCTTGGATAACAGATGAAAAGCAGCGAGAACAACGTTATAAAGAAGCAATTCAAAGCTGTGATTTGGAAAAGTTAATGAGTATTATTAAAAATATGCATCATAGGAAGCAGAAACGGACAGCGGAAGGAAAAAAGAGCACTTCAGTAGATGAACGATTTTACAAAGTAGCGGAGAATAATCTGTTTACAGAACTCGCGTTTGCAATTGGAAGGAAAAAAGAGGACATGCAGGAGATAATTGCAGAGAAAATGGACTTAAAATAATTATGAATTAGGAACTGTCACGAAATAACTTACTGATAGTCCGCAGGATTTTTCTCTGATAGTGCCAATAAAAAATCGAGCGCATAGTGGGTTGTGCAACTGATTTTTTACCGGTGCTAGCGGAGAAAAGACAAGAAATAGGGTAAGTTCATTAGGGACAGTTCCTTAGATAAAGACAAATATAAAAGGCTGCCTAAGGCAAATCGGTAATAGGGCAGTCTTTTATTGTGCACAGGCCCGTATAGAGGAAATATGCCGCAAAGGCGGCGCACGGGTCGCGTGGTGAGTAGAGAGGATGGCTCTTTCCTACTTGATTGTAGTAATGTAATTGAAAAAATATGAAAAAATATGAAATTTGTTGTTGACAGATGGATAATGAAGTGTTAATATAGAGAACGTCGCTGAGATATGTGATAAAGGTAAATATTAAATCACAAAAAAGCGAAAGAAAATTAAAAAAGTGCTTGACAAGTTAAAACAGTTATGATATTCTATTAAAGCTATCGCTGATAAGACAAGCATGAAAATTAGATGTAATTTGATAGATCCTTGACAAATAAACAGTAATGCAACCCTGAAAATTCTAAGAGAAATAAATATTTTGAAGAAAAATATTGTATAGAA
>VSNQ01000086.1 GCA_009774395.1 Lachnospiraceae bacterium
AAATGCCCAACAAAGCAGCATAAGTACTGGCTTCGGGATTGGAAATGCGAGGCGGGGTTCACGGATTCAGGTATAATTCTTTTAAAGGGTATTTTTCTGTTGCATTAACAATTTCCCGCTGCAGCTGATTGATTCTTTTATAATGCTGATAGGGGTGATTGGAATAATAATAATCTGCCTTTACAGCCACTCCCCTTTTCTCAAATTCATCATAAATATCAAGTATTGGAATATTGGGATGCATAACAGACAAACGCTGCTTCAATTCTTGACGAAATTTATAAGAAGACAAAACAATTGCATCAATTCCTAATTGTTCCATCTCTTGATCTCGAATCAAGAAAAAACCTTTTTCTTCTTCGGGTGACATATAATTATCAACAATATATTTCACACCTTTTAATTCGTGAATAAAATCCGCCATAAGCATCTTTGTATGTCCGCCATTACAGTAAATAGCAGGTTTCTTCGCATCTTGGAGAAATGTATGCAGTGATTCTCTAATAATGGAACTAACATTCTGCGCATCCAACGGACGCTCCAAATGATACTTTATAAACAACTCCTCATATCGTTGTTCCAGCTCCTGTTTCCTATCGCTGTTCATATCCCGATGCTCCTCTCAATCAGCCCTGCAATTTTCTGATTTACTAATTCATTCAAATGGGAAGGAATCGCTCCATATTCATACTGTGCGTCCGTAAAATAATAGTCACATTCGGATGCTTCCACAACTTGAATCTCTTTATCACAGCCTGCAAAAAATTGATAATACTCCTCTAATATGTGATTTATCTGTCGAATTTCTTCTAAATTTTCAAAATATTGCTGGCTATTAATATCTCCTTTTTTCTCACTTAGATAATTTTTCACTAGTACAATACGGATAAATGGAAACGAAGTCTTAATTCGATTTATAAATTGCTTGCAGCTTTGTTTCCATAGGTTTTCGCACTCTTGTGTTGTTCGTGCAATGGTATAAACAGGATCTATACAACATTCTGCTCCATCGAATGCATCACTTTTCGTCAAATATCCCTCGCCGCATACAACAAGATCAAACCGTTCTTCTATCAAATCAATAAACAGATATTTTGGTTTCATTTCATTTAAAATATTCCAAAATTGGTTCTGAATTTCTCTTTTCAGCATCATTTCGCGATATCGGTTCTTATGCTTACATAGAATCTTTTCTTTTACTGGATGCATCAAACTAATGAAACTGCTAAAATTAAATCGGCAGTAAGGATCCTGTAAAAGATTCATATGCATCAAAATTCGGTTTAAATTATATCCTCCCACTGTGATATATCGCATTTGAGATATGTCCGGAAATGTTTTTGATACAAAAGTATAATAATTTTCTCTAAGCTGCTGATAATCTTTATATTCTTTCCTGTAAAAAAAGACTGCCAATAAATCGGTCAATTTTAATTGTACAAGTTGTTGTAGTGTATCTTTATATCTTTGATACAATCCACACTTTTGAAATCCTTGTATTAAAAGTTCCAATGCCAAGATGCCAATCGCATTGACATCTTCATGATGCGGACGCGGTTTTGCGGTTAAAGAATCCTTCCGAAAGATTCGATAATGGTAAAGTGGAGCATGCACATTTTCGATTCGATTCGCCAGGGCAAGAAGTAATGGATAGATTGCTCTGGCTTCACTATGGCAGTCTGCAAATTTTATTTCATTTCTAGTAAAAAGGTCTTTCTTTATCAAGCATTTCCACATTGCTGTATAGCCATATTTCATATGGTCTTCCAATGTATAGTCTTGTCCCATTACTCCCGAACAAACACGATACGTTTCGATTCCTGTTTCATTATTCACGCGGTATACATCGCATTCTACCAGATCAGCATTGGTTGCTATCACGCGGTTATACATTGTTTCAAGGTAAGATTTATCAACCCAATCATCAGAATCAATAAATACCAAATACTTCCCTCTTGCCTCTTGTATACCAATATTTCTAGCCACAGAAGGCCCTTCATTTATTTTATGAATCACCCGAATACGCGAATCCCTTTCCGCCCACTGTATACACTTTAAATCCGAACCATCTGTAGAACCATCATTAATCAATATTACTTCAAAATTATCAAATGTCTGGTTTATCACAGATTCTAAACACAAATCGATCCATTCGTAGACATTGTAGACTGGTATCACAACGCTAATCAACACATTACGATTACTCTGCAATTCTGTCCTAGTTATTTTACAATGCTGTTTTGTTTTTAACTCCATGTGTTTTATGAACCTCCAGCCACACAATATCAAATTAAATATATTTAACATTTAATTATGAAAAATATACTTAAATATTCTATAACTTATTTATACTTTCTTTTCTATAAGCTTCCATATATTTTCTCTGCACCGCTTCCAGCCGTTGCACCTCATCTATTGTAAAACCATTCTGCAGCAATAATCCTTTTTCCAGCATAGGTTCCTCTCCATGAATATCCTTCACGGTCAAATCAGTTGGATATATCTCTGCACAGATTGTTTTTTGTCCTTTATATATCGCCATAGCCACTCTATGGTTGCCATCTATCACTCCAAAATGACGATTTAGAACCAATAAATACTTTTTCTGATATCCTATACATTGCCATTCCATAATCAATCGTTTAAACTGTTCTAATCGCTGTATTGCGGTATCTTTGTCACAATGCAGCATTTGCGCCC
Organism: Lachnospiraceae bacterium; assembly: GCA_009774395.1. Classification (GTDB taxonomy): domain Bacteria; phylum Bacillota; class Clostridia; order Lachnospirales; family Lachnospiraceae; genus COE1. The sequence goes on from VSNQ01000086.1 coordinate 2,701, forward strand.
TAATATAATACGCAAATCCATATGTATTTTTCTGTTCTTGCTGCTCTATTGCCGCCAAACGAACGCCAAGCCGCAAGTCCTTCTGATAATCCTGTACAAGCGAAGAAACCGGTATCTCTATCGCCCGTTGTTCGGGTTCTCCAAACATCAACTCATATAAATATGGATATATCCATATATACGCTTCGGTTCTCTGTTTCACAATATTTTCTATCTCAGTGTGGATCGATTCGTGCACTGCAATACATATCAGCATTGCATTATCCACAGGAAACTCCTTATAACAATACACGGGCAAGCCCTCAAAAGACTCCCCTTCCATAACATTTTTTGTTCTTACAAAACATAAAATCTGCTCTTGGATACCATGTTTTACCAATGTTTTATAAAACTTACGTGCAACGTGCCCCGTTCCATATATTACAATTTTCTTTCCTTTCAGCCTTTGTAAAAACATTTTTATCCTCCATAATTCCATTATTTATTTCGATTTTTCCGCAAATCCAAGATATGTCACCGTATGACGCGGCACGCGTTTTTCTTTGGGCGGTAATGTCATATAGTCTTTCCCAAACGAATATGTCAAAAAACCATGGATATCTTTTGGCGCCCAAACGGTCAGTCCTTCAAATTGTATTTGTGTTGTTTCCATATGCCACTTCTTTAAAAATCCTTTTGTTTCCTGCTTAGACCCCCAAGCAAAACAGCGCACGCGCTTTGTATCCATATTTTGGTATTTAGAACTTAAATACTCCATTCCTTTATGTCCCCACTCTTTCGGGAGAATGTTTAATATCTGAAATCCAAGCCACGAACAGAAATTACTTTTATTTAAAGCCCCAACTTCCGAGTATAATATTTTCCGACAAATCCACGACAAACAGGTACAAATCTTATTGGGAATCCATGCGTCGGGCAAGTTGTCGTCTGGGAAAATATCAATAAAGATTCCATTGCGGGCTGTCATTTTATGTTGTCCTTTTCGTTTATATATTGTTCCATTCTTTAATATTCTTGCATATCCCCAGCGATATCCAGGATCTGTCTGATATGTCTGCAAAAAGTAATCCTGTGATAACTGTGTTTCACAAATCTTGCAAAATCTTTCATAATCTTTACGCAGCATCCGCACATCAACGTCATCATCCCATGGAATAAATCCTCCATGCCGCACTGCCCCCAACAACGTTCCGCCATCTATAATATATGAAATTTGATTTTTCCTACAAATAGAATCCAATTCACGCAGCATTTCCAATTCTATGTTTTGCATTCGCCTTAAATTTTCTTTTGTGTATACAAACTTTTTCAACAGTCACCACCTGCTTTTCCTATAATTAGCTTCTTCTTTTAGGAATTGCTCCATTATTTCTGCCAATACAATGCTTTCTTGTTCTGTTACGAAATCTGTTGTTTGCTTTCCCTGTATTCGATCTAGGAAATATTGCAGTTCATATTGCAGTCCATTTCCTATAAATGGGTAATCATACACTTCACACTTTGCTGTGTCTTCATATCGCACTTCAAAATGTGTTGTCAGCCACCAAGGTGCTTTTACCACAATATATCCTTTTGTCCCTGATATAATCATTTCACCTTCTGATTTCACACCTAATCCAGATTTCACCAATCCCGTTTTGTTGTTCTCTCCATATTCCAAAAATAGCTTTGTAAAGATATCAATCCCCTTTTGATTGCGCTGAACGGAAAATCGTATACTTTGATAGTCACATCCTAATATCTTTATCGCGGCATAACAACCATATGTTCCCAGTTCAATCATACTGCCGCCATCTGCTCTATTGTTCAGTTCTCTCCCATTAGGATTTTCTAATTTTGTAAAACATGCTTCTACATCTCGTATCTCTCCAATCCGATCATTATTTATTATCCAATGTAACAAGGCAGTAAACCCTGGGCAATATGCCGTTTTAATCGCTTCAATCAAAATTATATTTTTTTTATTTGCAGCCTGAAACAAATGAACTGCTTCATGCTTATTTAATACCATTGGTTTTTCACATAAAATATGCTTCCCGCCATCAATTAACATTTTAATGTATTGCGCATGAAAACATGTCGGTGATGCAATATAAGCAGCATCAATCTGTTCTAAAAATACGTTCCAATTTCCAGTAGCTGCCGACACATTATGCTGCTTACCAAAGGCTTCTGCATGTTCTGTATGTGGGTTGAATACCGCCGTAATCTTTGCGTTGGTGCTCTGCCATGCATCGCTTGCAAAGCGATTTGCAATCCTTCCTGTTCCAACAATACCCAAACGTATCATAATACTTACTCCCATTCGCCCACTTAGAATTTCTTTACATATGAACTCCCATCTGCCTTCTTTGGCAAGCGTACCAATCAGAATGGTTCTTTAGAAAACCATTCCTGCAAACGTTTCTGCAAAAAGATTTCCGTTATCTCTGACATTGCCACAATCTCATTCTGTGTGAGCAAATATTTATTCTTGCCAATTTTATTAATTTGTGCTACAAATTCACTCATTTCATACCGTAATCCATCTCCCTGAAATTTTGGTTCAAACGTTTCTACTTTATTCGGGTCTTCATAGCGTATCTTAAACTTTTTGGTTAGCCACCAAGGAGATTCTGCCAAAATATAACCTTTGCTTCCTGATATTACGAGTTGTCCTTCTGTCTTTACGCCAACGCCGCATTTTGCAGTTGCCATCCCTTGGTCATATATTAAGTCAATTTTGGTATATAAATCTAAACCGTCTTCTCGATGAATACTATGTATTTTGACATCCTTGTAATTGGTTCCATATAACTTAAATATAGGAAGCAACGTATACGCGGCATATTCTAAAAAAGCTCCCCCAAATTTGTTATCAATGCATTCTCTTGCATCCGGATCGGCAAGCCTTGTAAAACATGCTACAACATCTCTAATTTCGCCAATCTGTCCGCTTCTTGCCGTATTAATCAACTGTTGAAATCCCGGACAATACGCTGTCTTAATTCCTTCTAAAAGCACAACTCCCTGTTCTTTTGCAAGTTGAAACAGTTCAATTGCATCTTGTTTCTTAAGTGCGATCGGATTTTCACACAATACATGTTTTCCTTCTTGAATTGCTTTTTTCGCATATTCATAATGTGTTTCATTGGGTGAAGCAATATAAACTGCGTCAATCCCCTTCAGAAATTGCTTATAATTTTTAGAATACGTAACAACTCCATATTTTTTCTGAAAAGCAGTTCCGCTCTCTGTTTCCGTATTAAACGCACTGATAATATTCATACCAGATACATATTTTTCCTCTGCCATAAATCGTGCTGCGATTCTTCCAGTACCTATAATCCCAACCTTAACAATATGAAACTGATTGGAACGTATCATCGTTGAAGAAATATCTGGCGTGCGTTCGAGATAAATCACTTTGCAAAATGTATTTAGATAGTCAAATGTTCCTATCCAGTCACTTCCCACTGTAAAAATATTGATATTGTATTTTTGAATATCTTCTATTTTTTGTCCATCATGATCTTCAATAATGATTTCATCCGCCAAACCTGTTTTGCGCACATTTTCAATACGTTCCAAACAGGAATCTACAACATTCACCTTACCTCTGGCTTCATCAAAATGTTCTGTAGTAACACCTACAATTAGGTAATCGCCAAGCTTTTTTGCCCGTTGCAGCAAATTCACATGACCTTGGTGAAACAAATCGAATGTACCATATGTAATAACTTTTACCATGACTTGTTTCCCCCTTAGTTTATCTATAAGTTTTCTCTCAACAAAGAAATACCTTTTGCACAAATGAAATCATTTCTTTATTCCTTATGCGGTCGGCGCCGGTAAACGCAAACAATATTTACGTTTACTATAATATATTGGATTTCATGTATATAATAAGATATATAAACCTTAATGTCACATCATTATCCCCTTGCATTCTGTTACTTTTTTGCAGTTGAATGCTATATATTTTTATTATTATCATATAGATTATGTATATAACTTATCATCCATACTTTTTCAGTTTTTTCCTACTAAATATATATTTTTTCTTTATAATAAAATACATTGGTCACTCATGGATATCAAACGAATCCATTTATGATGCGGTCTGCTCTTTATTCAAGCTTTCCACTTCGCTCCTCGGTACATCATACAAATCTTAGTTTTTACGCTGCGAATTTATATGTTCCCGAAGTCTTGGCATATCCAATACTCATACTGCGCTCTAACATCTATAAAACAACTTCCGTAAAAGCGTTATGACTTCTAATGCCGTTTGTTGTTTTTCTATGACAAGCAATGCTGCAACTACTTTTCATATCCATTAAGACTTACTTCGTTGCTCTCCTATACTTGTCTTATCATGAACCTTCCCTTAGTCCGATATAGAATGTATTTAACATCCGTTCTTCCCGGTAAAATAAAGAAACAATGTTATAAAAAATATTCCTTTAATTATCTAAGTTCTTGTCCTTATGATCTATACCGCGATTCTTTGCATTTTGAGCGGCATTTTGCCTACGTTCTGTTTGATATCCACATACCTTACAGAAAAACAACTCATCCTTTTTGTATCCAATCGCACCACATTGACTACATTCATTACTAATATTTTTGCCAAAAACCTCAACGATTTCTACAGACTGTTCTCGGCACTTCTGCTGCAATCTGCTTTTGATATAGCCTCTCTGCCATAGATTCATAGAATAGTTGATAGCTCTATTTCCTCCATACTTTTGTGGTTTTGGTAATTTGGGCATATAAATCGTTTCTGGTTGTTCTGTTTTTAAAAAGTCATTCAATTCCTTATTTATATAGCTGTGAAGTTGTTCTGTTTTTCGTTGCTTTTGCGCAATATACTTTTTCCTGCCAGACTCTGCTTCATTGTCAGAATGATGCTTCATAGACTGCTGCCTTACCCAATCGGCAAGCGCAATCTGATATTCTCCTAGCTTTTCTCCATAAGCATGTCCCTGATCCGTAACAAGCATCGTCTGCATTCCCATTACAATTCCAATCTGGTTTGTATAATTCTTGTATTTACGAATTTTTACATCAATGGGTACTTTAATTTCAATATTTCCTTGTTTTGGATATAGTTTTAGATAAATTTGTCTGATGTATTTTTTATTGTCTGTTAACGGAATAAAAATACGCTTCCGCTTTTCTTTCATTGTAATGTAAATTCCATGACAGTTTCCATTTTCCATTCCATACCGATAGGCACGTTCTGTTAACGAAAACCCTTCTGCTGTATTGCTTTGTATTTTTACATGATGATATCTTACCTGCCTGCGCAAGTAATTATTAAGCTGATTTACATTCACTCTGTCTGCAAGCATTTCATACCGTTTTTGCAAATCGGTTTTTAATTGCACCGTTTTACGATTTATCACTGCTTCAAACGCATTACTAACTTTTATAAGATATCGCAAATAGTGTTTATCTTCTTCCGAAAATTGGTGATTGTTGTTTATCTTGCCTAATACGGCTGTCTTGGTTTTCGTCCACTGACTTTTAATATCTCCAAGTGCGTCAAATACCGCAAGATTAAAATAAACAAATGGCAATCCCAGTTCTTCACGCAGACCCGTGGTGATCATTTCATTTTGGACTGTATATCCGGGATAGATCTTTGAAAGGCTATTAATTCCGCCATACCGCTGATAAACATAATTCTTTACTCTGCAATAATCATCCGCAATCTCTTGGAGTTTCTTCATATTTTCCTCTGGAATGGGAGCTTTATTGTATTGATGAATTGTTTTGCATATGGTGTCTGGCGGCATAATTATCGTCCTTTTCCATCTATCTTTATATATCTATATTAATTATTGAAACAGATATCTCCCACAGTCACTAAAATACAATACAATCGAGTAAGAAAGAACCATCTTCCCTACTCGCCGCGCGACCCGTGCGCCGCCTTAACGGCATATTTCCTCTGCATGGGTCTGCGCATGATAGGAGTTGCAAAAGGTATACCTTTTGCAACAAATATTTTATGGTATAAATTGCATATAAAAGTATTTTCTTTTTGTTGATTTTTTGATAATTATGTGGTAATATATGAAATGATTTACTAAGAAAAAACGAGTTGCAAAAGGTATACCTTTTGCAACTGCCAAAACAGAAACAATTCGCCTGCTATAATCCTTGTAATTACAATGATTTAACAGGTTTTTATATTTTATTACTACATATCCAAACATTAGAGTATTTTATGCATGTTATACTAAAACTTAATGTCCTAACATATCCTCAATAAATATCCCATACCCCTTCGCCGCATCCTGTACCAGCACATGTGTTACAGCGCCGACAAATTTGCCATCTTGGATAATTGGCGCACCGCTCATTCCTTGCACAATCCCCCCTGTTAACTCCAATAATTCTGGATCGGTTACAGTTAGTGATATCTGGCGGTTTACAGTTTCCTCGCTGGGATTAAGTTTTGTCAGCTGTACATCATAATACTTTGCCGTGCCGTCGATGGTGCACAAGATTTGGGCATCACCAAGGTTTACTTCCTGTTTGAGCGCAACGGGCAGCTTCTCTGTACTTTCTGCCAACTCTTCAATAATATTGGAATTTGCAACACCATAAATTCCTTCTACCGTATTGTCTACAATTACACCAGAAACCTGCTCCGGTTTATACTCAATTATCCCTGTTAACTCACCAGGGTCACCTTTTTCACCACGTTTTACAGCTACAATGTCCGTATGATACAGCAAGCCATTTCCAAGGCGCAGCAGTTCACCAGTATCCATATCATTAATACCATGTCCGAGTGCACCAAAACGATTCTGCGCATCCAAATACGTCATTGTACCAATTCCTTGCGCACTGTCCCGCAGCCATGCACCAATCTTATAAATACCGTTTCCATCTGCTGCAGGTTTTATTTTTACCTGAATCAATTCGTCATTTCTGGATACTTGAAAAATAATTTCTTTTCCATTTCCGCTTTCTACATATTCTCGTATCTGTTTTTTATCGGAAATGGCAATTCCATCCATTGCGGTCAGATAATCGCCGGATTGTAATTTATATTGCGACGGTGCATATATATTTTTATCATTTCCTTGAAAATCTCCAGTATCAATTACCAGCACCCCCTGTGTTCTAACATAGATGCCAATAGGTCTTCCTACAGGTGTTAAGTACGTATTTTCAATAACCTGAATATCAATATTTTTAAGTGGAAGCAGCCCAAATAATTTTAACTGCATTTCACAGGAACGAACGTCCTCTCCCGCAACAATTGTTACTGGTTGATTTAGAGCAAGCACCGTTTCCGAGTCTGTGTCAATAACACCAGACGCAGGCACCCGCAAATTAATCTCCTCACTAGTACCTGCCTTAATTCGTATTGTACTTGGAATAGAATTTTGATAATATGCATAGGTTGCCCAACAAAATAAACCAATTGTAAAACCAAGAAATATATACAAAAAAAAGATATATCGGATTCTTCTTTTCATTTTCTACCACTGCTTTCCATTTATGCTCCGATCTGCGTGACTTTTCCCACGCAGCATTCCACCGTTCTATGGGCTGTATCAGCCTTTTCTGATTAACAGCCCAGCCAAGTTGATAGACTCGCTGGACTGTTTTTGCATTTATGCTTTTACTATTCACAGTCGAAATGCGCATTAACTGCGCATTTACGACCCAGTACAGCAGATTACGCAAGCATTTGCGCCTTGCCGCAGGCAACTTGGAATGCGCAAACGCTGTTACTATGAGCAGCTGGAAGCTGTGAATCGTAACTTTATGCTTAATACACTTGAAAATTGCACTCTTGTATCAGTAGTATATGGATTTTTTTATAAAATAAACAACTCCGACTGCGAATATCCATTCTAACAGCCGGAGTTTCTTAATATTTCATATGATTTCCTTTATTTTGTAATTAAAAATGCATCCCATAATTATCAAATTTATTCTAAATTTTTATTTTTTCTATTTTGTTCCTTTTTTTCCAAACGTTTTTGACGCTTTAGCCTCCTGCGCTCTTTTGCTTCACGTCTGCCTTGCTTACTCATCAAAAGGTAGAAACTTGGCAGCAAAAGTAATATCAATAATGTCGATGTTATCAAACCACCGATAATAATCAGGGACATTCCTTTCATCATTGCCGCATTTTCATTATTGGTAAATATCATAGGTACCATAGACAAAATTGTTGTCAGCGTTGTCATCAGAATCGGACGAAGACGAATACAACCACTTTCCATTAGCGCATCATTCAGCGGCATTGTTTCTTTTAGTTGGTTTGTTGTATCTACATATAAAATACCATTATTTACCACAATACCAACTAACATTAGAATCCCCATTAAGGAAGTCATATTTAACGTAGAATTCGTGATAAACAGCAGGAAAAAAGAACCAATTAAACTAAATGGAATACTTAACATAACCATTAAGGAAAAACTCGGTGACTCAAACTGCATTGCCATTACTAAGAAGATTAAAAATACTGCTGTTGCAATTGCTGTGCCAATCGCGGTAAACTCTTCCATAATCATTTCGTTCATCATATTTTCTGTTTCTGCTACACCTTCTGGAAATGTTGCTTCACCGACTGCCTCATGGATTGCACTTTGTGCCGTAAAACGTGCCTCATTTGTTGTATATGCTGTTATTGCTACTTGATATTTGCCGTTACTGCGCACCAAAGTTTCCGGCACATCCGAATAAATTGCTTCCGCAACATCGCCCACCGTAATTGTAGTTCCCCTTGGCGTTGCAATCTCAAGGTTCAACATTTGGCTCATTTCTATAAAACTGTCCTTTGGGTACACCAACATAACAGAATACTCATCTGTACCAATATTCATTTTCATTACTTCCGTACCGCTGCTGGCATTATGCATTTCTCCGGCTACCTGAATTGGTGTCAGACCAACATCCATACATTTTAGCGGATCTATTTTAATTTTTGCCTGCGATGCGTCCGTTGTAATATTGCTTGATGCTTTAATAACGCCTGGAACGCCTAACATTATCTGTTCTACCTGTCTAGCTGCGGTTTTCAAATCCTCCATATTTTCACCGCTTAAGTCGACCTCTGTTGCAGAACTAACACTCATCATTGCATTCATGCCACTTCCAGCAGCTTCTACAATAATGCTCATATTTGTGTATCCGCTAAGTGCCTTATTATATTTATCGACAAGTTCATTAATGCTCAGTGAACTTTCTGCGGAGGGGTATCCTGTAATTGTCGCCGTCGAACCGCTGATAGAAACATTACACCCATCAAAATCTGGATCATCAATAATCATCTGTTCGATAAACTGGATGTTTTGATCCATTACCTCAAGCCGAGTTCCGCTGCGCTGCTCTACAGTGATATTCATATTATCAAGACCTGTTGCAGACATTAATTCTGTATCAAGCTGACCTGCAAGCATAATCGAAATTACCAGCAATGCTATGGCAGTCAACAGTACCGTTTTCTTTTTCAACATGATATGGCTAAGCAGCGTTTTATAGCCAGAACCAATTTTTTCCAGAATAGCATTAATCGGCGTATTTTTCTTTTCCTTAGGTCTGTACTTCCAGAAGAAAATCGGAATTAGCGTTAGTGCTACAATCAAGGAAGAAAGCATTGCAAAGATAATAGTAAATCCCAATTCCGAGAATATTTGCCCTGCAAGTCCCTTCATTGTTGAAAGCGGCACATAAACCACCACCGTTGTAATTGTAGATGCTACAACCGAAGAACCTACAATTTTTGTTCCAGCAAGTGCGGCATCTTTAAAATCTGGTCGTTCATCTTTTAAGCGAAAGCAGCTTTCCAAAACGACAATAGACGAGTCCACCATCATACCAATTGCAATAACAAGAGCGCCCATTGTTACTACATTTAGCGAAAAGCCTGCAAAACTCATAAATATCAGCGCTGCCATTAATGAAATTGGCATAGAGCTGCCGACAATTAGACTGGCTTTAAAATCACCAAAGAAAATAAACAGGATCAGCATAGAGAATAACACGCCAAGCACTAAAGTCTGTCCAACTGAGCTTAAAGAAGATATAATACTGTCGGCAGCATCATATGCGACTTGTATCTGAATCGCCGGATTTTTCGCTGCTGCCCGTTCTACTACTTTTTTCACCTCACCAGATACATCGACTGTACCGGCACTCTGCGTCTTGGCAATTCCGATACTAATACTATCATTTCCATTAAAGCGGCTGATACTGCTGTAATCGTTCACTGCCATTGTTACCGTTGCAATATCCGATAGCTTGATTACGCTTCCCCTGCTTGTCACAATTGGAACATTCTGCAAATCAATCAGCGTTTCTGGTTTTGAGGAAGCAGAAGAACTAATTTCCTGCGAGCCTTGGTGTACGCTGCCAATCGGTATCGTAAAATCCGTTGTCGAAATATATGTGGATACATTTGACATTGTAACACCATACTGTTTCATTTTATCTTGATGCAGCTCTATCCGGATATAATCGGACTGTCCGCCTGTCACAGAGATATCCGCAACATCATTTAAACGTTCCAGCTCGGGCTTAATCTCATCCTCCACAAACGCCAATACGTCTGTATCGCCTGTTGTTGTCACCGATAATGTCATCATATCCTGTGAATTCATATTCATTTCAATAATAACAGGATCGGATGCATCCTCCGGAAGCTGCAAAGATGCTGTATCTAGTGCACTACGCAAATCTGCGTAAGCCTCATCAATATCCGTTCCATACTCATAGGAAAACATTACCATAGACATATTTGCTGTGGTTTGCGCATCAATGGAATCAACACCTGCAAGTGTTTTACCGGAATCCTCCACTACCTTTGTTACAAGTTCCTGCGTTGTTTCCGGATCGCCGCCCTGATAAATAGTAAGCGCAAACAGCATTGGCATTTCCATCTCAGGAGTCAGCTCCATTTTAAATCCGAATACAGAACTAATACCAAATACACCGAGCGCAAGCACAATTAAAAGAGCTGAAACTGGCCTTTTCAGCGCAAGCTTTGTTAAAGAGCCGTTCATCTGCTTTCCTCCTATTCCTGCGGTGCCTGAACGGAAACCGCAACCCCTTCACGTAACTGTGCAGACCATGTGGTAATTACCATATCCTCCTTCGTAATGCCTTCCGTTATTACGATATTATCCACATCAAACAAGCCTGTAGTCACATTTGTCTTTTTCGCCACGCCGTCCTCTACTGTGTAAACATATGCCTGCGTACCGTCGTAGTAAACCGCATCATAGGGGATAATCAACGCATTCTTTGTAAAATATGTATTCGTTGTCACCTTTGCTTTTGTACCAGAAAGGAACTGTGATGTATCGCCTTTTACAGAAGCTTTAACCTTAAACAAGCCTGTTGCTGCATCGATCGCGCTACCAATCTCAAGAACCTCACCATCATAAACTTTTCCATCTTTTTCAATCGTAATAGGCTGTCCTATCGAAAACGTATTGCGCACATCCTCACTCACGTAATAAGTTGCTGTCATCGTGTCCTTATTGGAAATCACAAATGCAGGGTTGCTTGAAGTTGCAAAGTCATGTTCCTTGATATTCACCGTTTCCACAACGCCGGAAATTGTCGCCTTTAATGTGTACATATCCAAATTTTCCTGCGCCTGCTCTACCGTAAGCTTAGAATTTTCCATAGAAAGCTGCGCCTGTGAAATGCTGTTTTGTGATACTTTTTTCTGCTCCTCCTGCATTTCTCCGTTTTTAATATTTGTAGATGTAACTGCCTGGCTATAAGATTCATATGTAGTATCAATATTATCCTGAAGCTTTTCAATAGATTCATCTAGTTGATCCAGCGCTGACTTATAGCCATCAATCGTCTGCTGCCACTTTGCATCCTGTGCCGCCGCCGCCTGATAACGCTCCATTGCTGCCGCATACCCTGCCATATTACCGTCATTTTTCAACGATTCTGCATAGTCTTTAATCTCGTCTACATCCTCACGGTAATCGTAGTCCTCTTTTACAGCGGCAAGCTCTGCCTCGGCGTCCGCAAGCTTATCCTTATATTTTGCCTGTTCGTCCATTGCGTCCACAAGACTCTCCTGAAGCTGTGTCACACCGTCCTCCGCCTGCGAAAGCGTACTATCCGACTGCATATCATTAATCGTCGTTGCGCCGTCCCCAAAGCTTAAATTATAAGAATGTTGTGCATTATCCAGTGTAATCTGTGCATTTTTCGCAGCAATCTGCGCATTTTCCATATTAATCTGCGCAATCGTGTCATCAAGCACTGCCAAAACATCCCCCTGTGCAACAACATCACCTGCGGAAACCTTTACCTGAAGCACCTCCGCCGTTGTTTTGGGAATAACATATACGGAATCGTCTGGATTCATTGTTGCAATAAATTCACCACGCAGCGTTAAATCTCCCACAGTAGGAACTGCCGCCTCAACAATCGCAACATCTTCTGCTGTTTCTTCCTCTTGCGCTTTCTGACCACATCCGCCAAGCGCCGTTAGAGATACCGCTGCTCCCAAAAGCAATGCTATGATTTTTTGTCTATTTTTCATATGTCTGCTCCCCATTTTATTTCAATCAATTTGTCAATATCACGAACTTCAAGTTTTTATAAATATAGTAAACGCATTCAGTGTCTGCGTTTTAACTTTTTGTAGTTGCTTTATATTCAATTGGATTTGGATGCAAAACGCAAAGGCATAATTCGTTTACTATATATAAAATCCTTATGCTATTTTATACAAATTCAATCCATATGAAAAGCATATTCATTGAACTTTTAGATTATTTACGAAAAATTAAAAACCAATAAATTTTTAATGCATTAAATAAAAAACCTGCTCTTTTAAAAGCCTTCAATGGAAAACCTTACTGCGTTTACAGGCACATGAAATTCACTTTTGTAGATACGGTTTTTGGATAGGGAACTACAGTATAAATGCACCTTTTTAAGAACTGTTCCTGCGGCATCATAGAAATAACCATAACAGCCCCATTTCGAAAACCCGTCATCCTGATACGAAACACAGCGATATTCCAAGTTCATGGTATATTTATAGTCATTCATACTAGCATACTGGTTCATATCATATGGAACAAAAGTATATCCCGTTACCTCGCAATAATTATCATGGTTTGTGCCAAGTCTTGACGGAATATCCATAATTAATGGTGAAGTTGTAATCGCTGCATATGCTACAACTGCGGGATTATCTAAATGATAGACCGCTACTACGGTTGTCCCACTGCCCACATAGTTCACCTGAAAATTAGCAATATGGTTTACCGCCGCAACTGGAATAACCGTTGCCACATTAGGATCTGCCGAAACACAAGCAAGCCTTGAAGCATCAAATCCCTCTTGCAAAGCAGCAACCAGTACAGCAGAACTCCCTTCCGTCAGTGTCAGCGCACCTGCCGACAAAACCAGCCCGCTGCCTGTACTTTCCTCGGCTGCGGCTGTACTGTGAATCGAAAACGACATTACAAACACAAGTATTACCGATACAATTCTTTTTATTTTAGTACTCATCTTATTCTCCCTTCGTTTTATCATACAATAAAATTTCATTGACCATTCCTATTATAATAATAAAATACTGGAAATAACAAGGCAAGCGGTAAAAATTTATAGTAATTTTAGTTACTAGCGGCAAACTGTGTTCAAAATTCAAACATTTTTATGATAATCTTCCAATTTTTATTGCTTAATTTGCTAAAATGTACTAACATATACTATATATTGTGTTGATGTAACCGTAAATCAAGTAAGGGAAATTTTCCCCTACTCCGCACGCCCTATGCGCCGTCTTAACGGCATATTTCTATTGTATGGAGCGGTGCTATCGAGTAGGGAAGGTTTCTTGCCATACTCGCACGCTGGGCATCTGTCAGACTTGATGACATGCTTTATTTGAACGCCCATGCGCAATCGAGTAAGGAAGGAAGCCATCTTCCCCTACTCGCGCGCCGGACGTGGGCAGCTTTAGCTGCATATTTCCTTGCCTCGTCCGTGTGCATAATAAGGGAGCTGGATTATGTTCCGGCACAAAGAAAGGGGATTCTTATGCAAGGTCTAAAGAATATTATGGAAGATGATGTAGAATATCAGTTAAACCAAATTTTACCAACTATGACGGATATTTGTTCCTGTGAGGACTGCCGTTTGGATATGGCTACTTATGCCCTAAACCGTTTAAAACCCAATTATGTGCGTTCCGATACCGGCGCGCTGTTCCACAAAGTAAACACTTCATCCACACAGGCAAAGACAGAAATTTTAACAGCGGTTGTTACTGCGATTAATGTAATTGGTGCACACCCACATCATAAAAATGCTGAGGGTGATAACAGTGAACCCGCCGGAGAAACAGAAACCGCACAAGATGCATAAAAATACATATAAAGTACGGCAAATTTCCTCTGTATGGGTCAGCGCACAATAAGGGGGCTGTCGAGAAACAATGCAATTTCCCAACAGCCCCTTTATTTTTGTGCATAGTTCTTATAGTCTATCATCCAAATATACTTTTAGATATTTTTACTACAAATATCATTTAAACAGCATTTATCACAGTAAGGTTTTGTCCGTGCAGTACAGACTTCCCTGCCATGATAGACAAGGCGATGACAGAAATCACTGCCCTCCTCTGGCGGAACAATATCCCACAGTGCCATTTCTACCTTCTTAGGTTCTTTTATGCCGTCCACCAACCCCATGCGGTTCGTTAAACGGATACAGTGCGTATCTGTAACAATTGCAGGTTTTCCAAAAACATCTCCCATAATCAGATTTGCACTCTTTCTCCCAACACCAGGCAAAGCAAGCAGCGCCTGAAAATTATCAGGGACTTGATCATGATACTGCTCATGCAGCACTTTCATACAAGCACTAATATCACGTGCTTTCGTATGCCCTAGTCCGCAAGGCTTTACAATACGTTCAATATCCTCCGGCGGCGCTGCTGCAAGTGCCGCAACACTTGGATATTTCTGATACAACCCTTCCACGACAATATTTACCCGTGCATCGGTACATTGAGCGGCAAGGCGCACGCTTACCAATAATTTCCATGCTTGATTATAATCTAGTGTACAGCCAGCGTCCGGATATTCCTCTTTTAGCCGCGCGATAATCTGCAATGCCAGTTCTCGCTTTCTTACAAGCAGTCTTTTTTCTTTTGCTGTAAGTTTCTTCTTTGCGGTTTTTTTATTTACAACGTTTCCTTTTGCCATTTTTTATCTGCCATTCTACTCTTTTGGGTTTACAATCGCAATGCCAAGTTCTTCCAACTGGTATGCATCTACCAGATTCGGTGCATCTGTCATTAAGCAGGAAGCGTCTTTGACCTTGGGGAATGCCATTACTTCACGGATAGAATCTGCCTGCACCATCAGCATTACAATACGATCAAGCCCAAACGCAAGTCCTGCGTGAGGCGGTACACCATATTGAAACGCATTTAATAAGAAGCCAAAACGCTCGTTTGCAGTTTCCTTTGTCAATCCAATAATCTCAAACATTTTCTCTTGAATATTGTTCTGGAAAATACGCACGCTGCCGCCGCCAAGCTCTGTACCATTTAACACAATATCGTAAGCCTTCGCACGCACCTTGCCTGGCTCCGTGTCAAGCAGCTCTAAGTCCTCCTCCATCGGCATCGTAAACGGATGATGCATCGCTACATAGCGTTTTTCCTCCTCGCTCCACTCTAACAGCGGGAACTCTGTTACCCATAAGAAATTATATTGATTTTTGTCAAGTAAATCAAGATTTCTTGCCAATTCCAAACGCAAGTTTCCAAGGACATCCCACACCACTTTATCTTTATCGGCTGCAAACAACAGTAAATCACCATTTTCACCGCCCATTATCTGCACTAATGCGTCCATTTCTGCATCTGTCATAAACTTTGCAAAAGAAGATTTCCTTGTCCCATCTGGCAAAATTGCAATATACGCAAGCCCTTTCGCGCCAAAGTCCTTTGCAAATGTTACCAGCGCATCAATTTTCTTCCGCGGCATCTCTCCTTGACCTTTTGCATTGATACCACGCACAGAACCGCCATTTTCCAGTGCGCTCGTAAATACACTAAATCCACAGCCTGCAACCGTTTCACTAACATTGACAAGTTCCATGCCAAAGCGCGTGTCCGGCTTGTCCGAACCAAAGCGATCCATTGCTTCCTGCCATGTCATTCTAGGAATCGGAAGCGGAATATCAATACCAATCGCGTCCTTGAAAATATATTGCAGAAGACGTTCATTCACTTCAATTACATCATCCACATCCACAAACGAAAGTTCCATATCTACCTGCGTAAATTCTGGCTGTCTGTCAGCACGCAAATCCTCATCACGGAAGCACTTCGCAATCTGGAAATAGCGGTCAAATCCCGAACACATTAAAAGCTGTTTCAATAACTGCGGCGACTGCGGCAGCGCATAAAAATTCCCCGGATGAACACGGCTTGGCACCAGATAATCCCGCGCCCCCTCCGGTGTGGATTTATTTAAAATCGGTGTTTCAATCTCCAGAAAGCCCTCTTTGGTCATAAACTCTCTGATTTTTGCCGTAATATGACTGCGCATTATAATATTTTGCTGCAAGTCTGGACGGCGCAAGTCAAGATAACGATATTTTAGCCGCAGTTCTTCCTTTGTTTTAGAAGCTGCTTCAATTGGAAACGGCGGCGTTTCAGACTCCGACAATATTCTTAACTGTGTCGCCCTTACTTCAATATCGCCTGTCTTCATATTGGGATTCGTGTTGCCCTCACGCGCTTCCACTTTTCCGACAACTGCCACAACAAATTCACTGCGCAGCGACTCTGCCTTTGCAAAATTATCGGCATCAACCGCACGGCTTGCATCCTCACTCTGTTCAAATATAATCTGCAAAATCCCGCTTCTATCACGCAAATCTACAAAAATAATGCCGCCTTTATTTCTGCTTTTCTGTACCCATCCCATTACGGTAACGACTTCACCGATATTTGCGGCAGATACCTCTGTACATCTATGGGTTCTTTTTAACCCTTTCATTGACTCAGCCACTGTTCTTTCCTCCATTCAAACGATTTTACAATCGAACTTTATTTTAACGGGTTCTTGTAAAACTCCCGAAATTCTTCATAACCTTCTGCGATAAGCTGCTCTTTTTGGAATTTTTTATTTTTATTCATACGTGCCACGAGAACTTGTGTTCCATCTTTTCGCGTTTCTTGTGCCTCGCGGATGACATCACAAAGTGCTTCCTTTGCCACGCCTTTTTCCACCAAATATGCAATTTTCCGGTTTTGACTTGGCACTTGGAAACCGCTTTCCATTAAAATCAAAATAATCCGTTCAAAGCCAATCGAAAAGCCGCACGCTGGAACATCTTTTCCAGTAAATCTGCCGACCATTTTATCATAACGCCCGCCGCCCCCGCAGCTTGCGCCAAGTTCTGGCATCGCAATTTCAAATATCGTTCCTGTATAATATGACATTCCACGCACCAGCGTCGGGTCGAATACCAGTTTGAAAAAGTCGCCCTTTGTCGCTGTTACACTGTCGATAATTTCACGGAAACTCGTTTGAACCTCCTCATCAAGAAATCCTGACAATTTTTCTTCTATAAAGGCAAGCGATTCATCCGTTTCCTGAAAACCACGAAACAGTGCAAGATATTTGTCAATATTTTCCTTTTGATAGCCGCAGGCTTCTAATTCCCGCGCCACGCCGTCAAGCCCTATCTTGTCCATTTTATCTAAGATAATAAAAACACTGTCAAAATCCGCCTCGGCAAATCCGCTGTAAGCCGCCATTGCCTTTAAAATACGCCTGTCATTGATTCGGATTTCAAAATTTTGAAATCCTAAATTTCCCAACGTCGTCGTCGTTGCCAAGATTAACTCAATCTCTGCCAAATTAGAAGCCTCACCTAAAATATCAATATCGCACTGCATAAATTGGCGGTATCGTCCTTTCTGCGGTCTGTCGGCTCTCCATACATTCCCCATTTGCAGCGCCTTAAACGGCGACGGCAGATCGTTGGCATGGTTGGAATAATAACGCACAAGCGGAACCGTCAAATCATAGCGCATCCCATAATCTACAACATCCGCTTCACTCTGTGCGGACTGCAAGTCCAGTTGTTCTCCTCTTTTTAAAATCTTATAAATCAGCTTTTCATTCTCGCCGCCCTGCTTGCTGCTTAGATTCTCAATATCCTCCATGCATGGCGTTTCTATGGAAGTAAAACCAAATTTACCATAAGTTTCTTTTATGACACGGATCACGTAATCACGGATTTTCATTTCATTCGGCAGAATATCCTTCATGCCGTGCACTGGCTTTTTATTAAGTGCCATCTTATCCCTCATTTCTTATTTTATATTTTGTTATTTTATATTTTTCTTATTTTATATTTTTCTTATTTTATATTTTTCTTATTTTATATTTTTCTTATTTTATAT
>VSNQ01000087.1:0-3477 GCA_009774395.1 Lachnospiraceae bacterium
TGACAATGGATTTATATGATAATATAGTAAAAATTGTAGTGGATGTTTTTTATGCAGATGTTTTGCATAATTTTAGTTGAATTAATAATTGTTATTTTGTTTCTGGCGACGGCTTGGGCTGTCAAGTGAACTATAAATAATGATTTTGGTGGTTCCCATGTAATACGATATTCTAACAAACAAATAGGAAATTTAAGCAGACACGGATGGTAAATTAATGCTGAAATAGGCTGTAGGTGTCTGGCGTTTTTTGTATACCATTTTTTATGTTTATTTTTTCTTATTTGTGTAGTAATTTTTGTCTTGAACACGATTGGCTTAGGAACTATTAAGAATGCCCCTTTACAGATCGTGCTGGATAAATCCTTTTATGCAAGACAGAGAAATAAAATGTACTGGGGTACACTGGTTGACGACAATGCGGCATAAGGAGATATATACTAACGACCGTTAAGATTTTCCAATTTCTGCACGGCCCATATTGCATAAGCAGGCAATATGTGTTGTGCAGAAAGGAAAATCTAATCGTTCGTGAGTATAGACAAGTCAAATATAAAGATTAATTCTTTAGCAAGTCCTCAATTAGAGGGCAGTGTATTACTATTGTTAGAATATGGTTTCAACAGCATGGGATTTTATATAGAAAAGGCAGTATTGGGTAAGACCGTTCGGCAGATTCTTTTTCGTGTGTTTTTGGCAATAAAGCCACATAAAAAGGAAGGTATTTCGGGATACTTTTATATACTGCTTGTTAGAGTATGCTGTGAAAAAATCTATTTTCATGGCATTTTTTATGTGTAGGCATGGGTAGAGAGAGTATGACGAAAATAGTACTTGAGTTGCACGGCGTGTAAGAACGAAGCTGTCGCAAAAGGTAGATACTTTTGTCGTTTACTATAACGTGTCTGCGTCAAATAAAATCTGCATATTTTCTAAAGCGAAAACCATGCTTTTAGGAAAGGATTGTGTGAAAATTATGGAACAGATATATAAATATCCACGTACTCGTCATTTGGAGGGGTCGAGAAAGCAGTCTGGCGATGAGGATTTAAAGAGTGTGTCCTTTGATGGTATAAGAGATCATTTTTTGGTTTTGGAGGAAAAGGTTGATGGTGCAAACTGTGGCATTAGTTTTGGCACTGACGGGAAAATGTATTTGCAAAGCCGCGGGCATTTCCTAAACGGTGGTTATGGTGAACGTCAGTTTGATTTATTTAAGTTATGGGCGGGTTGTTATGAGGTACAGCTTTATGAACTGCTAGGCAGCCGTTATATTATGTATGGTGAATGGCTTTACGCAAAGCATACAGTCTTTTATGATCGTCTACCGCATTATTTTATGGAATTTGATATTTTTGATAAGGAAAACGGGCGGTTTTTCTCTACACGCAGGCGGCAGGAATTTCTGAAGGATATGCCTTTTGTCCAGTCTGTGCGTGTGTTAACGGAAGGATATTTTCAAAGTGCAGAGGAGATTGCAGCATGGATAGGTACAAGTCTTTTTATATCGGAAAATCCTGAGCAAAGCCTATGCGAACAATGTAAAAGAGGCGGGGCTAATGTGGAAATGGCGATCCAACAAACGGATTTAAGCGGAATTATGGAGGGAATCTATATTAAGGTTGAAGAAGGGGATTACGTGATTGACCGTTTAAAGTATGTACGTGCTTCGTTTTTAAACACGATTTTGGATTCTGAAAGCCATTGGGTAAACCGCCCGATTGTAGCAAACCGGCTGGCTGACGGAGTAAATCTTTTTGAAATGGCATAAGAGGGGAGGCTGCATTGATGGATTGTATTTTAACAAAGGTTCGTGAATGTGAATTCTCCTTTGCGCGTCTTGCGGATAATTATGCGGAACTTGCCACATTGCAAAATGTGCTACAAAATCCACAGTATCATGCGGAGGGAGATGTTTTCCGCCATACGGAAATGGTATGCGAAACACTGGTTTCTTTTCCTGAATGGCAGGCATTATGCAGTGAGGAGCAAGAAATTTTATTGACGGCGGCGGCTTTTCATGATATTGGAAAGCCTATCTGCACAAAATTAGAGGATGGGCAGTGGGTTTCTCCAAAGCATACCATTATTGGTGAAAAAGTATTCCGCAGAATGGCATATCAGGAGGCTGAGCGCTTTGGTCTGACGTTTACACAGCGGGAACTGCTTGCGAAACTTATTCGGTTCCATGGGCTTCCCGTGTGGTTTTGGAAGAAAAAACGGATGGAATTTGACTTATTAAAGGCGGCAGAATCTATTCCGCTGCGGCTGCTGTATCTGCTTTCTAAGGCAGATGTGTTGGGGCGGATTGCAGGGAATCGTAAAGATATTTCAGGAAATTTGCCAAATAATGTTTTACAGAATCAAAAGTCAGAACATTTTATTGACCATGTGGAATTATTTGGCGATTATGCAAAGGAATTAGGGATTTGGGAAAATGCATACAATTTTACTAATTCTTACAGTAAATTTCAATATTTTCATAAAAACAATATTTGGCAAGGTGCAGAACTGT
The DNA here is from genome assembly GCA_009774395.1 of Lachnospiraceae bacterium. Lineage (GTDB taxonomy): Bacteria > Bacillota > Clostridia > Lachnospirales > Lachnospiraceae > COE1. The sequence continues at coordinate 2,516 of VSNQ01000087.1, forward strand.
TTGACAATACCACATTTGACGTGTATTTAATGGCAGGGCTGCCTTTGTCTGGCAAAGATAGCTGGATTGCCAAAAACGGCGGCGAACTGCCTGTAATTTCCTTGGATGCAATCCGAGAGGAACTAGGTTTTCCGCCAACGAAAAAAACGCAGCAGGTCGTGCATATCGCTACAGAAAGGGCGCGAAAACTTTTACGGAGTCAGCAGCCTTTTATCTGGAATGCAACAAATATTATTGCGGAAACAAGGCAGAAACTGATATTATTATTTGCCGGATATGGGGCACGGGTGCATATTATTTATTTGGAAGTCCCTTATCGGGAACTGCTGCGCAGGAATCAGAAACGGGAACGTTATATTCCGGAAAAAGTTTTGGAAGATATGATCCGAAAACTAGAAGTTCCGGCTCCTTGGGAGGGGTTTGAAGTGTTGTATTTATAGTGTTATATTTTGGTTTTGGGTGTATAACAGAAATGTTATGTTTGTAGGAACGTTTTAAAGTCAATGGCAGAAATATTAGTTTTATATCCATCATTTTTTGAATAACAACAGTATAATGAAAGTTTCTTTATGGAAGAAAGAAAGATATGGTGAAAATGCACAAAAGAGGGAAGAAAGTGTATACAGTCGGTTACAAAATTATCAAAGAGAAAACACAAACAGGTAAACGAAGCAGTCTTCAAAAAATATGGGCAGAGGGGAAAGATAATATCCTCTCTGTCACTTTTGTCGTTCTCTTCTTAAAAATAGTTCTTGACATAAAAATAAAATTATGGTAGGTTATTAAAAAAGTTTAGGAGAACATGAAAATGCAGAACTTACATTTTACAATGAATTATATGTATATGTATTACAGACGTACTTAAAAGTAATTGTGTTTCGATTCGATGCACAGTTACGCAGGTAGGTCTGATATGTCTGTGCATATAAATCGGTAGATGTAAGTTGTAATGATGATAGAAT
>VSNQ01000087.1:3577-21049 GCA_009774395.1 Lachnospiraceae bacterium
AAGATTTTGAACAAATATATGATTTGTGGATACATACGGAAGGCATGGGATTGAATACAACAGATGATTCAAAGGATGGAATTGCCAAATATTTATTGCGAAATCCTAATACATGTTTTGTTGCAGAAAATAACGGAAAACTCATAGGCGTTATTATCAGTGGACATGACGGGCGCAGAGGTTTTATCTATCACACTACGGTCAAGAAAGAATATAGGAGACAGGGAATTGGGAAAAGGCTAGTCGATTCAGCAATGAAGGCTTTGGAAACAGAGGGCATACACAAAGTGGCATTGGTAGCATTTGAGAAAAATGTTTCAGGCAATGCTTTTTGGGAAAAGGTCGGATTTACTGTAAGGGATGACTTGGTTTATAGAAATAAAAATATACATCACCTGAAAAGGGTTGATCTAATTTAATACGGAGGCTGTATATGGAAATAACATTATTAAGGGCAAATATTAACAACGCAAAAGAACTACATGCTATGCAGGTGAAAGCGTTCAAAGAATTGTTGGAGAAATATCAGGATTACGATACAAATCCAGGAAACGAGAGCGTGGAAAAAGTAGAAGCACGCTTGAAACAGGACTTTACATTTTACTATTTTATTTGTATCGGACAGCAAAAAGCAGGAGCGATCCGTATTGTTGACCAAAAGGAAAACGGAAAAAACAAAAGAATTTCCCCAATATTTATATTGCCGGAATTTCAAGGAAAAGGCATTGCGCAGAAAGCAATCCGGCTGTGTGAAGAAAGGCATGGGAACGAAAATTGGGAACTGGACACAATTTTGCAGGAGTCTAAAAACTGTCATTTGTATGAAAAAATGGGGTATCGCCAGACGGGAAAAACAAAGGTCATTAACGAAAGACTCACATTAACATTTTATGAAAAGAAGGGGGCAGACATAACATGAATGTAATCATACTTGGTTCCGGCGGCTGTGTCAGTACGCCAAGGGCATGTTGTAACTGTCGTGTATGTACAGAAGCGCGGCAGAAAGGATTTCCTTATGCAAGAACGGGGTGCAGTCTGTTTGTTGAAGATGTAAATCTATTGATTGATACGCCGGAAGATATCAATGCTTCTTTGAACAATTCCGGCATACAAAAAGTCGAACATATTTTATACAGCCATTGCGATCCCGATCACACAATGGGAATGCGTGTGGTTGAGCAATTGAAAATGGACTGGCTTGCCAATTCACTGGGAAAGAAACCCGATAATCCGATAGAAGTTGCTTCTTTGCCTGCCATTCTCGAAGATATTAAAAAGCAAGGCACAAAGTATGGCTCAATCATTGAATATTATGAAGCCAAGGGTCTAGTAAAAACAAAAGAAATTCATGCTTTCAAAAAAGGTGATATTGTGATAGAGTTAGTTCCGGTAGACGTACAGGAGCATGTGGCAATATTTATTATTTCTTCCGACAGCAAAAAGGTCATTTATGCACCATGTGATGTAAAGCCTTTTCCAAAGTCAGAGAAATTTCAAGGTGCAGATGTTTTGATTATTGGCAATACCATTGTCGGAGATATATTAAAAGATGGCTTTGTATTAAACGAAGATAACCCACTGCGCAAAGAACTGTTTACTTTAGATGAAATTGATACCATACGGAAACAGTATGGTATCAAGGAAGTTTTTATTACACATTTAGAGGAAGACTGGGGAAAATCATATGATGATTACAGAGATTTGGAGAGGGAATTGAACCTAATACATTTTGCGTATGATGGATTGAAAATACGGTTATGAACAGAGTAAGGGCGGGTTTTCCAGACATCTAAAATGTTTACAACGGCTAAAGGGAAACGATAAGGGAAAGCTCACCTGCGATAAATTTAGTGTTTTCAACGGTTAGCAGAGATTTTAATAACAAAATATAACAGCTAATGTTTTCCTTAAAAATCATCAAATCATAATCGGGATTTATGGGGGTATTTTAAATGTTAGAACATAAAGGGTCAATAGACATAAAAACAGATAGATTATTACTGCGGAAGTTTCAGATAAGCGATGCCGAAGAAATTTTTACAGCTTGGACGAGTGATGAACGCGTTGCAAAATATACAAGTTGGTACGCACACGAAAAAATAGAAAGTTCATAGTACTGTTGCCTTGTAACAGATTACGTGATTTGCATAGAAATATAAGTTACGTTTTAATATTTATGCACTGGACACACTTTTCTGAAAAGGAAGCTGTCAGGAAATTTATTTTTTCCACATATATAGCCATGAGAGATATCTATTATGCTATATAATATATTGAATAAATTCCTTTATTTCCTGACAGTTCCTTGAGATAAAAAAAGGATTATTTTAATTACTTAGGATCTATTTTAGTATGCTTTGCCCCAGTAAACCATTTTTTTAGCTGGTTTGCCGCAGCAGATGCATTTGTCGCTGATGTTTTCCTGTTCAAACGGCATACAGCGGCTTGTGGCGGCGAGTTCTTCTTTGATTTTATCCTCACATTCCTGGTTTCCGCACCACATTGCTTTGACAAAGCCGGGCTTAGTGTTGATAATTTCGCAAAATTCCTCCCACACGGCTGCTTTGTACGTATGCGATTCAAGGTGTTCTTTTGCAGCCTCGTACATATCATTTTGAATGGTTTCTAATAATGCTGCTGCTCGTTCTTCCACTTCGTCAAGCGCAACCTCCAGCTTTTCTCTGGTATCACGGCGTACAAAAACACATTTATTATTTTCAATATCTTTTGGCCCGATCTCAATACGGAATGGTACGCCACGCATTTCACATTCGCTGAATTTCCAACCCGGACTCTTGTCTGTATCATCCACTTTAACGCGGAAGCCTTTGTCTAGCAGGCGCTCGCGCAGTGAATATGCCTTGTCAAGCACACCTTCCTTTTTCTGTTGAATCGGCACAATCATTATCTGGGTTGGCGCTACCTTAGGTGGTAGTTTCAATCCGGAATCGTCACCATGAACCATAATTACGCCGCCGATTAGACGCGTGCTCAATCCCCATGAAGTCTGATGAACATATTTTAATGTATTGTCCTTATCGGTGTATTGAATGCCGAACGCTTTCGCAAAGCCGTCACCAAAATTGTGGCTTGTGCCAGATTGAAGCGCCTTGCCGTCGTGCATTAGTGCCTCGATTGTATATGTGGATTCCGCACCTGCAAACTTTTCTTTATCCGTTTTCTGCCCTTTTACTACTGGGATTGCAAGGACGTCTCTCAGGAAATCTGCGTATACATTCAGCATTTGAATGGTTCTTGCTTCTGCTTCCTCTGCCGTTGCGTGCGCAGTATGCCCCTCCTGCCATAAAAATTCGCGGCTTCTAAGGAATGGACGTGTCGTTTTTTCCCAGCGGACAACAGAGCACCATTGATTATATACTTTCGGCAAATCACGGTAGGATTGTATTTCATTTGCATAAAAATCACAGAATAATGTTTCTGATGTTGGGCGAACGCACATTCTTTCCTGCAAAGGTTCCAAACCGCCATGCGTAACCCATGCAACCTCCGGCGCAAAGCCCTCTACATGGTCTTTCTCTTTTTGGAGCAGGCTTTCCGGAATAAACATCGGCATATATACATTCTCTACCCCTGTTTTCTTAAACGCTGCGTCAAGTTGTGTCTGAATCTGCTCCCAGATGGCGTAGCCAGCGGGTTTGATAATCATACAGCCTTTTACGCTGGAATAGTCACAAAGTTCTGCCTTCTTTACCACATCGGTGTACCACTGCGCGAAATCTTCCTCCATTGAGGTTATCGCTTCTACTAATTTCTTGTCATTTGCCATTTTTTCATACTCCTTCCGACTTATTATTTTGTGCTGCGCATATGTAAATTTCGCTGATATCTTTTTTTCTCATGCCTATGCTCTTTTTCCGTTACTTTCCACACCCATGCCAAAGTAATAGGAATCATGCGCCAAAATGCTTAAAGCTTTCGCTTTTTCTCTTTAGCATTTTGTGTGCAGCAAAATTTGTGTGAACGTTGCTGTTTATAATCAAAATGCGCAATTATACTACATAATGCCAGAATTTACCGTGCTGCACTGGTTAAACGTATATGGCTGGCGTTATATAGTCAGGTTACTCGGAAATTTTAACTGTTAAGCAGTATAATATGTAGAAGATTCCTCTTCCCTACTCACACGCCGGGCATTCGCCAGCTATGCTGACAGTCTTCCTTTGAGTGCCCATACGCATAAAAAATGCCGCAGACTTCCCTTCTGTGAAAGGGGCCTCTGCGGCGTTACCACCCTGATTTTACTTATCTTACCGTTATCGCCGGCGTTACGCCGTATTTCTTGCAAACTTCCATTGGAATTATTCCAATATTGTCAGCAGTTGATACGGGACTCCAAGGTAGGTTCCCAAATTTTTGCGTAAAAATCTCACACCATTTGACTTTCTCTCTGAACGCTTCCGATTGGTACTAATCCTTTTCATTGTCATGTTTGTTGGTATTTCTATTATAAAATGTTGCATTTCGTTTTATTTATTTTAATGTATGTGGGGGAAGATGTCAATATAATTTTTTTAACTATTATCTGCCTATCTTAGAGCACAGTTACAGTTCACACTTAATGTTATGGGCTTAAGTTAATGATATTAATTCACACCAATGCCAGTTTTATGAGTTTATAAGATATTGCGGTATGAATTTAATAAAACTTGACAAAAATCCCATATATCCATATAATAGAAATTACTGTACTGCACAAATTAATCTACAAAAATCAGGGAGGAATATATAAAATGTACTATTTCAAAAAATTATCACTTTGTTATCTTATTGTCGGCGTAATTTTTTTAACAGGTTGTTCTAAAGATCCAGGTACTCCCCCAGAATTACTAGTTGATGGAACCGCTATCGTGGTCGGGGAAACCACTCCTAGTTCTTTGAATGAAAGCGGATTTACCACAATTAATTTGCTAGACTACTTGATGTTTGAGCTGCCAGAGAAATCATGGACATCTTCTTTTAACTTGTATAAAGATGATGTTTCCTATGCTTCTTTATGTTTAGTAAATGACAGTAAAGAGGAAAAAATGGTTGGTCAGTGTACAATCGAAGAAGTAAAATTTAGTCATCTGGAAGATGACAGAAAAGATTTGGATATTTCCATAAACGGATTCAATCCAATTGGAAAAACCCAAGAAGAATTAAAGGAACTATATCCAGAACTAATACTAGATGATGACGTTGATGATGATACCCAGACTCATCGCATAAACAATGGAGATTATTACATTTACTTTCAATATGACAAAGGTGTAATGACAGAAATTGAGGTTAAGCATTCTTTTAGCAAAAGCTACAAAGAAAAATAAATGCTTCTAAGAAACTATAAAAGGGGAATTAGAAAATTCGGTGTTTATGTAAACCACTACGATATATCCTATTGTGATGAAATCTATTTTCTGACTTCCCCTTGATAGCTATAACTTATGCCTTGTTATTTTATTTGCGTTTCTTATACCATGTACAAATTCCATTATCGTTTAATCCAGAAAGCATTATTGTAGGGCAGGAACGTTCCCAATCCCATGCAGGGGAGGCGATTAGTGTTTCGGTCTGTTTACCATAGTGGATCTGCAATATATATTCTCCTATCAATTCCCATGTACCTTTTACAGAACCGCTTTCTATGCTGTGATTTAGCAGCAGTTTGATTGAATGTGCACACTGCACTCCCTGCGGAATGGAAGGTGTCAGACAAATTCGCTCGTAAAATCCTGTAATATCCTGATCAGAAAGTTTCTGCAAAACTTCGCCGGCATAAGGCTGCGCAGATGCAACCAGCCACTCATCTGGTGTTAAATATAACTGCCGTATCTGTAAAGTTGAAGGTTCCGGCTCGTCCAAGAAATTCATCTCGCGGATATGAGATACCAAGTACATTTTTCCATCATCATCCAGCAGTACGGAATTATGTCCAGGCGCCATATAGGGTGTACCGTCAAGCCAGCGGTAGCCGCAAGAGATCATTAAGCCGGTAGTATTATCCCAATCATTTGTATCTGTCATATCTTTTCCATGAAAATCATAGAACGGGCCTGTAATATTTCGGCTTCTCGCAATGCGGATGTTGTAATCACTTTTCAGAGAACCATACGAAACAAACAAGTAATAATAATCGGTGTCTGGATGATATATCATATATGGTCCTTCAATAGCGCAATCTGTCCATGATGGGCGGCGGGCTACACAAGTTCCAATACCCTCCTGCGCTGCAAACCCCGTTTCTTTATCCAACAAAAGTATATGGCAGCCACCCCAAAATGAACCATATAGTAAATATTGTTCGCCAGTTTTTGCGTCTTCAATAATATTGGCATCAATAGCATTTACTGGCATTTCATCAGTGGTCTGAAGCACGCAGCCGCGCGGTATAAACGGCCCTTCCGGAGAGTCCGAAACCGCAAGAAATATGCAGGACTGACGCACGCCCCATGAAGAATTGGAACAATATAGACGGTACTCGTTTCCAACTTTAACAATATCGGGTGCCCATATTGCTACGCTTTTTGTCCATGCAATAGATTCTTGTGGTGGCTTCTCCACAATTTTACCGAGATTCTCCCAATTTAATAAATCTTTTGACCGCTTACATTGTGCATTTGTGCTATATATATAATAATTTTTACTGACAGGGTCACGGAAAATTGCTGGATCGTGTGTCATCCACAACCCATAACTGTCTGGTGATTTTTTGTTGGACAGCTTCGGTTTTGGCAGCTGGGCAGGAGGTTCTATAGGATATTGAATTGATTTCATAACTTAATGCTCCTAACTTTGTTCATTTGATTAAAATGAATTATAAAATTTTCCACTATTATAGCACAATGCTATTGTATGTCACAAGGTATTTTTATCTATTAGGATCTGTCGCAATAAACTTTGGTTATACAAGAAATAGTGTTAAACACAACACAGTATTATAATAACTTGTATATATCCCCCCTTAATGCAACAGCTTCTACTGAGGAGTGAACAATGACTCCACTGGCAGATATGCGAAATTACAAGTATCCTTAAGGCATTCTGCCCATACAGTAACTTGCTCCTTAAGGCATGGCACATCTTCTTCCTTTTGCATCTGCATAAATCGCGATGCAACACGATTTTTTCTTCCTACATCGCCGTTTCTTACCTTTTTTAATAAAGTATTATACTCGGAAGGGACTAAAACCATTTCTTTCACTGTAGACTGAACAATATTGTCTAGCAGCTTTTGATAATATTCCAATTCCATTCCTAAAATACAAAGTGCATATGCGTCTGCATCCGTTGCAATGGTGTATGACGGAATCATTAATTGTTTATGCAATTCCAACTGACGAAAAATACCACACATTGCACTGGCGTTATGCATATTATCAATATTATCTAATTCTCCCTTTAAATAATACACACCATGTCCTGCCATTCTTTTAGTGCTTTCATCTGCTATACAGCAATTTTCGATTTCTTTCAAAAAGTACATTTCCTGTGCAATTCCATAACACAGCATATCCTGTGTCACGTTTTCTCCATACACCTTTGTCCAGCGCTGTACATCCGCAACGGAAACACCAATTATATTTTTTTCATCTCCTGTGTAATCCCCCCGATAAATCGAAAATATTCCACCCATACAGGATGCCTTATGTACTACGCGAATACTAAACTGCAGATCATCGTAGTCTAAACCTGCACAAACAAACATGCACTCGTCAAGCAGATACTCTAATATTTTTGTTTCTTCTTCTATTATTCCCATCATTATACCTCCTCGTTCCCTATACAGATACCAATCAATAATTCGAAAGTGCTTTTCTTTCCCACTACTTTGGCATGGTGTGAAAAGTAACTTTTTTCGCACTACCCTCCTTCCCAAATTTGTTGTGTTTTGCTTTTCTATGTTTTTGCTTGTATAATTTAATTATAACAATTGGGTTGGACAAAATTTGTCTATGCCCCAAAATTCAAATGGAAAATATTTTTAATTGGAATTCCACAGTTTTATTTCATAATAAAAAGCAATCTCCTTAATTTATTATTGGATTCAATAGTGATTTTTTCACAGATATAGGGTATTATATTTAAAACAGTAAATTAGCTTGTTGAGGAGATAGAACATATGAATTGAATTGATAAAAACATGGGAAATGGATTGTTTCAACAACGCGTGGATTCTTTAAGTTAGTACAGATTGTTTTAGCATGAAAACCAGCAATTTGTCAAAGCCTATTTTTATGAAATTTTCTGATTTTGTTTCTCCATAAATTGAAGCTTTTAATAGTTTAATTCGAAGTTTATTAGTAAGGAACTGTCAATAAATAACTCATCAATTTGACTTGTAAAAATATCCATCTGCGGCATTAGATAATCTTGATGTAGCCCGCTGCGCCTGTGATTATCTTCTTTGCATCTGAACCTTTATACGGCGTCAAATTAACAAGTGTTTTTTGACAATTCCTAACAAAATCATATTTAGCAATAAATATTATGAACAAGCATTAAGATAGCATCATGGCTTATCCTAAAGATTTTAAATTATTTCTATACTTCCTCATATCCATTTCATCCGTATTATCTAATACATATTGCAATTCACTTGTGACCTTTTCACGGTCATACGGAAGATACGCCGTTACGGGCGTAAAATTTGAAACTGTGTTTGCAAATAAATGTGTGCGTATATTTAAGTTGTTGATTAGCATTTGCAGTTCACGAATACGCTCCTTTTCTTCAGCAGGGACAAATAAGCCCTGCTGTGCCATCTGGTACAGCTCTGTGTCTGGGAAAAGCGTAAGAGAGTCCACGGAAACAAAATACGGATTGAGCTGGCTGAACAGTTCAGCACTATTCCTTGCATTACGGTATCCGCCATCCTTTCCTGCAAGACCTGTCATATAAACAAAGTAATATTCAATACCCGCTTCATCTAATTTTCTGCATTGTTCCAGAATATCAGCAGCCGTATATCCTTTATTTGCAAGTGCAAGCGTTTCGTCATCGCCGCTTTCCACGCCGATGCTCAGTCCATTAATTCCCATTGCCTTTAACTTTCTAAGCTGCCATACCTCTTTATTTTTAATATCACGAATGCTCGCAAACATAGCCATTGTCTGGCATTTAATCAGATAATCCCTTACGGTCAAAGCCCTAAGTTTCAGATTCTCGTAACTCATGGCAAAAGGATTTGCCCCTGTCCAGAATATTCTTCTTGCATATGGCTGATAGCCTTTTATCTCTACTAAATCTTCCTCAAATTCCTCAATGGGCGACATTCGAAAGCACTCGTTTTTATACAGACTACAGAACTTGCATTTATTATATGTGCAGCCAGAGGTAGCCTGTATGATGACCGAGTGAGCTTCATATGGTGGTCGCCAAGTTCTGCCCGTAAAGTGCATGAAAATCAACTCCTTTTATTTCATATTGTGTATTAAGCCTTTGAATTCATCCATGTCGATTTCATATATTCCTTGATATATTTTTTCGATATAAGTTCTACTATCTTTTGCATAATAGTAAGGAACTGTTCAGAAATTACTTGTGACAAGTACGCCGTATAAATGTTCCTATGCAAATTACTTTGTAATTAGAAGAAAATCGCAGGCATAGCGAGCTATGTCAAGGTTTTCTGATGCCGCAGATGGGCATTTAGACAAGTAATTGTTATGAGTAATTTATTAACAGTTCCTAAATACATTCCATGACTTCTTCGTCATTCAAAATGATAAATTCCCCATAGTAATTTGAAACAGGATAATCTTGTATGGCAGCCTTATCTGTTGCCTGTGCGGATGAAATAACAGACACGAATTGCTCAATCCATTCTCTATCGGAACATGAGCATGAAAAGCCGTCTATGGTTATGACTGTAACCGCAGTTATTTCTTCGGTATCTGGCAGTTCAAGAGCAGGAACGTTTGTTTTGTTCCCGCATCCTGTAACAAGCATAACAATCATAACGAAACAAATCAGCAGTCCCTTTTCTCTCATAATGTTCCTCCTCGCTTACAAATGATAGACGCTTTTTCTATACCGCTGTAATTCTTCTTCACTGACGGTTCCAATGATTTCACCAAGAAATACCAGCAGCTTTTCCTTGTCTTTCGGCAGTTGCCCGTGAAACTGGAACGCATTGGAAGCCCCCATTGCCGCAAAGATAGTAGGTATCTGCAAATTTTCAATGAGCGTCCGTACCTCTTTGTATTTTTCACCTTCTCCTTCTTCCTGCCAGTTCCCACGCTGTATTTCTGCAAAAAGTTCAGAATCGGGATAAATCGTAAGCATATTTGCCCCTATGAGCGTAGGGTGTATCTGATTGCATATATCAGCCGTCAATTTTGCCCCAATCTCACCACGACCTGCCCCAGAAATACTTACCAAATAGAAAAAACTGTAATGAATGCCTGCTGCATCTAATCTCTGGCATTGTTCTATGATGTCGGCAGAAGTATATCCCTTGTTCATAAACCGCAGGGCTTCATCATCGCCTGTTTCTATTCCTATTGTCAGACCGTCATATCCCATATCTCGCAGTTTAGCAAGCTCCTCATCGGTTTTAGGGGTAACATCTGTAATCCTTGCAAACGAGCCAATAGATTTCACTGACGGAAGATATTTGTGGATTAGCTCTGCAATCGCAGCTAATTTGTCATAAGACAAAACAAAGGGGTTAGCTCCCGTCAAAAATACTCGGCGGGTACGCCCGCTGTTCCAACCTTTCGTTGCTCTTTTAATCTCCCGTAAATCATCCTCAATATCCTCCAGAGGGGACATTCTGAATTTGAACGGCAAATCATTATACAAAGTACAAAACTTACATTTATGATGCGTACAGCCTGCCGTTACCTCTAACAAAAGTGATGCCGCTTCATACGGCGGTCGCCAAATTGTTCCTGTGTAGTGCATAAACACATCTCCTTTCCTTATTCCTGCGCTTCTTTTTGTGCATACAGGGATACCCGCAGGGTATTTTCTGTAGTCTATACTAATTATACTTTTATACAATAATTTTACAAGTACTGTACTTTTTTATAGTACCTATATCAAAACGGTACATTGATTTTTAAGAAATGATGTGTTATACTATTTCAGAAATGAGTGGCAGGAATGAAAAAAAGCACATTGGCTGCTGAACGCTGCAAAACAGTTTCCACCAAATCAAAGATTTTAGGCGGTAAATGGAAATTTGAAATTATTTATTACATCACCTTTCGGGATATACACCGCTTTGGAGAGCTTCGCAGGCATATCGGTGACATTACGGAATCAAGCCTGACAAAGCAGCTTCGGAAACTGGAAGAACAAGGAATCGTCGTAAGAAAAGTTTTTCCAGAAGTCCCTCCTAAGGAACTATTAATAAATTAATTATGACAATTACTTGTCTAAATGTCCATCTGCGGCATCAGAAAATCTTGACATAAGGCATTGCTCTTTATGCCTTTGCCTCCTATGCCTGCGATTTTCTTCTAATTACAAAGTAATTTGCATAGGAACATTTATACGGCGTACTAGTCACAAGTAATTTCTGAACAGTTCCTAAAGTTGAATACTCTTTAAGCGAAATAGGGACAACCCTTAATTCTATCTTGTCGCAGCTATGTGATTGGGGAAAGGCATACCATACTTACATGGAAGCATAAAATGAGCCGATAATATGTGGAACAATCCCACAAGTTTATCGGCTCTGCTCCTATTCATTATCTTTTCGGGCGTTATCATGCTACCCATTTGTTTCAAATACTCATACTTATTGAACTACTAATGTTCAATAAGGTTTAACTTTTCGTAATGGACTAATTCATCCAACAAAATACGTTGTGTAGCATGGCGTTCTGGGTCAGCAGGGATTCCGTCTGCATATCCTATTGCCAAAATATTGATTGGCTCAAGGGTATCTGGAAGCCTAAATTCCTGTTTGATAACATCAGGCTTAAAATAGCATATCCATACAGAACCTAACCCCAATTCAGTTGCTTCCAGCATCATATGGTCTGTAAGGATTGACGCATCTACATCAACGGTCTTTTTGTTATCAAACGGGCGTGTCCATGCTTTCGTATGTTCGGCGCAAACGATGATTGCCAAAGGCGCTCCATAAAGATTTGCTGCTTTTCCTATTTTGTTCAATCCCTCGTCCTCCTGCACAACAATAAGACGGACAGGCTGTAAATTTGCAGCCGTTGGTGCGACATGGGCAGCAAATAAAATTTTTTCCAGCTTTTCTGTCTCTACCTTTCTGCTTTTGTAATCACGGACAGAATAACGTGATTTCGCAATTTCTAAAAATTCCATAAGTATTCCTCCTGTTAAACTTGTATTTTAGGTTTCCCTATACTATAATTATATCGCAAACAATTTTAAAGGCAAGAATGTACTTTTTAGGTATATACTATCCAAAAAGTAAGTTAGGAGAATTTCTATGAGTATAAAATGCAAAAGCAGTTATAACTGTCCCGTAGAAGCAACGATTGACTTAATTGGCGGGAAATATAAATCGGTCATCCTGTGGCATCTTATGGGTAAAACCCTGCGGTATAGTGCGCTGCATAAATTAGTACCCAAAGCAACTGACAAAATGTTGGCGCAGCAGCTAAGAGAACTTGAAAACGACGGACTGATAAACAGAAAAGTCTATCCTGTCGTTCCTCCCAAAACGGAATATTCTTTAACAGACTTCGGCAATACGCTTGCCCCAATCTTAGACGCTATGTGCGATTGGGGAACAGTCTATTTAGATGAAGTAAATATTTCGCCAACTTGCTGCAAATCCCAAAAGTAAGAACCAATCTCTACAAATCAGAAATCACATCTTTTTTACCGCATCAAAGGCTATTTCCCTCTTCTACATTTCTTGGTTATGGCGTGAACTGCCTGCATATTGAAATTGCGGCTCATACAAATTTGGATACGGAAAATGGATAAATTACATAAAGAATTTTCGGATATAATCAGACTAAAGTCATGGACAGAAGTAAGCAAGACCTATGTTTTGCCCAAAAAACTTGTCAGGATTGGAAAACCAAAAGTTTTAAGCGGAGCACAACTTAGACATTTGAAGGAATTGCAGAGTAAAGCATAAACGCTTTGTGATTATGGAATGCCAGTCATAGTTTTCATTTGACTATAAAAATGCTAAAATTCTTTTGAGAATTTGAAAACTTTTTCCAGCGCCATGACAATATATACATGCAAGGGCAAATCTTTGCAAGTCGACTTGAAAGAAGAAGGAGGATGGCTGCTATGAATCATGACGAATTTGAGCGGTTTGTCCTGAAGTTTGGAAAAGATATTCTGCGGTTTTGCCGGATGACAGCAGGGGATGCAGAAAATGGGGACGAACTGTATCAGGACACGATGCTCAAGCTGCTGGAGAAAAAGAAAAGACTGGACTCTATGCAGAATACAAAGAGTTACGCTTTATCCACTTCAATTTATCTTTGGAAAAATAAGAAGAAAAAATATGCAAACAGGATGAGACTGGTTCCGATTGACAGTATGGATGAGATGTCTGATGAGGGATATGGGTTTGCTGATTATGATAACGAAGTTTCCCCGGAACGTATTGTATTAAAACAAAATGAGATAGATATGATTCAGGGATTCGTTAAAACCCTGCCGGAGAAGTACAGAATCCCAATCTATCTGTATTATTCAGCAGATATGCAGATAAATGAGATATCTAAGATTCTTGGGCTGCCGGAAGGAACCGTCAAAAGCCGGATGCGGAAAGCAAAGAAACAGTTAAAGGAAAAATTGGAGGCGATAGGATATGACAGATGAAAAATTGGATCAAATCTTAAAGCAAGCCCTTGCTCCTGAAATAAGTGACAGAGAAATCCGGATACATAGAAGGAGGAAGGATAAAATGAATAAATTCGGAAAAATAGGAAAATGTGTGGCTGCTGTAGTGGCTGCGGCGGTTATTGGAATTGCAGGACTCGGATATTTTAATCCGGTACTTGCAGCAAAGATTCCATTGATTGGAAAGATTTTTGAAGAGGTTGAGGATGATGCCACATATTCCGGAAACTATTCGGATAAGAAGACTATCCTGACAAATGAGGATTCTGTGGGAAATCTGGATACATCGGACTATACCGTGTCTGATAAAGGAATTTCATTAACCGCATCGGAAGCTTACTGTGATGGATATTCCATATTCCTTACAGTAAATATTGAATCAGAAGATGCAGATTTCACGCATATTCCAGAACATTATACAGGCATGAACGCTGCGGATAACCGAACATCCGCAGGGTTTTATATCAGAGGAACATGGAGTGTGGATGGAAGTTCACCTGAATGGCTCGAAAATACGTTTGATGGAAAGGTGATTGACAGCCATACGTTTGCAGGTATGCTGAAGATAAATCTTGCGGAGAAATATACAGGCAGCGGCGAACTGAACTTAAATGTAGACGGTCTTGGTTATGATGATGACAGGATGCTTGACGGCGAGGAAATATCCGCATCTCACTGGACAGATGGCAGCTGGAATATTGTCATTCCGTTTGAGATAAACGCAGCAGATGTAAAAACAATTGAAGTGGGCGATAAAAAGGGAAATATTACGCTTGAAGATGTAGTGGTATCTCCATATCAGGTAATTGTCCATGCTGGGTGGTCTTATGAGCCCTGCTCTACAATTTGCTTTAATCAGGATGGGGAAATGCTTCACCCAGATATGGAAATGGCAGGCAGAGCCGTATTTGCTGTTCAGGGGAAAGAGATAAAAACCTTGTATGTCTACATTTTTGACAATCCTGATGACTGGTCTTTGATGGCGCAGGAAGGAATGAACAGCAGCATTGCGGACAGGGCTGTCATTTCAAAGGAAATTTATGTAGAGTAAGTGAGCAGAAGTTTTTAAAGTAAGAAATATAATACCGTTCCGAGTTAGGCGTTTAAGAATGAAATATTGCGCAAAATGGCAAAATTTTGGTTCCGCTTTATCCGGGTTAGGTATTAAGGTGGGAAAGCGTTTGTTGGAAGAAAAGCAATGAACGCTTTCTTAATGTCCATAATGATACAGAAGAATTTTACCCTCGTAGTTATGGGAAAAACCTCATGCAACATTATCTTTGCTGATGAATATTGACTTTTTAAATTTGCATTTTCTTACGATTAGTGCAGTAAATGCACAGGCTGCTAAATGGTTGCAAAAATTTTACAATTTAGAAACATTTTTGAGGTATTCTTTTATTATCTTGGAAAGGGAGTTGATAAAAGATGGCTGAAATATTAATTGTAGAGGATGAATTGTCCATTAATGAATTGATACGCAGAAACCTAAGTCTTACAGGGCATCATTGCACGCAGGCTTTTGATGGATTGTCGGCAGCCACACTGCTTGAAAATGGAAAGTTTGATTTGATTGTGTTGGATATTATGCTTCCCGGATTGGACGGTTATCAGGTGTTTGAAAGAACTCTTGGGACGCCAGTCATTTTTCTGACAGCGAAAAGTGAATTGACTGACAAGCTGAAAGGACTGGCTATGGGGGCAGATGACTATTTGACAAAACCGTTTCAGATGCTGGAACTGGCAGCAAGGGTGGAAGCGGTACTGCGACGGACAAAAAAAGCGGAATCAGAATTTGTGATGGGTGACTTGAAATGCGATTTTGATAGTCACCAGGTTTTCCTAAATGGAACAGTCGTCGAGTGTACACCCAAGGAATATGAGTTGCTGGAGGTACTGATTAGAAACCGGAATATTGCCCTCTCCAGAGAAAAGCTGTTGGACATGGTATGGGGATATGATTTTGATGGTGGTACCCGTACCGTGGATGTCCATATTCAGAGACTGCGCCACAAACTGCATTTGGAAAATCAAATTAGGACAGTGTATAAGCTGGGATACCGATTGGAGGTTCACGAATGAAAAAGAAGATTTTTTTCGCTGCGCTGGTTCTATTTATTGTGTTTCTCAATTCGCTGATTCTCATTGTTTCAATCATTATCCTTAGGGACAAACTTTCAGTTGTCAGGGACAAATGTCTGGCAGAGCATTATGTCATTGCATCTTCTCTGCTAGGAGATATGCAGGCATTGGAGCAGAGGGGAAATCATGTGGAGGAAAATATAGATAGCCTGATGCGCTTGTATTCGCGGTATCTGCAAGGAAAGGGAAACGGACTTGCAGTGTCTTTTTCAGGGGAATGGATTTATGAAAGTCCTGCATTTGCATCGCAGGAAAACATGATTTTTCCACTAGATACAGGTTACAGTCAGGAAAGGCTTGTTTATATGCAAAATGGAAACTGTCCTGTTCTGTGCGTTTATGGTAGCTTCCCAGCTCCGTGGCAGGATTACGGATTGATGTATATTGGGAATTTGGGCGGAACCGTCCAGTCATGGCGTCATACGAAAAACATTCTTTTTTTAACAGGCACTGCAGTAATTCTTCTGATGTCATTTTTCCTGTTTCAGTTCCTGAATATTATTTTTCGCCCATTAAGACAGATTTCCAGTGCATCTGCAAAGATTGCAAATGGGAACTACAGCAGTAGGATTCCGGTTCGTGGAAGGGATGAAATTTCCAGTGTGGCACACAATTTTAATCTTATGGCAGAACAAATAGAAAATCAAATTAAGCAGCTTGAGGAAGCCTCAGAGCAGAAACAGCAGTTTATTGATAATTTTTCCCATGAACTGCGGATTCCACTGACTGCGATTTATGGATATGCAGAGTATATTCAAAAAGCACTTGTGTCAGAAGAAGAACGTTATGAATGTACACAGTTTATTATGTCGGAATGCAGCAGACTTCAAAACATGGCGTATCAGCTTCTTGATATGGCATTGCTCCGCAGGGATGAAATAAAAGATAGTAACTGTTCTGTGAAAGAACTTTTTGCGGAGTCGGAAAAGGTTATGCACGTGAGGGCATCAGAAAAGAAAATAAAGCTGACTTATATTTTGCATCAAAATTACGTTATCAGAGGACATATGGAACAGCTTTTGATACTGACCAATAACCTGATTGATAATGCAATTAAGGCAAGCCGGCAGGAAGATGAAATTCGTATCTCTGCATATTCAGAGGAAGCGGCTATTGTAATTGAAGTTGAGGATCATGGGACTGGTATCGAAGAAGAGCAGTTATCACATATAAAAGAGGCTTTTTATCGTGTTGATAAGGCGCGAAGCCGCGCTGCTGGCGGGGCAGGGCTGGGGCTTGCTATCTGCGAAAGGATTATACAGATTCATCATGCAGATATGTCATTTATTTCTGAACTGGGAGTAGGAACAATTGTGAAACTGTCTTTTCCTGTGCAATGACAACTATTTACTAGAAAAATGTAATATTTTACAAGTCCGCAACAACATTGATATTTTTCTGATACAGAGAGGTTTTATAGTGTATTTATCAAAACAAATTAATAAAACAAATCAGAAAGGAGTTTCACTATGAAACAAAAAGACATTTTAAAATTGACAGCGGCAACATTTGCCATTATTGGTGCGGGTA